>DASRHW010000040.1:0-10098 GCA_035650375.1 Solirubrobacteraceae bacterium | reverse complement strand
CGCCGAGCAGCTCGCGCGCGAACGGCTCGAGCGAGCCGCGCAGCCACGCGGCGGCGGGGATCGAGAAGCCACGCTTGCGGCCGTGGACGACCTTCGCCGGCAGCAGCGGCTCGACCGCCGCGCGCAGCAGCCGCTTCTTCTGCAGCCCGCGCACCTTGGCCTCGGTCGGCAGCGCCAGCGCGAGCTCGGCGACGCCGGCGTCAAGGAACGGCACGCGTGCCTCGAGCGAATGCGCCATCGACGCGCGATCGGTCTTCGTCAGCAGATCGTCTGGCAGGTAGATGCCGAGGTCGAGGTCCTGCAGCCGCGCCAGCGAAGGGGCGCCGGCGGTCTCTGCCCAGCGCGCACGCCACGGGGCGAGCGGGTCGAAGCCGAGATCGCGGCGGCTCCCGAGCAGCTCGGCGCGGAGGTCGGGCGCGAGGATCTCCTTCCAGCCGTGATGCGCCTCGAGCGGCGGCAGATGCGCCGCGCGCGTGAAGCGCCGCGCCATGTAGTCGAGCGAGACGCGCCGCGAGCTCGACGGCAGCTTCGCGACCAGCGGCCGGGCGAGTTGCGCGGCGCGGCCGAAGCGCGGCGCGAGCCGGTCGGCGACGTAGGTGAAGTAGCCGCCGAACAGCTCGTCGGCGCCTTCGCCCGAGAGGGCGACCTTGACGTGCTGCGAGGCGAGCCGGGACACGAGGTAGGTCGGCAACGCCGACGAGTCGGCGAACGGCTCGTCGAACGCGTCGACGATCGCCGGCAGCAGCTCGAGGATCGGGTCGTGCGCGTCGCCGATGACGAGCTCGTGGTGGTCGGTGCCGTAGCGGCCGGCGACCGAGCGGGCGAGCTCGAGCTCGTCGAACGACTGCTCCTCGAAGCCGATCGAGAACGTCGAGACCCGGTCGCGCGACTCCTCGGCGGCGAGCGCGGCAAGCGTGCCGGAGTCGACGCCGCCGGAGAGGAACACGCCGACCGGGACGTCGGCGACCAGGTGCGCTCGGACCGAGTCGCGCAGCCGTGACCGCAGCTCGGTCGCGAGCGCGTCGAACGGCTCGCGGCGAACGTCGCCGCCGGCGGCCGGTGCCGGACGGCACCAGCGCCGGACCTGCGGCGCGCGCCCCGGCTGCCACTCGAGCAGATGGCCCGGCTCGAGCTTGTGGACGCCGGCGAAGATCGTCAGCGGCGCGGGGATCGCGTTGAACGTCAGGTAGGCCTCGAGCGCCGCCGGGTCGATCTGCTCGCGGACGCCGAGCGCCCGCAGCGCTTTCAGCTCGCTGGCAAAGGCGAGCCGGCCGTCCCGCGCGCTCCAGTACAGCGGCTTGATCCCGAAGCGGTCGCGGGCGAGCAGCAGCCGCCGCTCCGCGGCGTCCCAGATCGCGATCGCGAACATCCCGCGCAGCCGCTCGAGCAGATCGTCGCCCCACTGCTCGTAGCCGTGGACGAGGACCTCGGTGTCCGAGTGGGTGGCGAAGCGGTGGCGGCCGGCGGCCAGCTCGGCGCGCAGCGCCTCGTGGTTGTAGATCTCGCCGTTCTGCACGACGACGACACGCCCGTCGCCTCCGGCCATCGGCTGATGGCCGTGCTCGAGGTCGATGATCGACAGGCGGCGGTTGGCCAGGGCGATCGGGCCGTCGCTCCAGAGCCCCTCGTCGTCAGGCCCGCGATGACGCAGCGCGTCGGACATCGCGCGGAGCGGTCCGGGGTCGACCGCCGCGCCGTCGAGCGTCGCCAGGCCGGCAATGCCACACACGCCGGTTCCCTACGCCGCCGGGCCGCCGCGTCCTGCCAGTGCCGCCGGCACCTCGCGCAGCACGCGCCCGAAGATGCGGATGGTCGTCGCCCCGATCATCCGCAGGTACAGCGGGACCGAGCGGTCGGCGAGGTACTCGAGGTCGTGCGCGAGCTTCTCACCCCAGGTCATGTCGCGGCGCATCCGCAGCTGCGCGAAGCCCGTCAGCCCGGGGCGTGCGACGAGCCGCTGCCAGTACTGCGGCAGCTCCAGCGAGAGCTCCTCGAAGAAGATCGGCCGGATCGGTCGCGGCCCGACGATCGACATGTCGCCGCGCAGCACGTTGTAGAGCTGTGGCAGCTCGTCGAGCTGGGTCGCGCGCAGGACGCGGCCGACGCGGGTGTGCTCGCTCGCGGTCTGCGCGTCGAGCGCGACGTCCTGCAGGTGACCGATTCGCTCCTCGGCGTCGGGCCGCAGCGTGCGCAGCTTGTACATCGTGAAGATCCGCCCCGCACGGCCGACGCGCGGACCCCGGTAGAGCACCGGCCGGCCCGACGTCAGCGCCACGAGCACGGCCAGCAGCGCCAGCGCCGGCGCGCTGACGATCAGGATCGCGGCGGAGAAGACGATGTCGAGCAGACGGAGGACCGCGTCGACGCCGCGGCGCTCGAACGGGTGCTCGGCGAGGCCCGCGTAGCGGTCGGCGAGCGTGTGCGAATCGACGAGCCGAGCCGTCCTCGCCTCGGCGGCGGGGTTCTGGGGCTCCGGGCGGCTGCGCAGCTCGGGAAGGCTCATCGGATCGTTCCGAGGACCATCTCTACCAGCAGCGCCGGATCCCGCCTGCCGGTCGGGTCGTGCGGTGGGCGCTTGACGAGCTCGATCGCCCGCGGATCCGTCAGCGGCCGCAGCCGCTCCTCGCGGATCAGCATCTCGTCGACGCCGCCGAGGCGGCCGCCGTACGTCGTGTAGACCGGCGTGCCCAGCGCGACCGCCTCACGGTTCATCGAGCCGCCGGCGGAGACGACGAGGTCGGCGAGCGCGACGGCGCTCTGGCCGTCGATCGCGCCGTCGGCGACGATCACCGACGGCAGCCCGAGCTCGCGCACGTACTGGCGCTGGGCCTGCGTGCGCGGCAGCACCAGCGCCTGGACGCCGTCGTCGGAGCCGAGGTGCTCGAGCACCTGCGGGAACAGGCGGTTGGACTTGCGGTGGTAGAGCGAGACGTCGGGCGGCGGGCGGACGATCACGACGACGCGCTGCTCGTCGACGCCGAGCCGCGCGAACTGCTCGCGGTCGGGCTCGAAGTCGGCGAGGTAGTACTCCTCCTTCAGCCCCGGGTACTGGACGAGCTTGTCGGGGCCGACGCCGTAGCGGCGCAGGCGCTCCGGCGGGATCGACTCCGGCACCATCACGCGCCGCGCGAGGCGGCAGCCGATCGTGTGCTGGAACGTCGCCCACTCGTAGTCGAAGGTGTTGAACGCCGGGATCCGCAGGCTCCGCGCGACGAGCGCCAGGTCGTTGGAGCCGTGAGCGACGGCGAGGTCGAAGCGCTTCGGCTTCGCCCAGCGCCGCAGCGCCGTCGTCCGCGAGAGCAGCGCGCCCATCTTGCGGGTGCGGGTCGCGCCGCCGTGCGAGCCGAACGTCTCCACCTCGAGGCCGTGCAGGCGGCAGAGCTCCAGCGTCTGTGCGTAGTCGCGGGCGGTGATCTCGACCTCGTGGCCCTGTTGGCGCAGGCGCTCGACGATCGGCCGCATGACGATCGGGTGCGCTGAGGCTGTCAGGTCGACCCAGATCCGCATGAGCGCCTGGCAGACTAACCGGCGGATGTCGCTCTCCGGTTGGGACGCCCTCTTCGCGTGCGTCGTCGCGGCGTTCGTCACCGCGGCCGTCACGCCGTTGACCGCGCGGTTGGCGCACCGGCTCGGCGCCGTCGACGCGCCCAGCGAGCGCGGGCTCTCGGATCGGCCGACGCCTCGGCTCGGCGGGCTGGCGATCTTCGTCGGCGTCGCCGTCGCGACGCTGATCTGGCTGCCGTTCGAGGAGCCGTGGACCGGCGTTCTCGCCGGTGCGGCCGTGATCACCTTCGTCGGCGCGATCGACGATGTCGTCGATCTCCGTCCGGCGCTCAAGCTGCTCGGCCAGATCGCGGCGGCGCTGCTCGTCGTGACGCTCGCCCACCAGGCGCGCGTCGAGAGCTTCACGCTGCCGCTGATCCATCACGTCGACACGGGTGAGCTCACGGTGCCGCTGACCGTGCTGGGCCTCGTCGCGATCATGAACGCGGTCAACCTCTCCGACGGAATCGACGGGCTCGCGGCCGGCGTCTGCGCGATCGCGGCGGCCTCGTTCGCGGTGATCGCTTTCGACGCCGACTTCACGCGGCCCGGCGCGCTGGCGGCGATCATCGCCGGCGCGGCGCTCGGCTTCCTCGTCCACAACTTTCACCCGGCGTCGGTCTTCATGGGGGACGCGGGCTCGAACCTGCTGGGACTGTTGCTGGGCTGCGTCGCGGCGCTGGGGACGGTCAAGACCGGCGCGGCGATCGCGCTGTTCCTGCCGCTGCTCGTGCTCGCCGTCCCGTTCCTCGACACGACGTTCGTCGTGCTCAAGCGCATGAAGTACCGCCGTCCCGTCTACCAGGCTGACGCCAACCACTTCCACCACCGCTTCAGCCGGATCGGCTTCAGTCAGCGGCGCACCGTGCTGTACCTGTACGCCTGGACGCTGATGCTCGGCGGCGTCGCGGTCGCCACGCGCTTCGTTCCGTACTCCGATCACGGCGATCTGCGCGCCGGCTGGGCGGTCCTGATGGGCGGGCTGCTGCTGCTCGCGCTGCTGGCCAGCGTCTATCTCGTCTACGTGCTCGAGATCCTCAAGTTCCGCCGGCTGCTGCGGCGCCAGCAACCGAAGCGCTCGTCCGCCGAGATCGATGCCGACGTCGAAGCGAGGCTCGAGACGGGGGAGTGGGAGGCGGTCAAGCGCTGACCGAGCCCGCGCGCTCGCCTGGTTAGCCTGGTGGGTCGATGCGCGCGCTCGTTCTCGCTCTCCGCCCGGTGGTGCTCGCAGTGGCGGTCGCGGCGCTGTCAGCGGCAGGGGCGGCCATCGCACCGCCCGCGTCCGCCGTCACGGTCGGGATCGGCGACCAGAAGCCGGCGACGTTCTCCGACCCGCGCTTCACGGCGCTCGGCATCCACTACTCGCGTTACACCGTCGGCTGGGACGCGCTGACCTCCGACTGGCAGACGGCGGAGCTCGTCGCGTGGCTCGACCAGGCGCGCTCCGCCCACGTCGACCCGCTGATCAGCTTCGGCCATTCGAGGACCCCCGGGGAGCGCCGCACACTGCCGTCGCCGGAGCGCTTCCGCTACGAGTTCCGCCGCTTTCGCGCGATGTTCCCCTGGGTCAAGACGTTCGCCACGTGGAACGAGGCGAACCTCTGCGGTGAGCCGACCTGCAACCGGCCGGAGCTCGTCGCCGGCTACTACAACGCGATCCGCAGCGAGTGCCCGAGCTGCAAGATCCTCGCGGCCGAGGTCCTCGACATGCCGAACATGACGTCGTGGGTGAAGCGATTCCGGCGCAAGGCCCGCGTCGAGCCCAAGTACTGGGGGCTGCACAACTACCTCGACGTCAACCGCATCCGTGACGTCGGCACCCGGCGGATGCTGAAGGCGACGCCGCCACGCAGCTTCATCTGGCTGACGGAGACGGGCGGCATCGTCGCGAGGCGCAACCGCAGTACGACGGCCGGGTTCGCGGAGTCGACCGTCCACGCCGCGGTCGCCACACGCTGGCTGTTCGATCGCCTCGTGCCGCTCAGCGGCCGGATCCAGCGCGTCTACCTGTACCACTGGAGTTCGTCGACCGGCCATGACACGTGGGACTCCGCGCTCGTCAACTCGCTCGGCAAGGCGCGCCCGGCGCTCGCCGTCGTCAAGCGTGTCGTCACGGCTCAGAACGCCAAGCGGTAGCCGTGTCCTCGATCCGTTCGGAGGAGGGGTTTCGCGCTCCGGTCGCCGGAACCGGCGTACCTCCGCGCGATGTCGCCATGGTGTTCTGCGGTGGCGTCCTGGGCGCGCTTGCCCGGGCCGGGCTCGTCGAGGCATGGCCGCCGCGCGCCGGCCACTGGCCGTGGGTCACGTTCGCCGTCAACATCGCCGGCGCGGCGCTGATCGGCTGGCTGGCCGGCCACTACCGCGGGCAGATGCGTGGGCCTGGCTACCGCTTCTGGGGATCGGGCCTGTGCGGCGCGCTGACGACGTTCTCGACGATGCAGCTCGAGCTGTTCGACATGCTCGACGAGCACCGCATCGGGCTTGCGCTCGCCTACGCGGCCGCGAGCATCGCGGCCGGGCTTGCGGCCGTCGCCGTCGTCTCGGCACTGCGGCGACGATGGGCGCCGGCGTGAGCAGGGTGCTCGTCTGGGTCGCCGTCGGCGGCCTCGGCGGTGTCGGCGCCTGCGCTCGCGTGCTGCTCGACGTCGAGGTCAACCGCCGGCTCGCGCGGCCGTTCCCGTTCGGGACGATGGCCGTCAACGTCGCCGGGTCGTTCGCGCTCGGGGTGCTGGCCGGTGCCGACGTGACGGGCGATGCGCGTCTGCTCGCCGCCACGGCGACGCTGGGCTCGTTCACCACGTTCTCGACGTGGATGCTCGAAAGCGTGCAGCTCGGCCGCCTGCACCGAACGCCGGCGGTCTGGGCGAACCTCGGCATCAGCCTGCTTGGCGGGTTCGCCGCGCTGCTCCTCGGGCACCTGCTCGGCGGCGCCTTCTAGGCGACTTCACAGCTGCGGCGACGTTACCGTTGGCGGTCGGATGGCACACGATCACCACCACGCGCACGGCCATCACCACCGGCCCCCGGTCGGGGCCGGCTCGCGGCGCCTGGCGATCGCGCTCGGGCTGATCCTCGCGCTGATGGCGGGCGAGGTCGTCGTCGGCCTGCTGGCGGACTCGCTGGCGCTGCTGTCGGACGCCGCGCACATGCTCACCGACGCGGCCGCACTGGCGATCGCGCTCGTCGCCGCGCGCGTCGCACGCCGGCCCGCGAAGGGCCAGATGACCTTCGGCCTCGGGCGCGCCGAGGCGCTGGCGGCACAGTTCAACGGAGCGACGCTGCTCGTGCTCGGCGTCGTGATCGTGATCGGCGCCGTCGGCCGGCTGTTCGACCCTCCCGGCGTCGACGCGGGACCGGTGCTGGCGGTCGCGCTGGTCGGCGTCGCGGTCAACATCGTCGCGACGTGGGTCGTCTCCGGCGCCGATCGCCGCAGCCTCAACGTCGAAGGCGCGTACCAGCACCTGCTGACCGACCTCGCGGCGTTCGCCTTCACCGCGATCGCCGCCGTGGTGATCCTGGCGACAGGGTTCCACGAGGCCGACGCGATCGCGGCGCTGCTCGTCGCCGCGATCATGCTGCGGGCGGCGTGGTCGTTGTTGCGGGCGTCGGCGCGCGTGTTCCTCGAAGCGGCGCCGGACGACCTCGACGTCGACGCGGTCGGGCACGCGATGGCGGCTCACGCCGGCGTCGTCGAGGTCCACGACCTGCACGTCTGGGAGCTGGGTACCGGCTTCACGGCGCTGTCGGCGCACGTGCTCGTCGCCGAGGGCGACGACTGCCACGCGATCCGCGCGTCGCTCGAGCAGGTGCTGCACGAGCAGTACGCGATCGAGCACACGACGCTGCAGGTCGATCACGAGCACCTCGAGCTGTTGACGATCGAAAGCGGCTGAGCGCCGTGCGTTCCCGCATTCCCCGGGCAGGGCGCGTGCCAGGTGTCACAAACTTGTTACAAGGTGCGCGAACCGACTATGGTCTGATCCCCGTCGCCGGAGGAGACCGCCGCGACGGACCCGCGGCTGCCGCCCGCCGCATACTCGATGCACGACCTCGAACCTCAACCGGAACACGATGACCACTCCGCGTCCCCAGAACACGACGCGGGGGATGGCCGCTGGGATGCTGCTGCTGAGCGGCATCGTCCTGGGTGTGCTCGTCGGTCTCGGCGTCGGCGCGCTGATCGGCGCCAAGGCTCTGTGTCTCGGCGCCGGCCTGCTGCTCGGCTTCGGCGCGGGAATGGCGGCTGTGATCGTCCGCTTCCGGGATCTCTGACCGCGTGATCGCCGTCAAGTACCTCGACGTCACGGTGCTCGTGGCACTGGCGCCCTTCGTCGCGCTCGCCGGGCTGCCCGTGATCGGCTACGCGTTCGTCGCGGCCGCCTGGTTGCTGACACGCGCGATCGCCGAATACCTCGATCATCGCGCCGAGGCGGCAGGCGGCGAATTGAGGACGCGCCTCTCGATGCACTTTGCTGGCATGATGGCGCGCGTCTGGATCGTCGTCGCGGCCGTCATCGCGGCGCGCTACGTCGGCGATCGGGATGACGGCGTCATGGCCGCGGTGCTGGCGCTCGTGCTGTTCACCGTCTACCTGGGCGCTTCCAATGTCGCCCGCCAGCTCGAGAGGAACGTCGTCCGCCCGTGATGTCAAGGCTGTCAACGAAGCAGAAGGTCTTCGCCGGTCTCGGCCTGTACGTGCTGGGCGCGATCCTGATCGCGGTCCTGACCGGCTGGAGCCGCTCGGACAACACCGAGTTCCAGCCGCAGAACGAGTTCAAGCTCGACACCTGGTTCAACCTCGGCCCGGTCGACTTCAACAAGGCCGTGATGTATCTGATCATCGCGGCCTTCCTGACCTGCGCGACGATGGTCTACGTCGCCAAGCGGATGCAGGATCGCCCGAACCGCGTGCAGACGCTCGTCGAGACGCTCTACGGCCTGATGCGCGACAACATCACGCGCGGCTCGATGGACGACCGGATGGCGGCGAAGTGGTTCCCGTTCATCTCGACGCTGTTCCTGTTCATCCTCTTCTCGAACCTGATCGGCTACATCCCGCTGCCGACCAACACCGAGCACACGTTCAGCCTGTTCGGGCTGAACATCCCGAGCTTCAGCCTCTACGCGGCGACGGCGAACCTCTCGGTGCCGCTCGTCCTGGCCGCCGTCGTCTTCGTCAGCTACACGTACGAGGGCATCCGCGCGAAGGGCGTGCGCGGCTATCTCAAGAGCTTGATCCCCGCAGGCGTGACCGGCTTCATGGCCGGCTTCCTGTTCGTGCTCGAGCTGATGTCGAACCTGATGCGGCTGCTGTCGCTGTCGATCAGGCTCTTCGCCAACATCCTCGCCGGCCACCTGATCATCCTCTTCATGAGCGGCGCCCTGGCCGTGCTGCTCGGGATCGCCGCGCTCGGCTGGATCCCGCTGATCTTCGGCCTTCCGATCTTCCTCTTCGAGGTCGGCCTGGTCGCCGGCCTCCAGGCGTTCATCTTCGCCACTCTCACTGCTATCTACCTCGGCGGCGCGGTCGCCGAGTCTCACTGAAGTCACAAAGGAGCTCACTGTGGACCTGGCCATCATCACCACGCTCGCTGCCGCAGCCGCGGACAGCAGCGGCGCCGCCGACGGCGGCAAGGCGATCGCCCTGGGCGTGGGCGGCGGGCTCGGCGCCGCCGGCGCGGCCGTCGGCATCGGCACGATCTTCGGCAAGGTGATCGAGGCGGTGACTCGTCAGCCGGAGATGCGCGACGAGGTCACCTCGATCCAGTGGCTGGGCTTCGCGCTCACCGAGGCCTGCTTCTTCTACGGCCTCGTCGCGGGTCTGCTCGCCTTCTTCCTCTAGGCCGCGATGACCGCACTCGTCACCACGCTCGCAGCGGCCGCCGAAGAGGGCGAAAGCGGCGGCAGCTTCCTCGTCAAGCCCGGCCTCGGGCTGATGATCTGGACGCTGTTCGTCTTCGTCGTCGCGATGATCGTGCTCAAGCGCGCGGCCTGGCCGCGGATCGCCGAGGCGCTCGACAAGCGCCAACATGCGATCGAGGAGTCGATCGACTACGCGGAACGGACGAAGGAGGAGGCCGACAAGCTGCTCGAGGAGTACCGCGAGCGGCTCAAGGACGCGCGTGCCCAGGCGGACGAGATCGTCGCACGGGCGCGCAAGGCGGCCGAGGTGTACGAGCGTGAGACGGTCGAGGAGACCCGCGCCAAGCGCGAGGAGCTGCTCGCCCAGACGCGTCGTGACATCGAGGCCGAGACCCGCCGTGCGATCCAGGAGATCCGCCGCGAGGTCGCCGACCTGACCGTGCTCGCGACCGAGAAGGTCATCGGCAAGGTGATGAGCGAAGACGATCAGCGGCGGCTCGTGACAGAGGCGCTCGAGGAGCTCGACTTCACCGCGCTGGCCGGAGAGAACCGCTAACCGGCCATGGAAGAGATCGCAACCGTCTACGCCAGGTCGCTGTTCGACGTCGCCATCGAGCGTCGCGAGCTCGACGAGGTCCGCGAGCAGATCGGCCAGTTCGCCGATGCGCTCGAGGCCGAGCGCGACCTGCAGGT
>DASRHW010000039.1:0-8936 GCA_035650375.1 Solirubrobacteraceae bacterium | reverse complement strand
GGCATGTCGGCTCGAGCCGAAGATCGCCAGCACCTTGGCGTCCTCGCGCGCCAGCCAGCGTGTTCCGACGCCCGCGTGACCACCCACCGCCCATGGCTGCACGTAGTAGTCCGGCAGGATGCAGACCAGCGAGAGCGTGTTCGGATCCCAGACCAGCCGCCAGACGCCGTTCTTGTCAAAGCTCATGCGGTTGCCGATGCAGACCAGGAAGGCGACCAGCGGGCTGTCGTCACCCGGCATCGTCGCCAGATGCGCCCCGAGCATCGCCTTGCCGTGTGCGTAGTGATGTACCCCAGGCGGGATTTGCACGTGCGACCGATCATCCTTCGGATGGCCGGCGGCCATGGCACGGATCGAGTCCTCGACCATGTCAAGCGACAGCTTCGCGTTCGCCATCCGCGCCTGCGGGTCGTCGCCGTCCGCCGCCTTACGAACATCCTCATGAGTGAAAAAGACCGGTCCCATCACGTTCCTCTCTCGCGCGCGCCTACGTCACACGTTGCTTAGACGACGAGCCCGAACGACCCGCGCCGACGACCTACAGGGAGATATTTCATCGCCTGCTTCTGTACCGGCCGGTGTGCGCTCAGCCGGCGTCGAGCTCTATGCCGAGGCCCTTCGCGCGGCCTTCGTCGTAGATCCAGCGCGAGATCGCGACCGAGTGCGTGACGGACGAGTTCGCCAGATACAGCGTGATCTCGTCGTCGTCTGCTCGCGCCGTCTTGCCCGACGAAACCATCGAATACATGTCGGGGCCGAGGTTGGGGATCTCGCCGGCGTTCAGCCTCGAGGAGTACGGCTCCCACCCTTGTCCTCGCAACTCATCGGTGTTCTGCGGCACGATCCGCGCCCGCTCGATGATCTCCGGCCCGAGCTCGTAGGTGATCGAGTTGAGATGCGTGCCGGGAGACAGCCACTCGACGTCGAGGACCGGCGGGTCACCGGGAACGTTGCGCGGGGCGAGGCTGATCACGTCGGCGCCCTCGACTGCCTCTCGCGCAGACTCGCTGGCGACGACGTTGAGGTCGAAGTCACGACGCGCCTGCTCGGCGAACGCCTTCCGATGCTCCTCCGTCGGGCTCCAGACCCGGATCTCGTCGAAATCCCGCGCACCGACGTTGGCGCGCAAGGCGCCATAGGCATGACGGCTCGAGCCAAAGATCGTCAGCACCTTGGCGTCCTCGCGCGCCAGCCACCGCGTCCCGACGCCCGCGTGACCACCCACCGCCCACGGCTGCACGTGGTAGTCCGGCAGGATGCATACCAGCGACAGCGTGTTCGGATCCCAGACCAGCCGCCAGATGCCGTTCTTGTCGTAGGTCATGCGGTTGCCGATGCAGACCAGGTAGGCGACCAGCGGGCTGTCGTCGCCCGGCATCGTCGCCAGATGCGCCGCGAGCATCGCCTTGCCCTGCGCATAGTGGAAGGTGCCGGGCGGGATCAGGACCTGGGACCGATCGTCCCTCGGATGCCCGCCGGCCATCGCCCGGATCGAGTCCTCGACCATGTCAAGCGACAGCTTCGCGTTCGCCATCCGCGCCTGCGGATCGTCGCCGTCCGCCGCCTTACGAACATCCTCATGAGTGAAAAAGACCGGCCCCATCACGCCCTCTCTCGCGCGCACCGAAGTGACACGCTGGTTGTTTGATTTGCCCCTGCGGGCCCGCACCGACGCACGTACTACGAGCGATGCTCGCGAAGCCCGGATCGGGCTCCGCGAGCATCGCCTCCCTAGCCCTCGCTGTAGGTTCGATCGAGGTCTGCCAGCGTCTGCGCCGTCGTCTTCTGGCCGGTCAGCAGGCCGATCGTGGTGGTGCCGAGCGCCTCCCTGAGGCGCGGATTCGGCCAGATCGACGCGGGGTTCAGCTGCGTCTGCTTGTTCTTCACGGCCGGAAGGATCCCGGACATGAAGCCCGGCAGCTTGTTCTTCTCAAACCCCTCGAGGTCGGCGTTACCGTTCGACGCCGCGAACCGCGCCGCGTTCTTCGTGTCGGCCAGGTACCGGACGAACGTCAGTGCCGCGTCCCTGACCTTCGAGTGCACCCAGACGCTGAGCCCGTCATTGGGCGTCAGCAGGACCGCCCCTTGGCCCTTCTTGGCACCCGGGAACGGAACACCGTTGAAATCCACGGCCGAACGATCCTTGATCAATGGGAAGACACCGTTGAGGATCTGGCTTGCGCCCGCATAGATCAGCGCCTGCCCGGTGGCGAGCTGACCGAACACCTGCTGGATCGGGGACGATGCGACACCAGGCGAAAAGCAGTTGGCGCTCTTCATCTTGAGGACCGAGTCCGCGGCCCCACGCCAGCCTGCTGAGGCGGCGAAGGTGGTCTGCCCCTTCTTCCGAGCCTTCATCCATGCCGGCGCCATCGCCTTCAACGGCGTCCCGGCGACGGCGATGAGTGTTCCCGCGCTGTTCGAAGGAACCGTGGCGAGCGCGACAGGGATCTTCCCCGCCGCACTGACCTTGCGGCACAGCGTCAACAGCTCCGGGAACGTCTCGGGCGGCTTGATACCCAGCGCCCGCAAACCGGGACGGTTGTACCAGAGCGCGAGAATGTTGATGTCTCCGGGCCACGAATACACGCCCTTCGACGTCGAGACCAGCGGCTTCACGAACGCCGGGATCCGCTTCACGAACGCCTCGTTCTTGAGGTTCATGAGGAGTCCCTTGCGGTACACGAACGGCAGCAAGCTCTGCGACGCCCCGTTGCCGGGAGCCGTATAGAAGACGTCGGGAATGTTCCCGGCGTTGATCTGCGTCTTCAGCAGCCCGCCATAGTCGCCCGGCAGATACTTCGCGTTGATCTTGATGTTCGGGTTCGCCTGCTCGAATTCAGCAACCGCCTTCGCCCAGCTCGCCTGGGCGATCGCCTGCGTAGCGAAGTTCACGGTGACCGTCGGCGCCGCAGATACGGACGCCGCCATGGTCGTGGCAGTCGCCGCCAGAGCGAGCGCGGCAATTCCGGCCGCGAGCGCCCGACGGCTGTTGCGGCCGCCAAAGCGGCGTACGACAACACTCCCCGTCTTCATCATGGTTCCTCCCCCGGTACGGCGATGGCCAGGTGGCGCCGATTCACGGCTCCGCAGGCTTTATTTGACTATGTGTGACAAGTGACAACAACGGTCGACGGTCATGTACGACGAGAGCCGTCGGCTTCTCCCTCTGCAATTGGGCATCATGTGACGGCCGGCGAGTCGCAGCCGCACGGAACGCCACCATGACCGGTCGCGCGTGCCACGACAAGTTCAAGTTGCCAGCACACTCATAGCCACGAGTGACTACGTCGTCGAGAGACCTTCTCGTGGCTCTCTAATTTGCGTACGCTCTCGAAGATGACGACACGAGTAAGCAAAGGCGAGCGGACGCGGCAGCGCATTCTCGACGTGGCGCGAGAGGCGTTCGCGGAGCGCGGCTTCGACCGCACGACGATCCGGGCGATCGCCGACGTCGCGAGCGTCGACAAGGCTGCGGTCATCCAATACTTCGGGTCCAAGGATCAGCTGTTCCGTGAGGCGATCGAGGCATACCCGCACGAGATGATCGACCTTCACTTCAGCGAGCTTCCGCTGCGGCAGGGAGACGCGACAGACTCGCTGGAGGCGCTGATCCGCTTCTCGATCGGCCGCTGGGACAACGACACGCGCGGAGCTCTCGCGCGCGCCAGCTTCACGAGCGAGATCGCAGCCGAGCATCTGCGAGACGTCGTCACCACGCAAGGCATCACAATGGTGGCCGAAGCGCTTGACCAGCCAGACGCCCGCCTGCGCGCAGCGCTGTTCGCTGCCTTCATGTTCGGGCTCAACGCCCATCGCAAGCTGCTGGAGATGCCCGACCTCGCCGGCGCAAGCGAAGATGAGATCGCGCGGATCCTCGCGCCCGCGGTCGAGGTCCTACTCGGCGAGCTGCGCTCTGACACCGTTACGGCGCCGTCGAGCAGCCCCCGTCTGATAAACCTCGACAAGCGTTGATTTTTTGCTCGCGATCGCCTACAGTCACCTCACTGCTAGGAGGAGAGGGAGGGATTGCGATGGGGGTTGTGATCGCCCGCAGGTTGCCTGGAGACACGAGCGGCCCAGTGGCCGTGATCCGGGCGTTCGATGTCGTTTGACACACGCTTCTCGCTGTACAAGCTCGAGGTCTTCTGCAAGGTCATCGAGTGCGGCGGCGTCGGGCTCGCGGCGAAGGAGATGTTCCTCACCCAGCCCGTCATCAGTGCTCACATTCGCTCGCTGCAGGAGCACGTCGGCGTCCGGCTGTTCGAGCGCAAGGGCCGAGGCCTCGCGCTGACGGAGACGGGCGCCTCCGTGTACGGATGGGCGCGCGACGTCGTCGCTCGCACGCACGAGCTCGCCAGGGCGCTCGAAGGAGCCGAGGGCTGTGCCCAGCAGATGCTCACCGTGATCGGCGACCAGTCGATCGGAAGCAGCGTGCTGCCGCCGATCATCGGCCGCCTCAGCAAGCTGCCGAACGTTCGCCTGACGCTGGAGATCGCTTCGACGACCTCCGCGCTCGCCGCACTGCAAGCCGGAAACGCGGACGCGGCGGTGCTGATCGGCTCCTCGATCGGCGATGACGACGGCGTGGCCGCCGAGATCGTCGGCTACGACGATCTCGTCCTCGTCACACATCCCGAATTTCCCGTACCGGGACCCGACGTGCTCACGGCCGACATCATCCGCGACATGACGCTGATCTCCGGTCGCGGCGCCTGCGCGATCGAACAGGTGCTCGCCGAGTCCGGCCTGTCGATCCCGCCGTCGGCCATGGACTTCGGCCAGCCCGAAGCCGTCAAACATGCGGTGCACGAACGCCTCGGCGTCGCCTTCCTGTTCCGCAGCAGCGTCGAGCATGTCGCCCGGACCGGTCAGTTGCAGGCGCTCGAGACGAACCCCCGGTTGACGGCACCGATCCATCTCGTGCAACGAGCCGGAGCGCAGCGAAGCCCGGGTCAGGAGCATCTGATCGCGTTGCTGCGCCGCGAACTCGCCGCCTCACTGAATCCAGTGTCGGTCCCCGCGCTACGCGTCGCATAGGCGGCGCGACGGCGCCGGGCGCGCCTCACGATTGGCTGGTTGAACTAGGGTCCCGGCCGTGGACGTGATCGACGAGCTGGTCGCCAACAACCGGTCCTTCGCGGACTCGATCCCGGCGACGCACCTGGATGTCCGCCCCAGCCGGCAACTGGCGATCGTGACCTGCATGGACTCGCGGCTCGACGTCTTCGCCGCACTCGGGTTGCAGGACGGGGAGGCGCACGTGCTGCGCAACGCCGGCGGCGTCATCACCGACGACGTGATTCGCTCGCTGGCCGTGTCGCAACGGCGCCTCGGGACACGCGAAGTGATGCTGATCCATCACACCGACTGCGGCATGCAGACCCTGACCGACGACGGCTTCCGCGCCGAGCTGCAGGCGGCCACCGGCGTCGCGCCAGCGTTCGCGATCGAGTCGTTCACCGACATCGACGCCGACGTCCGCCAGTCGATCCTGCGCGTCCGCCGATCGCCGTTCGTGCCGCACCGCGACCGGGTCCGCGGCTTCGTCTTCGACGTCGACGACCACCGGCTTCGCGAGATCGCCGTCGACGCCTAGCCACGCTGCGGCACGCACACCGCCCGCGAGGCGCGCGGGGCGGTGTGCGTGCCCGCTGCTAGCCGGGGAGCGAGACGCTCGCGCCAAGCTGCGCGAGCAGCGGCCCGACGTCGGAGCAGAACCAGCCTTCGATCATCTTGCCGTCGTCGTTGAAGCGGATCCACGCGACCTCGGTGAAGTCGATCGACTTGCCGTCGGCCGCAACCCCATGGAACGAGCCGTTGATCGTGCCGGTGATCGTCCAGACCGCCCAGACCAGATCGCCTTCGCCGGAGACGAGGTCCATCCGCCGCTGGTGGTTCTCGACCGAGCCGAAGGCGCCCTTCAGCATGTGGCCGAACTTCACGAGGTCGTCGATCACGATCGGCTCGGTGCGCGCCGGCTCGCCGAGCGCCTCGTACCACCCGTCGAGACCGGTCCGGTGGGTGATGAAGCCGGGCGCCATGTAGTCGGCAAGATGCGTCGTGTCGCCCTTGACGATGACCTCGGCCTGGAACCGCTTGAAGGTCTCCTTGTTGCGCTCAACCTGCTCGCTCACTCGATGCTCCTCTACTCGCCTGCCTCGGACACAAACAGCCGCGGACCCTACAGGCTGGGAACACTCTGTCCTGTTGCCGACGGCGCCAAGGTGGCGCGCCCTTCCACCCCCGCTTGGAGATCGTCGCCGCGACCCGCGCCGTCGAGCAGCGCACGCGCCCAGCGCCGGCGAATCGGATCGATCAGCGCGTGCGCCTGTGCCGCATCCGGCGCACAGACGACCGCGAGCGTGCCCGGCCCAGCGAGCTGCAGCGCTCCCGGCGCTTCGCCGCGATCGCCGTACAGCGCCACGACGTCGAGCACCCGGGCGCCGCCGACGACGGCGGGTGAGCGCAGCGTCGCCAGGTCGCCGGTGTCGAGGCCTTCGTCGTGGAGCGCGACGCCGCCGACCTCGGCCGTCGTCCTCGAGGCGAGGCGCCCCGGCTCCTCCCCCGTGCGCCCGAAGACGAGCGTGTCGCGCAGCACCGCGACCGCTCCCCGACCCAGGCGAACGTCGATCCGGCGGCGCAGGTCACAGCCGGCGGTGAGCACGAGCGGACGAGCGTCCCAGTGCAGACGGGCACCGGCGCCGAGCGTGGCCGCGATCGCGAGGCGCGCCGCCGGCCCGCCCCGCGTCGGCTGGGCGACCATCGCCGCCACCTCGACGAGCTCGACCGCCGCGCCTGCCCCGAGGACGACGTCGAGCTCGAGCCGATCGCCGCTCAGCAGCGACGCCGACGCCTGAACGAGCGCGACGCGGGCGGTCGTTCCCGCCGGCGGCAGCGGGCGCGCGCGCAGCAGGTCACCGCCGCGCAGCAGCGCGAACACCGTCGCTTCGCCGCGGCGCTCCGCGACGAGCTCAATGCGCGTGGTCGTGGACGTGGCCGTCCTCGTGGCTGTGGGTGTGGCCGTCGTGGGCGTGGCCGGCCTCGGGGTGGTGGTGCGGAGCCATCGGCCCTGGATCCCGTGCGACGAGCGAGCCCGCGCGGTGCTCGGCGAGCGCGGCGCGGACCCACGCCGCGATGCCGTCGACGCCGGCGGGATCGCGCAGCGACGCGGCGATCACCGGGCGCCCGTCGCGGACGGCGGTGCTGTCGGACAGCATCAGCCCGACGTCGGCACCGACGTACGGCGCCAGGTCGGTCTTGTTGATCACCAGCAGGTCGGCGCGTGCCACCCCGGGGCCGCCCTTGCGCGGGACGTCGTCGCCGCCCGCGCAGTCGAGGACGAAGATCTGCACGTCCGCGAGCGCGGGCGAGAACGTCGCCGTCAGGTTGTCGCCGCCGGACTCGACGAGCACGACGTCGAGCGGGCCTTCGCGCAGGTCGAGCTCCTCCACCGCCTGAAGATTCTCCGAGACGTCGTCGCGGATCGCCGTGTGCGGGCAGCAGCCTGTCTGCACCGCGACGATCCGCTCCGCCGGCAACACGCCTGTGCTGCGCAGGAAGCGCGCGTCCTCGTCGGTATAGATGTCGTTGGTGACGACGCCGATCCGGACGTCGGCGGCAAGCACGCCGCAGACGGCGGCGACGAGTGACGACTTGCCGGTGCCGACGGGGCCGGCGACGCCGATGCGTAAGGGGCGGGTCATGTTGCGAACAGCCTCCGGTGGTTCTCGTGGTGGGCGACGGAACGCAGGTCGAGCAGCGGCGCGGCAGCCGACGGCAGCTCGCGTGCCGCGACGGCGCGGTCGGCGAGCCCCGCGATCAGCCCTTCGGACGCGGCGAGCACGGCGGTGACATCGAGTGCGTCGACGGCACCGAGCTTGGGCATCGCCGCGCAGCACGTCGCGGCGTCGTCGTAGAGACACAGCTGCGCGACGCGACGCGCCGACAGGCCGGCGAGCGAGCCGCAGAGGCCGAGCACGACGGGACGCGGCGTACCGGCCGAGGCGGCGCTGTAGGAATCGAGCGCTCCCGGCCAGAGACGCTCGGCGACGCGCAACAGCGAGCGGCCCTGCCGCCGCGCCGCGTCGCGGATCGGCGCGGACGGCGTTCGCGCGATCCACGCCGCCTCGAGCGCCAGCGGCTCTTCGCCGCGGGCCGCGGCGGCCGCGACGGCGGCGTCGACGAGTCCCGTCGTCGACAGCCGCCCGCGCAGAAAGGCCTCGAGCTCCGCCGGCTCGATGTCGGCGGGCTCGACGCCGTTGGAGTGCGCGAAGCCGCCCGTCGGCGTGCGGGCGTCGGCGAGCAGCAGGTCAAGCATCGGCGGCCGGTCGTGGCATCGGGACGTGAGTCATCTAGAAGAGCGAGTAGAGCTGGGTGAGCGGAAGCTCGCTGACGGGCATCGGCTCGATCGCGTCGCCGTCGACCGTGACGACGAACGTCTCCGGATCGACCGCGATCTCCGGCAACGCGTCGTTGCCCGCCATCTGCGCCTTGCCGACGTCACGCGTGGCGGCGACGGCTCTCAGCGTGCGGCCCAGCCGCAGCCGCTCGGCGAGGCCGTCCTCGAGCGCTGCCGGAGCGACCCACGAGATCGACGTCGCCGGCGCCACCGACGCCTCGGCGCCGAACATCGGGCGCTGGAAGACCGGCTGCGGGGTCGGGATCGAGGCGTTGGCGTCGCCGATCGGAGCCGACACGACGGCGCCGCCCTTAATGACCAAGCGTGGCCGTACGGCGAACCATGCCGGGTCCCACAGAACGAGGTCGGCGAGCTTGCCGACCGTGACCGATCCGACGTCGGCGTCGATGCCGTGCGCGATCGCCGGGCAGGTCGTGTACTTGGCGACGTAGCGCTTGGCACGCGCGTTGTCGGCGACCTCGCCGGCATGCAACTGCCCGCGGCGGAGCTTCATCGCGTGCGCCGTCTGCCAGGT
>DASRHW010000038.1:0-16410 GCA_035650375.1 Solirubrobacteraceae bacterium | reverse complement strand
GCTACCTGCGCAGCAGCGGCTTCAAGGTCGACGGCGTCGACCTCCACACCGCCGCCGACCTGACCGCCCAGGCCAACCACCTCGGCGTCACGATCGAGGCCGACATCATCAAGCAGAAGCTGCCGGAGACCAACGGCGGCTTCACCGCGCTGAACCAGAACGGGCAGTCGTTCGGCAAGACGCACAAGCTGGTCTACGAGAAGCTGACGACCGATCATCCGATCGACCTGACGCGCTACCAGGTGCTCAACTGCTACCTCGGGCGCGCCGGTCTGATCAACAGCGGCGGCGCCTCGTCGGGCGCGACCGACCTCGCCGAGGCGGTCCGCACCGCGGTGATCAACAAGCGCGCCGGCGGCATGGGCCTGATCTCAGGCCGCAAGGCGTTCCAGCGTCCGATCGACGAGGGCATCGAGCTGCTCAACGCGATCCAGGACGTCTACCTGTCGCCTGACGTCACGATCGCCTGATCGAGGTTCTGCCGGCGCAGGATCGTTGCAGGGCCGCGGCACCACGCGCGCGGCCCTGACGCAGGATCCGCGGCATGCCTTCACTGCGCACCGTCCTGCCGATCGCGATCGTCGTCGCGCTGCTCGCCGCGGCGGCGGCGCAGCTGCGCCGTGATGACGACAGCGACGGTGTCGTCAGCGGCGCGGTCGTGCGCGTCATCGACGGCGACACGATCACCGTCCGCGTCGGTGGCCGGGTCGAGCGCGTGCGCTACATCGGCGTCGACACGCCCGAGTCCGTCAAGCCGGACACGCCGGTGCAGTGCTTCGCAGAGGCGGCGCACGCGTTCAACGCCCGGCTCGTCGCGAAGCGCCGCGTCCGGCTCGTGACCGACGCCGAGCGGCGCGACCGCTACGGGCGGCTGCTCGCCTACGTCTATCGGGACGACGACGGGTTGCTCGTCAACGCCGAGCTCGTCCGCCGCGGCTATGCGCAGACGCTGACGATCCCGCCCAACGTCCGCTTCGCGAGCCGCTTCAGAACGCTCGCGCGCCGCGCGCGGGCCGCCGGCACCGGGCTCTGGGGCGCCTGTTAGCGATCGGTAGGTCTGGGCAAGGCCGTGGCCGGAGCGGGCGCTTCGCTGTACGCTTTCGCCCCGATGCGCATGCGCCGCAGTCTTGCCGAGCTGGAGAACGCCTTCGTCGAGGACGCCTGGGTCGACCGCGCGCGCGCCGAGGAGTCCGTTCGCCTCGCCGTCCGGCGGCAGCGCGCGCGCCATCTCGAACGCCAGCACAAGCACGGCACGATCCGCTTCGGCGTGCTCGTCCTCGTCCTGCTCGCGACCGCCGTTCTCGTGACGATCGCGATGTTCGAGACGCTCTTCTACGTGATGAGCTAGGCGCCCGGCGCGGGTGCCCCGAGCAGGTTCTCCAGCGCCGTTGCGCTAGGCTCCCGCGGCTTATGGCTCGTCGCTCATTGCGCCCACATCTCAACCAGGTCCGCGGCTGGGTCCGCCAAGGCCGAACCGACGCGTGGATCGCACATCAGCTGGAGGTGACCGTCCAGCAGATCCAGGTGTTCAAGCGCGAGAACGAGCTTGCGCCGGACGAGGTCGTCGAGGAGACCACCCCCGGGGCGGCGCTCGACTTCGACGACGAGATCGATCTGCGCGCCGAGGATGACGCCCAGATCGCCGCCGAGCTCGAGGCGGCGGCAGCCCGCGCCGCCGAGGAGGCCGCAGCGGCCGAGGTCGAGGACGGCGATGCCGACGCCGAGGCCGACGACGAGGCTCCGCGCCGCCGCCGCGGCCGCCGCGGGGGACGCCGTCGCAGTGGCGGCCGCGCCGGCGTCGTCGAGGCGACGTTCGACCACGGCGAGGAGGGCTACGGACTCTGGCTCGACCCGGCCGTCGCCGACAACCCGGTCTACGCCGAGCACTGGGCCGGGCACCGGCCCGTCGAGGTCACGGTCGAAGAGGACCGCATCATCATCCGCCGTGCCGGCGAGAGCGCCGGCGGCGACGCCGACGCGGACGACGAGTAGCGCCCAGCGCTCAGCCGCGCGGGACGACCCGGCGGCCGCCCGCGTAGTCGCTCGCCTCGCGCGCGTAGCGGGCGAATGCCGCGTCGACGCCGACGCGCGCGTCCCAGGCCCAGGGGTCGGCCGGAGCGGCCGCGACAGCGACGTCGACGGCCCACGCGGTGCCGGCGTCGTAGAGCTCGACGAGCTCGTCGATCAGGAAGCTGCTGCCGAGCCGACGGCGCAGTTCGGCGAAGACACGCTCGGCAACGCGCTCGGCGATCCGCACGCGTGCGGGATCGACCTCGTGCAGACGACGCTCGCCCGCGCGCCACTGCTGCATCGCCGATTCGTAGGCCATCGGCGGGCCAGGCTAGCGAGCCGCCGGGAAGACGCTCGCCGCCGCGAGGCGGCGTTCCCTACTTGCCCTTGGGCAGGCCGGTCACGACGAAGCCGCGCTCGCCCTGCTTGACGAGCCCGAGGCGGCGCGCCTCGCTCTCGACGACGCCGGGGCTCTTCAGCGCGCGCTGCTTGGCCTGGAGTTGCTGGTGCTCGCGCTCGAGCGTGCTGACGTCGGCGGCCCGGCGGTGCGACTCCTGCCAGGTCGAGACGTAGCTGCGCAGCGGGTTGACGTAGAGCAACAGCACCATCGCGAGGACCGCGAGCAGGCCGTAGCGGCTGAGGCGGTCCCAACGAATCGTGGCGGGCATCCTCACCCCCTTCGACGTGGGCGGCGCGGCTCCTTGTCCGGATCTCTACGAGCGAAAGACGCCGCGGCCCGGGTACGTCGCGTCGGCGCCGAGCTGCTCCTCGATCCGCAGCAGCTGGTTGTACTTGGCGACGCGATCGGAGCGCGACGGCGCCCCCGTCTTGATCTGGCCGCAGCCGGTCGCGACGGCGAGGTCGGCGATCGTGACGTCCTCCGTCTCGCCCGAGCGGTGCGACATCACGGCGGTATAGCCCGCGGCGCGGGCGATGCGGATCGCCTCGAGCGTCTCGGTCAGCGTGCCGATCTGGTTGACCTTGACGAGGATCGAGTTCCCGACGCCCTTCTCGATGCCCTCCGAGAGCCGTTGCGGGTTCGTCACGAAGAGGTCGTCGCCGACGAGCTGGACGCGGTCGCCGAGGAGGTCCGTCAGCGCCTTCCAGCCGTCCCAGTCGTTCTCGTCCATGCCGTCCTCGATCGAGAGGATCGGGTAGCGGTCGCACATCTCGCCCCAGTAGCCGGCGAGCTCCGCGGCGGTCAGCTTGCGGCCCTCGTGCTCGAGGTCGTAGAGACCGTCGGAGTAGATCTCGCTGGTCGCGGGGTCGAGCGCGATCGCGACGTCGTCGCCGGGCCGGTAGCCGGCCGCCTCGATCCCCGCGACGAGGATCTGCAGCGCTTCCTCGTTCGAGCCGAGGTCGGGCGCGAAGCCGCCCTCGTCGCCGACGGTCGTGTTCATCCCGCGGTCGTGCAGCGTCTTCTTCAGCGCGTGGAAGACCTCGGCGCCGATGCGCAGGCCCTCCGAGAACGAGGACGCACCGCACGGCACGACCATGAACTCCTGGAAGTCGACCTTGTTGTCGGCATGGGCGCCGCCGTTGAGGACGTTCATCATCGGCACCGGCAGCACGTGCGCCGCCTCACCGCCGAGGTAGCGCCAGAGCGGCAGCCCCTCCTCGGCCGCCGCGGCGTGGGCGGCCGCGAGCGACACGCCGAGGATCGCGTTGGCGCCGAGCCGCGACTTGTTCGGCGTGCCGTCGAGCGCGATCAGCTGCCGGTCCAGCGCCTCCTGATCGCTCGCGTCGACGCCGTGGATCGCCTCGGCGATCTCGCCGTTGACGTTCGCGACAGCGGCGGTCACGCCCTTGCCGAGCCACGCCGTGCCGCCGTCGCGCAGCTCCGTCGCCTCGAACTCGCCCGTCGACGCCCCGGAGGGCACGGCGGCACGGCCGCTCGAGCCCGAGCGCAGGACGAGATCGACCTCGACGGTCGGGTTGCCGCGCGAGTCGAGGATCTGGCGGGCGTGGACGCGATCGATCTGGCTCAAGAGGACTCCTTGTTGGTGCCCGACGTCTCCTCGGCGAGGCGGGCCTGGGCGTAGTAGGCGAGCTGCTGGTCGGGAGACAGATCCTGCCAGTCCGCGCCCGATCCGGACGCCAGGCCCTCGGCGGCCTCGATCCGGGCGCGAAACCGGTCGGCGGCCGCGCGCAGGGCCAGCTCCGGATCGACGTGCAGCTTGCGCGCGACGTTGACCGCGGCGAAGAGGACGTCGCCGGCCTCGTGGAACGCCTGCTCAGCGCCGTCGGCGGCGCGCAGCTCGTCGAGCTCGCCCTCGACCGCGTCGTAGGGGACGTGCTCGAAATCGAAGCCGGTCGACGCGACGCGGCGCTGCACCTTGCGCGCGTAGAGCGGGCCGGGGAGGTTCTCCGGCACCTCACCGAAGATCCCACCCTCGCGGCCGGGCTCGGTGGCTTTGATCGCGTCCCAGTTGCGCAGCACCTCGCCTGCCGACTCGACCTCGACCTCGCCGAAGATGTGTGGGTGGCGGTGGATCAGCTTGCGCCGGACGTGCTCGGCGACCTCGGCGAGCGACCCGGCGCCGCGCTCCTCGAGCAGCAGCGCCAGGAAGTGGACCTGGAAGAGGACGTCGCCGAGCTCGTCGAGCAGCTTCGCGTCATCGCCGTTGTGCGCGGCGTCGGCGAGCTCGTACGCCTCCTCGACCGTATGCGGGACGATCGAGCGCTCGTCCTGCTCGCGATCCCACGGACACTCGCGGCGCAGGCGGCGCGTCAGCTCGTCGAGCCGCGCGACCGCCTCAGCGCCGGTCAGCTTCTCAGCCAGTGGTCGTCGTGCCCGTGGTCGGCGTGGTGGTCGTGGCGGTGGTGCTGGCCTTCGGCGCGTTCTTGCACAGCTGGGCCAGGTTGTTGAAGCCGCTGCGGCAGTCCGTCTTGGCCTTCCACTTCTTCTGGAAGCCCTCGGAGAACGTGTTCAGCGCCTTGTCCTGAGCCTGCTGGTTGAGCAGCGTCGTGATCGCGGCCTTCGCCTGCGCCTCGGTCTGCTGCGTCGCGACCGAGATCTTCGTCACCTGGGCGACGTAGTAGCCGAACTGCGTCTTGATCGGGCCCAGCAGCGTGTTGCGCTTCGCGGCGAAGACGACGTCGTCGAGCGCCTTCTCCTGCGCGCCCTTGGAGGTGGCGAGGATCACGCCGCCCTTGTTCTTCGTCGCGGCGTCGGTCGAGTACTTCTTCGCGACCGTGGTCCAGCTCTGGCCGGCCGTCAGCGCGGCCTTGGCGGCGACCGCCTGGGCGCGCGTCTTCGTCAGGACGATGCGGATGTCGCGACGCTCGGGCTGGGCGTACTTGCTCTTGTTCTTGACGTAGTAGGCGTGGATCGCCTTGTCCGTCGTCTTGGGCACGCTCTTGGTGATCTTCTCACGCAGCTTCGTCACCAGCAGCTCGGACTCGACCTGGAGCTTGAGGTCCTCGAGCGTCAGGCCCGACGTCTTCAGGTAGTCCGTGTACTGCTTCTCGGTGCTGAACGACTGCTTCTTGCGCTTCGCGAACTCAGCGTCGAGCGCCTTCTTCGTCACCGTGACGCCCTGATCGGCCGCCTCGCCGACGTACCAGTCAGACGAGATCAGCAGCTGCAGGACCTGGTCGCGGTAGCCCTCGTACGAGGTCTTGCACTGCGCCTTGAGCGACTCGGTCGTCGGCGTCGGCTGGCCCTTGGCCGGCTTCGAGGTCTTGCGCAGCTGCGCGATGCAGGCCGCGAAGTCCGGCGACACCGGCGCGACGACGGTCGTCGTCGTCTTCGCTCCGGCTTGCAGCGCCTGGCTCTTGGCGGCGACGGTCATCCAGTGGTTGAACTGGTCCTTGGTGATCGTCGTGTCGTCGATCTTGACGACGGCGTTTCCGGGCAGCGAGCTGCCGCCGCAGGCGGTGAGCGTCAGCGCAACGACCACAAAAAAGGCGCCAAGCGCCAAGCAACGAGCAAAAGTTGAACGCATGAGTCCGCGCAGCGTAGCGGACAGGGCACCTCTGACAGCGCCGCTTGGCGCTTTCTCAGGCCGTTCTTAGACCGCCATCCCGACCGGCTCGCGGACGACCGCCAGTAGGCCGTCGGCGGCCCGCAGCACGGTGCCCCTGGCGAACCGAGGCGAATTGCGCAAGTATGGTAATCATACAAGACGTCTTGCCATTTTGGTGTCGTCTGTGATGCAGGAGGAGAGTGGGATGATGAGATCGATACGCAACGGGCTGAGCGCCTGCTTGCTCGGAGTGATTCTGTCGATGGCGCTGGCTGGCGGCGCCTCTGCCGCCCCGGCAAAGGGCTCACCGCTCGTGATCGGCACGATCTGCTCGTGCTCGGGCCCGCTGGGCTCGGGGCAGGCTGGGATCAAGCCGATGTCCAGCGCCTGGGTGAAGTGGACGAACGCCCACGGCGGCGTGAACGGCCACCCGGTGAAGCTGGTCTTCAAGGATGACAAGGGCGATGCGACCGCGGCAGCCGCCGCGGCGCGTGCGCTGGTCAGCCAGAAGGTGCTGGCGATCGTCGGCAACTTCTCCTTCCAAGAGAGCGCGTGGGCGAAGATCGCCAAGGACGCGGGGATCCCGGTCGTCGGCACGCCTGGGCTCAGCCCGGACGAGTACACGAACGCGGGCTTCTTCCCGATCGGCGCGAACGCCACGTCAAACCTGTATCAGGGGCTGACCTCGACGAAGAAGGCCGGCGCGGCGAAGCTCGCGATCATGTACTGCACCGAGGTGCCGACGTGCGGTCAGCTCAAGGCGGTCATGGGCGCGTTCCTGAAGACGATCGGTGGCGGCGTCTCCGTCGTCAGCAGCTCGAACGTCACAGCGTCGCAGCCGAGCTTCGCGGCGCAGTGCCTGGCGTCGAAGAACTCCGGCGCGAACGGCACGTTCATCATCGACCAGTCGATCGTCACGACGAGGATCATGCGTGAGTGCGTCCAGCAGGGCTGGACGCCGACGCTGTTCGGCGCCAACGGATCTGTTCCGCACAACGACCCCGCCGCGTTCGCGAAGAGCAAGGTCGTGCTGACCCTCCCAACCCTCGGCATCGACGATCGCAGTACTGCCGGCGGCAAGCTGTTCCATCAGGTGCTCGCCAAGTACGCCCCGAACCTCAGCTCGTCGGCGAACTACAGCGAGAATCTCGGCTCGGTGTTCTCCGGCCTGCAGCTGTTCGCCAAGGCCGCGAGCACCGCGAAGCTGAAGCCGGCGTCGACGACGTCGCAGCTCAAGAACGGTCTCTACGCGCTCAAGAACGAGACGCTTGGGGGGCTGACTGGTCCGCTGACGTTCAAGCGCGGCCAGCCGACGTTCAACGGCTGCGCCTTCTACAGCTCGTACACGGGAACCAAGTGGGTCGCGGACACCAAGCCGTACTGCATGACCCCAGCACGTGTCCAGCTCCTGCTCAAGAACCTGGGCGGCGGCTGATCGCGAATCGCGAGCCACGTGAGACGGCCGCCCCATCGCCACTCGGCGGTGGGGCGAGCCGCCTCGCGGCGGCGACACACACGCACACGCTCTTACGTGCGCTGTGCGCGAAGGCCATTGAGACAGATCTCGTGAAGGAGCAGCACGATGCCCAGTAGGGAGCAGATGCCAACGACAGTCCTCGACGTCGTCGTAGTCGGCGGCGGCGTCGCCGCGCTTACCGCCGCGACGGTCGCCGGCCGTGCCGGCGCCTCGGTCGTCGTCGTCGAGGCGGCGGCAACGCTGGGCGGAACGGCAGTGAAGTCCGCCGGTGCCTTCTGGGTTCCGTCCAACCGCCTGATGCGCGAGCGCGCCGTCGCCGACCCGCGGTTCGCCGACGACCGCGACAAGGCACTCGCACACATGGCGCGCTGCTCGTATCCCGAGCGATACGACCGCGGCGCCGAGCGTCATGGACTCGAGGAACACGAGTGGAACCTCATCGTGAGCTACTACGACCACGCTCACGAGGCACTCGAGGATCTGGAAGCCAGCGGCGACATCTCGTACATGGCCCTCGGCTCGTTTCGCGGCGACGACCTCGGCCTGATCGGCGCCTATGAGACCGAGGAGGACAGCGACACGTACGGACGCGTGCTGACCGTGACCCCAGTCGACGGCGATCTCGCGACAAACGCCGACGCTCTCGCACACCTCGCGCCGCCGTCGATGAAGTCCCACGACGCCCATGCCGCGCGCGTCTCACCGTTCGGCGACGGCGTCGATCTGGTCCGCCATCTGACGACGGCTGCGGCCAAGTACGGCGCGACGTTCCTGGTCGAACACCGGGTCGTCGACGTCCTGACCGACGACGACGCGGTTGTCGGTGTCGTGGCCGAGACGTCGACGGGACCGGTGAGGCTGCACGCTCGGCGCGGGGTCGTCTTCGGCTCCGGCGGCATCGAGCACAACCCTGAGTTGCGTAGCCGCTTTCTTCGCGGGCCGATCGTCGGCACATGCGGCGCCAGCGCCAATCGCGGCGATTTCGTCGGGATCGCCGAGCGTCTCGGGGCCAAGCTGGCGAACATGGGCGAAGCGTGGTGGGAGCAACTGCCGCTCGAGCCGTGCCTCGAGAGCTTCGAGCAGGAGCTGCTGATATTTCAGAACTACGGCGACAGCATGATCGTCGTCAACGGTTCTGGCGTGCGCGTCGCCAACGAGAAAGAGCC
Source organism: Solirubrobacteraceae bacterium (assembly GCA_035650375.1). Lineage (GTDB taxonomy): Bacteria > Actinomycetota > Thermoleophilia > Solirubrobacterales > Solirubrobacteraceae > BP-464. The sequence continues at coordinate 7,789 of DASRHW010000038.1, read as the reverse complement.
TGCCAACGAGCGCTGTAAGACGCATTTCGTCCGCGACGCGGCGGGCGGCTATCCCAACAGATTGCTGATCCAGATCTTCGACGACGCGGTCGTGCAGGACGACACCGATTGGCCCGGACGCTGGCCTATCCCGTTTGCCGGTGACATCCCGCCGTACGTCTTGCGGGGCGACACGCTGGACGAGCTGACCGACGTCATCTCAGCGCGCCTGGCCGAATTGGCCGGCGACACGGAGGGATTCGCGCTGGAGCCCGATTTCGCCACGACGCTCAAGGCCACCGTCGAGCGGTTCAACCAGTTCGCTCGCAGCGGAGAGGACGAGGACTTCCAGCGTGGCGCGACCTGGGCGCAGCGCTACTTCAGCGTCGAGTTCCGCGACGACCCGATGCCGAACTTCACGATGTATCCGATCGCCGACCACGGTCCGTACTACGCGATCGTTCTCGGGGCCGCATGCCTCGGGACGAAAGGCGGGCCGAAGATCGACACGCGGAGCCGGGTGATGCGGCCGGACGGCACGCCGATTCCCCGGCTGTATGGCGCGGGCAACTGCATCGGCTCGCCTGTCGGGGAGGGGTACTGGGGCGGCGGAGCCACGCTGGGTGCCGCGATCTTCAACGGATACCTCGCCGGCAAGAACGTCGTCGACGAGTCCGTGCGAGAAATACCTACAACCAACGAACACACGAGGTCATAACACATGTTCAAGCTTGAGCCGCTCGATCGATATGTGACTCATGACGAGCAAATCCAAGAGCAGAGCGATGAGCCGGTCATCCTGGTCAACATCTTCCAGGTCGACCTGGAGCACGCAGATGAGTTCGTCGCGAAATGGGGCGAGATCGTCCGGACCTTCAAGCATCTGGACGGCTTCATCTCCTCACAGTTTCACCGCGGCACCGCCGGCAGCGGCACGTTTCTGATCTATTCCGTCTGGGAGAGCGTGGCGCACTATCGCGACGTGTTCAGCAATCCGGACTTTCAGGGGATGACACCGGACTACCCCGACGGCACCGTCGCCCGGCCGCATCTGTTCCGAAAGATGGCGATCGAGAACGTGTGCGTGGCCTGACGACGCACCAAGCTCGCGGCTGGGTCTTCGTGGGGAGCCGGCGCCGGCCGGCGTGACGACGCTGCTCCGCGACTAGCTCGATCGCAGGAGCCCGCCGTCGACCCAGAAGGTCTGCGCGGTGATGAAGCTCGCGTCGTCGGACACCAGGAACGCCAGCGCGCCCGTGAGGTCATCGGGCTCCTGCGAGCGCTTGATCGTCTGCATCTGGGCGATCGTCTCGAAGCCCTCCTGCGGCAGGCTCGCGGTACCGGGAGTACGGACGACCGACGGCCCGATGGCGTTCACCGTGATCCCGGCATCGGCCAGCTCCGTCGCGAACCCTCGCGTGAGACCGATCACCGCCATCTTCGATGCGATGTAGGGCGTCCCACCGGGGAACTGGAGGCCGATCGAATTCGACGTCATGTTGACGATCCTGCCCCATCGCTTTGCGCGCATCCCGGGGGCGAATGCCTGGCTGGTCAGCATCAGCGCCTCGACGTTGACGGCGAAGACTCGTCGCCAGTCGGCCAGCGTCATGCTGTCGACGTCGAACACGGGATAGATGCCCGCGTTGTTGACGAGGATGTCGGCGAGGCCCAGCTCAGCCTCCACACCGGCCGCCAGCTCCGCGACCTGTTCCGGCTGGGTCAGGTCGACGAGAAACGATGCGGCAACCCCACCTGCGGCTCGAATCTCCGCCACGGTGTCGGCGCCGTCGGCGGCATCGGCGACGGCGACCGCCGCACCGTCCGCCGCAAGCCTCCGAGCGAAGGCCCGGCCAAGACCTCCCGCCGCTCCGGTGACGACGGCGACGTGTCCGTCGAGCGAACCCCGCGTCACGAGAGGGTCTGCGATCGAGGTGTGCTCATCGGTCAACGCGGTGTCAGCACGGTCGCCTGCCGCACCTCTGCCTGACGCGCGCTCTCGGCTGCGTCGCACGCCGCAAGATGACCGTAGATGAGCCCGCGACCGATGGCCATTCCCGCTTGGTAGCCGGCACCGGTGTCGAGCCACGCCATCGAGTTGCCGGCGACGTAGAGCCCGGCGATCGGCTCGTCGTCGTAGTTCGTCACGCGACCGCGCGTATCCGCGACGAGCCCGACCGAGGCGATGCCCGTGTAGACGATCGTCAAGGGGATCGCGTAATACGGCGCCTTGCTCACGGCGCCCAGGTTGGGATTGACCACGTCCATGTCGCCGCTCACCATCTGTGAGTACGCCTTGCCGCCGCGATTGAAGTCGGCGTCTCGCCCGTCGTCGGCGTAGCCGTTGAACAGCGCGACTTGGTCATTGAGCCCGTCGCCGTCGATGCCGGCCGCGGCGGCGAGCTCATCCAGCGTCTCCGCCTGCATCGCGAAGCCGTCCGGGTAGCTCTCACCCGGCTCGATCGGACCCATCGGATACTTCTCGGTGAACTGGCTGTCGACGATCAACCAGCATGGGTAGTTGGGGTGACGCTGCGTGGTTCCGTCGAACACGTGCAGCGCGTTGTCGATCGAGAGCGGGAACGACTCGTCGCCGAATCGGCGGCCTGAGCGGTTTACGACGAGCGCGTGAGGCGAGCCGGTGACTCCGGCCGCTTGGCGCCAGAGATCGTCGCCCTCGAACTGGTCTCCCGGCACTTGGAATCCCAGGAATCCCGCCCACGGCAGGACGCTGGCGAGCTTGGCGCCGACCCGGCCGGCGAGTGAGATGTGATCGCCGGTGACCTCGCGCGGGACAACCGAGCGCGCGTCCATCTGCTGGCTGTGGTGCTTGATCAGCTCAGCGTTCCAGTCGATGCCGCTGGTCGCCAGCAGCACCCCGTGACGGGCTCTCACTCGGAACTCTCGGCCTGCCCGGGTGGCCTTCACCCCGATCACACGATTGTCGTCGACGATCAGCTCGTCGACCCTGGTGTCGGTGTGAATCGGGATGTCGCGATCGACGACGTTCTTGACGAGATAGGCGACCAGGCCCGGCCCCGCACAGCGCACGTCATCCTCCGTACGGCGCGCGACGCGCGCGCTCATCTCGGCGCTCGGGGGACTGAACATCTCTGCGACCGTCATCCGGAAGGGGACATGCGGCGACACCCTGACCTTGTCGGCCCACGCTCCCAGGCTCGGAGCCGAGAACGGCTCCACCTCGACGTAGCGCCCTTCCTCACACGCGTCGTCGTGCTCGGGCCAGTACGCGTCCGCCACGTTGGTGGACACGCGCCAGCGGACTCCTGCCTTCTCCTGCAAGAAATCCAGGACGATCGTCACATGATCGAGGTAGTTCCGGAGAAGCGACTCGTCGGCCAGGCCCGCGCCCATCCACTCGACGTATCGAAGGGCCGCCTCCCGAGAGTCGTCGATCCCAGCGGCCGCCGCGAGAGGATTCCCGGGAGCCCAGACCAGCCCGTGCGAGATGGCGGTCACTCCGCCGACGACGCTGGCCTTCTCGAGTACGACGGCCGACAGGCCAAGCTCATCCGCGGTGATCGCGGCTGACAAGCCACCGGCGCCGGATCCCACGGCCACGAAATCCACTTCGTCATCCCACCGGTGCGACAGCTGCTGGCCCGTCATCTCATCTTCCCCTCGTCAACACAGTGGACAGTGATCCGCCGGCCGCCGGAGCCGATCGCTCAGCCGACAGCGTGTTCCTCAGCGCGTATGGCCCTCGGCTCCCGCTCGCTCGCGTTGCGCCGTTCGCTGGAGGACGAGAGCGCGCTCGAACCCGCCGTCGTCGCGCCAGACATCGACGCCTTGGGCACGGTCGCCAACAGTATCCAATGACTCTTGACGATCAACTTTACTTAATGTACGGTGCCTGCGCAAGGACCGCCCGTGGCCGAACGCTGACCTCGGGGCGATCACCTGGAGACGATCGAGACAGTCGCTCTGGGGGTACGCGCTCAGTAGGCTCTCCAGCGGCGTCTGCCGATGGAAGGCGCGGCATGCATCTCGATATGTGGGAGAGGACTAGATGTCGACGCAAGCAGAGCAGGCCGGGGCAGCCGTAGCCCCGGATCCCAGCGCAGCCGACCTGTTGCGCAGCGCCGCGGAGATCAGCACGCTGCTGGTAGATCTGCAGGCCGCGACCGAGGCGCAGGGACGGTACTCCGAGGACACGCACAAGCTGTTTCGCGAGGCCGGCTTCTACAGGATGCTCGTGCCGAAGCGTTACGGCGGCCTCGAAGTCACGGCGGACACGTGCTACGGCGTCGTTCGCGAGATCGCCCGAGGCTGCCCGTCGACGGGTTGGATGCTCGGCTTCGGTGTCTCACACGGCATCACGCCTGCGGGACATTTCGACGAAAGCGTTCAGGACGAGCTTTACGCCACGGGCGAGTGCATCGCCCCGGCGACGGTGATGCCGACGGGCACGGCCGAGCGCCTCGGCGACGGCAGCTGGAAGATCAACGGCACCTGGGGCTACTGCTCGGGAGCGCCGTACTCGACACACGCGATGCTGCACGCGATCCCGGTCGAACCGGGCGCCGATGTCGGCGATCCCCCGACGCCGATGGTGTTCCTCGCACCGCGAAGCGCATACGAGGTGCTCGACGACTGGGGCGACACCCTCGGCATGCGGGGCACGGGCTCGAACAGCCTCAGGTTCGTCGACGCCGTGATTCCCGAGAACTACGCGAAACCGGGACAGACGATGATGGCCCTCGATCCGTTGACCGCGGTCGGTCCGGCGATGCACGGCAACTCGATGTACGGCGGCAGCACGCTGTCGTTCTTCACGATCGACGGCGCGAACATCGCGCTCGGGATGGTCAAGGGCGCGCTCGATGAGTACGAGCGGCTGCTGACGATCAAGAACGTCCCCTGGCCGCCCGCCGGCCCCCGCATCACCGACGCCGACTACCACCTGTGGCACGGCGAAGCGGTCAAGTTGATCGCGATCGCCGAGGCGGCGCTGGACAGGATCGTCTACGAGTGGATGGAGACGGCGAAGACCGGCGACTGGACGCCTCAGCATGACCTTCGCATCGCGAGCATCTGCTTCGAGATCATCTACGGGCCTTGCTGGGAGGCAATGCAGAAGCTCTTCCGCTCCTCGGGCTCGAGCCAGGTGCGCGCGGGCCAGCGGATGGAGCGCGTCTGGCGCGACTACTCGCAGCTGTTCAGCCACGGCCACAGCGTCCTGCCCAACCAGATCGCCAGAGACATGACGCGCGCGCAGTTCGGCGCCGAGAGCGTCGTCAGCAAGCACTCGGCGAGCTTCAAGGAAGACAACTCGGCCTAAGGCGTTCGGCACCTGCCGGCTCGGCAGCCGAGACAACACACTCCGGCCCCTCGGGGTCTCGATCGCTCCCCGCGAACGGGCCTCGGTCGCTCCCCGCGGCCGAGGCCCGTGCTACGTCGCCCGGAGCTTCTCGGTGAACGCCTCGAGCAGCTCGATGAATCGGTCTGCGTCATCGACCGCGAGCTCCGCCAGGAACTCCTCGAGCGGCCCTAACCGGCGTCGATGCTCCGCGGCGAGCGCAGGCCTTGCCTTTTCGGAGAGAGAGACCATGATCAGCCGCCGGTCCTCGGGAACGTGTTCCCGGTCGATCAGGCCGGCCTTCGCGAGCTCTCCCGTCACCAGGCTCGCGTGCGCACGGGAGATGTCGAGGCGGTCGGCAAGCTCAGACACCGTCCCCGGACCGACCATCTCGAGGGAAACCAGCATCGCGACGTGTTGCCTGCCACGTTGTCCTGGCTCACGGAGGACCTCCGGCGTCTCGCTGTGGTGTCGGCGTAGCGCGACCGTCAATGCCGCCACCAGTGAAGCGAGTCGAGCAAGTTGGTATTCGCGGCTAGTCATCTTGGATGATCGTCGTCCTCGAGCGCGAGGTCATGGCTTCGGCCCAGCAACAGGTGAAGTCGTCCTCGCCAGGTGTGGATCCGCACAGCGTTCGAGATCCGAGCTGGTCATTTCGAACCGGGATCTTATGCGCCGAAGTCAGCTTGACACACCACCCGATGATCAAATCTTATTGATGATCAAATGCTATACGCTTCCGCCACTTGAGCGGCTCGGCATCCTGCGGGAATCCCCGATCGGGCGATCGGCCTCCCACTCGGGCCGGCACACGACATGAACACGAGGGGGATCTGATGTCGGAGTCAGCAAACGTGGCGCTCGTCAAGCGCTTCTACGCGATCGGTGATGGTCTGGCGACGGGCGACCCCAGCGAGATGTTCACCGATGACGTGCAGATCTTCTTCCCGAAGTTCGGCATCGGCCACGGCATGGACGCGATGATGGCGATCGCCCACGGCCGATTCGAGATCTTCTCGCGGATGCTCCATCACGCCGACGAGTTCAAGATCATCGAGCAGGGCGACACCGTCGTCGTCGAAGGCACGACCGAGGGTGAGACCGTCGCGGGCCAGACGTGGGACGGCAGGAAGACGATCCCCGGGCACTTCTGCAGCGTGATGGACTTCCGCGACGGACGGATCAGCAGGATGCACGTCTACCTCGACCCCGACTTCGGCAACGAGGACACGGCCCGCTACCCCTGGCACAAGCAGGGCGCCGCCAGCGCCTGACGCTCGGTCTGTCAGACCGCCATCCCGATCGGCTCGCGGACGACCGCCAGTAGGGCGTCGGCGGCCCGCAGCACGGCCGGGAAGCGGGCGGCCGGGTCGTCGGGTACGCGAACGGTCAGCTGCGCCCGCCCGGGCTCGTACGTCGCCTCCGGGATCTCGGCCCGCAAACGCTCCGCCGCCTCGGCGTCGAGCTCGATCGGCGTGATCGCCAGGCGCCCGCCGCGGAAGCTGACGACGCGAGCCCCGGCCTGCCCGAGGCGGATCCGCGCGCGCTGCAGCTCGACCAGGTTGACGACCGGCTCGGGCACAGGGCCGAAGCGATCCTCAAGCTCCTCGCGCAGCTCGACGAGGTCCGACACGTCGCGCGCCGCGACGATCCGCCGGTGGACGTCGATCTTCGCCTGCTCGTAGGGCACGTAGTCGGCGGGGACGTAGGCGTCGACGTCGACGTCGAGCCGCACCGGCTCGGCGCCCTCCTCCCCCGCGAGCTCCGGCTCGCGCTCGGCGACGGCCTCGTCGAGCATCGCCATGTAGAGCTCGAAGCCGAGCGCCGCGACGTGGCCCGACTGCTCATCGCCGAGCAGGTTGCCGGCGCCGCGGATCTCGAGGTCGCGCATCGCGATCTTGAAGCCGGCGCCGAGCTCGGTGTAGTCCGACAGCGCGGTCAGCCGCTTCATCGCCTCCTCGGTCAGAGCGGCGTGGCTCGGGTACAGCAGGTACGCGTAGGCGCGCTCGGAGCTGCGGCCGACGCGGCCGCGGATCTGGTAGAGCTGGGCGAGGCCGAAGAGGTCGGCGCGCTCGACGATCAGCGTGTTCGCCTGCGGAATGTCGATCCCCGACTCGATGATGCTCGTCGCGACGAGCACGTCGGCGTCGCCGCGCAGGAACGTCAGCATCCGCTCCTCGAGCTGCTTCTCGTCGAGCTGACCGTGGGCGACCTCGAAGCGCACACCCGGGCAGAGCCCGCGCAGGCGCTCGGCTGTCTCGTCGATCGTCTCGACGCGGTTGTGAACGAAGAACGCCTGCCCGCCGCGGTGCTTCTCGCGCATGATCGCCTGCTTGACGAGATCCTCGTCGTAGTCGCCGACGAACGTCTTGACCGGCCGCCGCCCCTCCGGCGGCGTCTCGATCACGCTGATGTCGCGCAGCCCGGCGAGCGACATCTGCAGCGTCCGCGGGATCGGCGTGGCGCTCATCGCGATCACGTCGACGCGCA
>DASRHW010000037.1:0-30886 GCA_035650375.1 Solirubrobacteraceae bacterium | reverse complement strand
CGTGGTGCTTGCCGAGGTCCTCGTCGCTGCCGACGACGTCGAGGATGTCGTCGACGATCTGAAACAGCACCCCGAGCTCGGCCGCGAAGCGGCTCCAGGCGGCCTGCGACGCCGGCGGCTCTGAGAGCAGCAGCACGCACTCGATCGATGCCGCGATCAGCCGCCCGGTCTTGAGCTGGTGCAAGCGCCGCAGATCGGTGTGCTCGCCGACGACGTCGACGTACTGACCACCGACCATCCCCGTGACGCCGGTGGCGGCCGCCAACTCGGCGACGGCAGCCAGCAGCCGCCGCGGCTCGTCGCGCTGCTGCGTGAGCACGTGGCGAAACGCCTCCGCGTAGAGCCCGTCGCCCGCGAGGATCGCGACGTCCTCGCCGAACTTCTTGTGGCACGTCGGACGGCCGCGGCGAAGGTCGTCGTCGTCCATCGCCGGCAGGTCGTCGTGAATCAGCGAGTAGGTGTGGATCAGCTCGATCGCCGCCGCCAGCGGCAGTAGCTCCTCCGCCGACCGGCCGGTCGCGCGCGCCGTCGCCAGCGCCAGCACGGGCCGGATCCGCTTGCCCCCGGCCAGCAGCGAGTAACGCATCGCCTCATCGAGCCCAGCGGTCGCGGCTTCGTCCGAGAAGCGCAGGCCGCGCAGGTAGTCCTCGATGCTCTCGCGCAGCTGCTCCGGATATCCCGACACGGCGCGCAGGATATGTGGCGAGAAATGATCCGCGCCGCCACTGTCCAACGTAGATTTGCGCGATGGCACGGATAGCGATCGTCGGAGCGGGCGTCTCCGGGCTGACCGCGGCCTACGTGCTGCATCGCGCCGGGCACGGCGTTCGGCTGTTCGAGGCCGGTGAGTACGCCGGCGGTCACACGTGCACGGTGCCGGTCGAGGTCGCCGGTGAGACGTACGACGTCGACACCGGCTTCATCGTCCTCAACGACCGCAACTACCCGTCGCTGACCGCGATGCTCGCGCACCTCGGCGTCGAGACCGCGCCGAGCGATATGAGCTTCGCGGTGACGAGCGAGGCGACCGACTTCGAGTACGCGAGCACCTCGGTCGGCGGGCTCTACGCGAATCGCCGTCACCTGCTGTCGCCGTCCTTTCAGCGGATGGTGCTCGAGGTCCGCCGCTTCCAGCGCGACGCGCCGAAGCTGCTCGACACCGACGGCGAAGGCCCTTCGCTGGGCGAGTACCTCAAGCAGGAGCGCTACTCGAAGTGGTTCATCGAGCGGCTGCTTGTCCCCCAGGCGTCGGCGGTCTGGTCGGCGGATCCGCGGGAGACGACGTGGAGCTTTCCGGCCAAATACCTGATCCGGTTCTTCGCCAACCACGGCATGCTCGATCTGCGCGATCGGCCGCGATGGTCGTTCGTGCGCGGCGGCGCGTCGACCTACGTCGCCCGGATCGTCGCCGAGCTCGGCGACCGCGTGACGATCGCGACCCCGGTCGCCTCGATCGCTCGCTTCGACGACCACGTCACCATCGTCCCCCGCGGCGAGCACGCGGAGACCTACGACAACGTCGTCATCGCGACGCACGCCGACCAGGCGCTGGCGCTGCTCGCCGACCCCAGCGACGACGAGCGGAGGCTGCTCAGCGCGATCCCCTACTCCGACAACGAGGTCGTGCTGCACACCGACCGCTCGCTGCTGCCGCGCCGCCGGCGCGCATGGGCGTCGTGGGTCTTTCACCTGCTCGACGAGCCCACCGGCGTCACGACGGTGACCTACCACATGAATCGCCTCCAGGCGCTCGACTGCCCCGAGGAGATCTGCGTCACGCTCAACCGCACCGACGCGATCGACCCAAGCAAGATCCTTCGCCGGCAGACGTTCGCGCACCCGATCTTCACCCAGGCCGGCGTCGCGGCGCAGGCCGAGCACGGCACGATCAGCGGCGTCCGCAGGACCCACTACTGCGGCGCCTACTGGGGATGGGGATTCCATGAGGACGGCGTCCTCAGCGCCCTGCGTGTCTGCGCGGCGCTGGGCGCGCGGCCGCCGTGGCTCGACGACGCCACCAACGACGCCGAGGAGCTCGAGGAGGCGGCGTGAGCGAGCCCGCGACGGCCAGCGCGCTGTACGAGGGCTGGGTGCGCCACCGGCGCGTCGCCGACGTCGCGCACGACTTCCGCTACAACGTCGCGCTCGCCTACGTCGACGTCGACGATCTGCCGCAGGCGCTCGCGTTCGCCCCGCTGGCGTCGGCGACTCGCCGCTCGCTGCTGCGACTGCGCCGCGCCGACCTGCTCGGCGACCCTGATCTCCCGATCGGTGACGCCGTTCGCGACCACGTCGCGTCGCAGACCGGCGCGCGCCCTGCCGGGCCTGTGCGTGTGCTGACGGCCTTGCGCTCGTTCGGCATCGGCTTCAACCCGGTCCGCTTCTATTACTGCTTCGAGCCGCGGCATGGCGAGGGGCCCGAGCAGCTCGAGGCGGTCGTCGCCGAGGTGACGAATACACCGTGGGGCGAGCGCCACGCGTATGTCCTCGCCCGGGATGCCGACGGCCGGCTCGCCGGTGTGACGCCGAAGCGGCTGCACGTCTCCCCCTTCCTGCCGATGTCGCACGACTATCACTGGCGCGTCACGACGCCGGCGAGCGAGCTGGTCGTGCACCTCGAGAGCCGCACGACCGGCGAGGCCGGCGAGCGCGCGTTCGACGCGACGATGCGGCTGCGGCGCCGGCCGCTGACCCGCGCGACGCTCGCGTCGACGCTGGTCCGTTACCCGCCACAGACGCTGCGCATCGTCGCCGGCATCTACGGCCAGGCTCTCCGGCTCAAGCTCAAGGGCGCCCCCTACCACCGGCGACCGGCCGTATGAGCCGGACGCTGCTGCTGTTCCTGCTGCGGCGCCTGCGCGACGGGCGAATCGTGCTGTCCGAGGGCGGCCGCCGGCTGGAGCTCGGGCCGCCGTCGGACCTGACGGTGGAGATCCGCGTCAACGACCCCCGCGCGTACCGCGAGATCCTCACCGGCGGCTCCACCGGACTCGCGGACTCCTACGTCGCCGGCCGCTGGGAGTGCGACGACCTCGTCGGGCTCGTGCGCATCGCCGCCCGCAACGTCGTCTGGCTCGATCGCGTGCGGCAACGCTGCGCCTTCGCGCTGGCCCCATGGCACCGAGCCCGAGCGCTCGTGCGGCCGCGAACGCTCGTACGGGCGCGCAAGGACGTCGAGGCCCACTACGACCTCTCGAACGAGCTCTACGAGCTGTTCCTCGACGAGACGATGACCTACTCGTGCGCCGTCTTCGAGCGCCCGGACATGACGCTGCGCGAGGCGCAGGAGGCCAAGCTCGAGCGAATCTGCCGCAAGCTCGACCTCGGCCCCGGCGACGAGCTGCTCGAGATCGGCGGCGGCTGGGGCGGCCTGGCGATCTACGCCGCGACGACGCGTGGATGCCGCGTCGTGACGACGACGATCTCCAAAGCCCAGCGGACGGAGGCGATCGAGCGCGTCCGTGCCGCCGGCGTCGAGCACCTCGTCGAGGTCCGCGGCCAGGACTACCGCGAGCTGCGCGGGCGCTGGAGCAAGATCGTCTCGGTCGAGATGATCGAGGCGGTCGGCTGGCGCCAGCTCGGCGAGTATCTCGAGCGCTGCGGCCGGCTGCTCACCGACGACGGGCTCTTCTGTCTGCAGGCGATCACGATCGACGACCGCGCCTACGACGTCGAGAAGGGCGGCAACAGCTTCGCCAACACGCGTGTCTTCCCCGGCGGCTTCCTGCCGTCGCTGAGCGTGATCCTGCGCAACGTCGCGCGCCGGACGACGTTGCGGACCGTGCATCTCGAAGAGATCGGCGAGCACTACGGCGAGACGTTGCGCCACTGGCGTGAGCGCTTCGCCGCGGCGGATGTCGCAAGGCTCGAGGCGCTCGGCTTCGACGACCGCTTCCGGCGACTCTGGCGCTTCTACCTGTCCTACGTCGAGGGCGGGTTCCGCGAGCGGCGGATCGGCGACGTCCAGCTGTTGCTCGCCGGCCCGGACTTTCGCGGCGAGTCGGCGCTGCTCAAGCGCGTGTCGGCGGGCCCGGAAAGCGGTCCGCTGCCGGCTTGAGGATCATCTCGGCGACGATCTCCGGCTGATCCCACATCGCCAGATGGCCTGCGTCGGGGATCGCGACGGCCTCGACACCGGCGACGCCTCCCTGCGGCGGCGCCACGAGCTTGTCGCGCTCTGCCCACGCCAGCGTCACCGGCACGTCGATGCTGCTGACGTCCTCGAGCCGTAGGTAATCGGCGCGCATCGCCTCGTTGACGGCGTCGAACCCGGGCGCCGAGAGGTATGTCTGCACGATCCGGCGCGCGGCGTGCCACGGCACGCGGTCGGGATGCGCGACGACGCCCGCGAGCCCGAGCCGGCGAAATCCCGGCAACCCGGCGACGAGCGGCGCCACCTCACGGACGATGCGCGGCAGCGCGCGCACGTTCGGGCCCTTTCGGGGGCCGAGCGGGCGGCCCCAGAGGCCGGCGGGACAGATCGCCGTCACGCGCTCGGCGCGACCGGCACGGGCGAGCTCGAGCGCGACCCAGGCCCCGAGCGAGTTGCCGGCGACGTCGATGCGGTCGATCCCGAGCTCGTCGAGCAGCCCGGCGACGGCCGCCGCCAGCGCGGCCGGCGACGGCGTCGCATCGGGTGGCAGCGGCGGCGAGGTACCGAAGCCGGGCAGGTCAATGGAGAGCACCTCGCGCTCGGCCGTCAGGCGGTCGAGCACCGGCTCCCAGACGCGCCAGTCGCCGCCGAGGCCGTGGATCAGCAGCAGTCGCTCGCCGGCCCCGCTGCGCTCGACGTGAACCATCAGCCGCGGGTGCTTCCGGCGGCGCCGCGCCAGAACCTCACGGCGCGGGCGATCAGAGCAGCGAATCCTGGCCTGGAAGCGGCTCGTGCGCGGCCGCACGGGTCAGCCGCTCGAGCTCGGCCGACGCCTGCGCGGCGAGCGCCGCGCAGTCCTCGACCAGCGTCGCGGCGGCGTCCGACGACAGATCGCCGGAGCGCAGCTGCTCGGCGGCACGGTCGAGCCGGGTGATCAGTTCGTCCAGCGGCGTCTCGCTCATCGCGTCGCATTCTCGCGCAGAGCGGCGGACAGGATGCCGTTGACGAAGCCCGGCGCGTCGGCGCCGCAGAACTTCTTCGCGGTCTCCACCGCCTCGTCGATCGCGCCCTCGGGCGGGATCGGGGTGTCGGACGGCGCGATGTCGGCGTGCAGCATCTCCAACAGCGCTACCCGCATGATCGCCCGCTCCAACGGCGCGATCCGGTCGATCGTCCAGCCGACGGCGTGGCGGCCGATGACCTCGTCGAGCTCGTCGGCGTAGTCGTCGGCGGCGTAGACGAGCGCCCGCGTGAACTCCGAAGCGTTGGCGTCGAGTAGCTCATCGAGCTCGCGTCCGGTGACGTCGCGCTGATAGATCGCGAAGGCGGCGGCACGGCGCTGATCGGATCGGCGAGACAAGGCGATGACGAGGCTAGTGGCGCGGCGAGGCGCTGCCGTCTACCGTGGGCGCCGATCGCATGGCCACGGTCGTCTCCGTCAACGTCGGACCGGTAGCGCCCTTCCGCGCGGGACGGGCGACGCGGAGCGCGATCGTCAAGGCCCCCGTCGACGGACCGGTCGCCGTCCGCGGCGTCAACCTCGATGGCGACGACCAGGCCGACCGGCGCAACCACGGCGGCGCCGACCAGGCCGTCTACGCCTACGCACAGGAGTCCTACACGTGGTGGCAGCGCGAGCTCGGCCGCGAGCTGCCACCCGGGCTCTTCGGCGAGAACCTGACCGTCGAGGGGCTCGACGTCGACGAGGCGGTGATTGGGGACCGCTGGGCGATCGGCAGCACCGTGCTCGAGGTGACGCGGCCGCGGATCCCGTGCCTCAAGCTGGCCAAGAGGATGGACGATCTCGGTTTCGTCAAGCGCTTCGCCCAGGCGCGGCGCCCCGGCGCCTACCTACGGATCGTCGCCGAAGGCGTGCTTCAGGCCGGTGACGAGATCTCGGTCGTCGCGCGGCCGCGGCACGGCGTGACGATCGCGCTCGTCAACGAGGCGATGCTGTTCGAAGCCGAGCTCGCGCCGCGCCTGCTCGAGGCGCCGGCGCTCGCTGCCGGGGTGCGCGAGTGGGCGGAGGCTCGGGCCTAGGCGCGAGCCATGTAGTCGCCGGTCGCGGTCTGGACCTTGACGCGGTCGCCGATGTTGACGAACAGCGGCACGCGGATCGTCGCGCCGGTCTCGAGCGTGGCCGGCTTGTCGCCGCCGCCCGACGCCGTGTCGCCGCGCAGGCCGGGCTCGGTCTCGGTGACCTCGAGCTCGACCGACGACGGCAGCTGCAGGTCGCCCGCGGCACCGTCGATGAAGAGCACGTCGACGACGTCGTTGGGCCTGGTCCAGCGCAGCGCGTCGGCGACCGACGCCTCGGGCACGGCGATCTGCTCGAACGACTCGGAGTCCATGAAGTGCGCCTCGGACCCGTCGGCGTAGAGGAACTGCATCTTGCGCGCCTCGGTGTGCACGGGACGGAACTTCTCGCCGGCGCGGAACGTGCGGTCGATGACGTTGCCGTCCGACGCGCGCCGCAGCTTCGTGCGAACGAACGCACCACCCTTGCCGGGCTTGACGTGCTGGAACTCGACGATCTTGAAGATCGTCCCCTCGACGTCGATGTGGTTGCCGTTCTTGAACTGGTTGGTGCTGATCATGCCGGGCGCAAGGCTAGTGGGGATCCCGCTCCGGGACCCCCACCAGCCGAGCTGTCAGCCGTTCGCGACGGTCACCTGAGCCGGCGCCACCGCGGCGCCCAGCTCCCGCAGCCACGCCGCCGCGACGGCATCGGCGACGCGCTGCGTGCGGGCCTGCTTGATCGCCGCGCTCATGATCGGCTCCCCAGAGCCGAGTAGGCGGACTGCCAGGCCTCGCGGACGCGGCCGACGCGGCCACCGGCCTCCGACAGGAGGCCGCTGATCGAGACCAGCAACCCGAACGACGCGACCGCGACGGTCACGATCAGCCCGTCGTGGAAGCCGGCGAGCTGCGCCGTCGCCGAGGAGGCGGGAGCGGCCGAGCCGGATACCCCGGACGCCATCACCGCGGTCACGATCGCCAACACGACGGCGCCGCCGAGCTGCAGTGACGTCGCGAACATGCCCGAGGCGAGCCCCTGCTCGTGATCGGCGATGCCGTTCGTCGCGGCGATGTTGAGTGGCCCGAACGCGAGCGTGAAGCCGACTCCGGCGATCAGCATCGTCGGCAGCAGCGTCGCCGCGTACGACGTGTCGGCGCCGATCCTTGTCGCGAGCGCGTAGGCCACGATGAACGACGCCATGCCCGCTGCGATCGACCGCTGGGTCCCGAACCGGTCGACGATCTTGCCGACCTGCGTCGAGCCGATCGCCACCAGCGCGCCGGCGGGCAGGAACGCCAGCGCCATCTCCAGCGCCGACCATCCCCGCAGCTGCTGCAGGTACAGCGTCCCGATGAACTGGAAGCCGAACCACGCGCCGAGCATCACCATCGCGCCGACGTTCGCCCGGCGAAGCCTCGACGAGCGAAGGATCCCAAGGCGGACCAGCGGATGCAGGCTGCGCAGCTCGACGGCGACGAACGTCGCGATCAGCAACGCCACGACGGCCAGCGAGCCGAGCGTGCGTGCGGTGGCCCAGCCGACGTCGGGCGCCTCGACGATCGTGTAGACGAGCAGCAGCATCGAGCTCGAGATCAGCGCCGCGCCGGGCAGGTCGAGGTGGCGGCGTTCGACCGCCGGCTCCTCACCGGCATCGCTCGGGACGTAGCGCACCGCGAGCAGGAACAGCAGGCCCGCGAGCGGACCGGGCACGAGGAACGCGTAACGCCATCCCAACTCGGTCAGCAGGCCGCCGAAGACGAGACCGCTCGAGAAGCCCGTCGCGCCGGTCGCCGCGTAGACCGCAAGCGCCTTGTTGCGGGCCTTGCCCTCGCCGAAGGTCGTCGTGACGATCGACAGCGCCGCGGGCGCCGTGAAGGCGGCCGCCAGGCCCTTGATGAAACGGGTGGCGATCAGCAGCGTGCCGTCGCTGGTGAGCCCGCCGAGCAGCGACGCGACGGCGAACACCGCGAGCGCTATCAGGAACACCCGCCTGCGCCCGAGGAGGTCGGCGGCACGGCCGCCGAGCAGCAGCAGGCCGCCGTAGCCGAGCACGTAGCCCGACACGAGCCATTGGAGGGTCGAGGTCGACAGGTGCAGGTCGGAGTCAATCGACGGCAGCGCGACGCCGACCATCGACACGTCCATGCCGTCGAGGAAGACGGCGCCGCAGACGACGAGGAGCAGCGTCCAGGCACGGCGATCGAAGCGGTTGTCCAGTACGTGCGAGGAGGTCATGGACGGGCACTATACATGCATGCGCATGCAATGTCATTACATGCATTGTTTGCGCATGCATGTGAATTGTGACTATCCTGTGGTCATGGCCAAAACTGCGTCTTTGGTTGATGAGTGGCGTGAGCTGCTGGCACGACACTCCCGCGTCAATGAAGCCCTCGAGCGCGAGCTCCAGCGCCATCACGGCTTGACCGTCACGGAGTTCGAGGCGCTGCAGCGACTCGCCGAGAACGGCGACGGCTGTCGCCTCCAGCAGCTCGTCGAGGACGTCCACATGAGCCAGAGCGCGCTCTCGCGGCTCGTCAGCCGCCTCGAGGAAGAGGGCCTCGTCGCGCGCCGCAGCTGTTCCGAGGACCGGCGCGGGATGTACGCCTGTATCACCGAGGCCGGCCTCCAGCGCCTCCATGAGGCCGAGCCGACTCAGCACGACGTGCTCAGCCGCACGCTCGCCTGACCGAACGCAGATACGCCCGTCCGCAATACTGAGCGGCAATGGTCGCGCGCCGCGGACTGATCTCGCTGGCCTTCGCCGTGGTCGTCACGGCGTGGATCCTCGCCGCCGTCGTCAGCGGCGCCGATACCGGCCTACTGCACCTCGCCCCCGCGCTCACGCTCTGCGCGCCGCTGCTGCTGGGCCGCTACGTCGGCGAGCGACGGCTCGCGACGTTCGCCAAGCACCGGCACACCACGCGACGCCGGAGCGGCGTGCCCATCGCGACGCCCCGCAGCCACGTTCGCCTGATGCGCCGTGGCGGGCGCCTCGTCGCATCCTCGCTGGCCAAGCGGCCGCCGCCGGCGCACGCGCTGCACGCCATCGCCTGAGGGGCCACGTGCGCGACGTGCGGACGGGTCCCGTCCAGTTCGCGTCTTCCACGGAGGTTCCATGTCTCGCAACCAGCGCCTCATCCTGCTCGGCCTCGCCGCCGTCGTGCTCGTCATCGCAGTCGCCGCCATCGGGATCGGCGGCAACGACAACTCGTCGAAGAGCCCGACCAAGACGTCCGCGGCGGCGACGGTCGTCGTCCGCGGCGCCAAGCCCGTCGGCGGCGTGCAGAACGTGACGTTCAAGAAGGGCGACACGATCGACCTGACGATCACGAGCGACACGGCCGACGAGGTCCACTTCCACGGCTACAACGTGGCCAAGGACGTCGCCAAGGGCGGATCGGTCCGATTCAAGATCCCGGCGACGATCGAAGGCCGCTTCATCGTCGAACTCGAGAATCACCGGCAGACGCTCGCCAACGTCACGGTCGAGCCGTGATCGGCCGGTCGTTGCGGCGCCGTGGCGCCGCTTGCACACTGGCCGTGCCGGCGCTGCTCGTGGCGCCGGCCGCGGCGTCCGCGCACGGGCTCGTCGGCAAGCAGGACCTGCCGATCCCCCAGTGGCTGTTCGCGTGGACCGCGGCCGTGGTGCTGATCGTCTCGTTCGTCGGCCTCGCCGTGCTCTGGCAGGAGCCACGGATCGGGCGGCTGCGCGAGCATCTCATCGTCCGCGTCCCGCGGCTGCTCGATCCGCTCGCCGGCGCGATCGGCGTCGCCCTGTTCGCGGTCACGGTCTACGCGGGCCTGCACGGGCTGCAGAACCCTCAAGCCAACCTCGCGCCGACGATGATCTTCGTCATCTTCTGGGTCGGCGTGCCGTTCGCGAGCGTCCTGTTCGGCGACGTCTTCGCCGCGTTCAACCCGTGGCGAGCGGTTGGTCGCGCGACCGGCTGGGTCGTGGCCCGTACGGGCAACTCGACCGAGCCTCTCCCCTACCCGTCGTGGCTCGGGCGCTGGCCGGCGGCACTCGGGATCGGCGCGTTCGCCTGGGTCGAGCTCGTCTACACCAGCCGTGACGACCCGAGCGCGCTCGCGGTCCTGGCGCTCGTCTACTTCGCGATCTCGCTGCTCGGGATGTCGCTGTTCGGCGAACGCGTCTGGTCGGCGAACGCGGATGCGTTCGGCGTCTACTTCCGCATGTTCTCGCGCCTGGCGCCGCTGCAGTGGCGCGACGGCCGGCTTCTGCGGCGCGTTCCGGGAACCGCGGTGGCCGGCCTCGACATGATCCCGGGAACGCTGGCGCTGGTGCTCGTCTCGATCGGCTCGACGAGCTTCGACGGCTTCTCGCAGGGCGGGATCTGGGGCGACATGGCGACGTCGCTCGTCGACTTCTTCGACGGCCTCGGGCTGCCCGGGCAATGGCCGATCCAGGCGGCGTTCACCGTCGGCCTGCTCGGCGCGATCGTCGTCGTCTCGGGGCTCTACCTCCTCGGCATTGCCGGGATGCGGACGGTCGACCGCAGCCGGCCGCTGATCGAGCTCGCCCGCACCTTCGGCTACACGCTGGTGCCGATCGCGTTCGCCTACATCTTCGCCCACTACTGCTCGCTGCTGGTGTTTCAGGGGCAGGCGGTCGTGGTCTTCCAGGACCCGGCGCTCGGCTACCTCGCGTCGGACCCGCTCGGAGACGGCTCGAACCTGTTCGGCACCGCGTCGTCGACGATCGACTACACCGTGCTGTCGGCCAACATGACTTGGTACCTGCAGGTCGCCGGCCTCGTGATCGGCCACGTCACCGGCCTGGCGCTCGCCCACGACCGCGCGCTGACGCTGTATCGCGACAGCCGCGACGCGATGCGCTCGCAGTACTGGATGCTCGCGGTGATGGTCGGCTTCACGAGCCTGGCGCTGTGGCTGCTGTCGGTGGCAAGCCAGCAGTAGCCGGAACGAGCTCAGACGCTGCGCAGCGCCTTCGGCAGCCCGTTGAGCACCTCGTTGCCGTCCTCGGTGACGGCGACGAGGTCTTCGATGCGGACGCCGACGGCGCCCGGCACGTAGACACCCGGCTCGACCGTGACGACCATCCCGGGCGCCAGCGCCGTCTCGCCGCGAGCTGACAGCCGCGGCCCCTCGTGGACCTCGAGCCCGACGCCGTGGCCGAGGCCGTGACCGAAGTGCTCGCCGTGACCGGCGGCGGCGATGATGTCGCGGGCGACGGCATCGACCTCGCGGCCGGTCGGGCCGGGCCGCACGGCCGCCAGCGCCGCCTCCTGCGCCTCGAGCACGAGCTCGTAGATCGCGGCGTCGCCCGGGTCGAGCTCGCCGGTCGCGAACGTGCGCGTGCAGTCCGACGCGTAGCCGCCGAGCTGCGCCCCCCAGTCGATGACGACGAGCGTGCCGGCGGGAATCTCGACGTTCCTCGGGACCGCGTGTGGCAGGGCAGCGTGGGCACCCGAAGCGACGATCGGCGGAAACGAGACGCCTTCGGCGCCCCGGCGGCGCATCGCGACCTCGAGGTCGAGCGCGACATCGCGCTCGGTGCGGCCGGCGAGCCCTCGCTCGAGCACCTCGGTCAGCGCCTCGTCGGCGAGCGCCGCGGCGGAGCGGATGCACGTCAGCTCGCCGGGGTCCTTGATCGCGCGGAGATCCTCGATCAGCCCGTCGGCGGCGACGAGCTCGACACCGGCTCCGACGAGCCCGGCCAGCCGCTCGTGCTCCTTGACCGACATCTGCGCGGCGTCGAAGCCGACTGTGCCGGCCGGCAGCTGCTCGACGGCGAGCTCCATCAGGTCGGTGCCGATCTCGCGCGTCCACTCGTCGCCGACCTCCTCCGCCGACTGCGTCAGGTAGCGGAAGTCGGTCAGGAAGCGGCGCATGCCGTCGCGGCCGATCACCGCGGCGCCACTCGAACCGGTGAAGCCGGTGAGCCAGCGGAGGTTGACGAGCGAGCTGACCAGCAGGCGGTCGATGTCGCGCCGTTCGAGCGCCGCCACGAGCTGGTCGGCGCGAGCGCTCACCCCTCGAGTTCCCGCTTGATCAGCTCGAGCGCGTCGCGGTAGCCCTCGACGCCGCGACCGCTGACGGTCGCGACGCAGAGCTCGCGGATGACCGAGACCCGCCGCCACTCCTCGCGGTGTTCGACGTCGGACAGGTGGATCTCGATCGCCGGCAGCGCGGCGATCTCGAGCGCGTCGCGGATCGCCCAGGCGTAGTGCGTCCAGGCGCCGGGGTTGATGATGATCCCGTCGACCATCGAGCCGAGCCGGTGCAGATGGCCGATCAGCTCGCTCTCGTCGTTGGTCTGGAAGAAGCGCGGCTCGACGTCGAGCTCACGCGCGTAGACGCCGATCTGGCGTTCGAGCGCGTCGAAGCTGATGCCCCCGTAGTGCGCGGCCGGCCGGCGCCCGATCTGGTCGAGGTTGACACCGTGGATGATCGCGACGCGGCTGCTCACGCCGGGGAGCCTTGCAGGCCGGCCAGCTCGGCGATCGCCGCGCGGACGCGGTCGTCGCCGACCTCGTGCCCGTAGGACACCTCGCCGGGCGCCGCGACGAGCACGTACGGAGGGCCGTCGCCGCCGATACGTTTCTTGTCGCGGTAGGTCGCCGCCAGCACGGCGTCGGCGTCGGCGTCGACGAGCCTCGTCGGCAGGCCCTGCGCCGCCAGCAGCTCGGCGACCTCGGCGCGCAGTTCGCCGAGCTCCGACAGCCGCAGCGCCGCGAGCAGCCCGAGCGCGACCGCCTCGCCGTGGCGGTAGCGGCCGTAGCCCGTGACGGTCTCGATCGCGTGGCCGATCGTGTGGCCGAGGTTGAGCACCTGCCGGCGCCCGCCGTCGCGCTCGTCCGCGGCGACGACCGCGAGCTTGGTGCGCGCGCAGTGCAGGACGACATCGGCGTCGTCGACGGCGCCGTCGCGAACGCGCTGCCAGAGCTCGCCGCCGGCGATCAGGGCCGTCTTGACGACCTCGGCGTATCCCGCGGCGCGCTCGGCCGCAGGGAGGGTCCGCAGCGTGGCGGAGAGGACATGGACGGACTGCGGCTGGTGGTAGGCGCCGACGTAGTTCTTCGCCTCCGGCAGATCGACGCCGGTCTTGCCGCCGTAGGCCGAGTCGACCTGCGCGACCAGCGTCGTCGGCACGTGGACGACCGGGACGCCGCGCTGGTAGGCCGACGCGCAGAAGCCCGCGAGGTCACCGACGACGCCGCCGCCGACGGCGACGACGCGCCCCGACCGCGTCAGTCCCTGGCGCGCCATCTCGCGCCACAGCAGCTCGGCGCTCGCAAGCGTCTTGTGCTCCTCCCCGGCCGCGATCGCGTACGCGCCCGGCGCGTGCAGCGGTGCGACGTTCTCGTCCGAGACGACGAAGTCACCGGGCCGCTCGTCGTACGGGCGCTCGAACCAGACCGGGTGCACCCGCGACCACAGCAGCCGCTCGCCGGGACGCAGCGACTCCAGCGCGGCGAGTGCGTCGGCGTCGAGCGGCGCGCCGTCGACGAACGCGTCGGCGACGGCGGCGTAGAGCGGCTGGCGCTCGGCGAAGCGCGCCTCGAAGGTGTCGCGATCGCGGGCGAGCGGCCGGTTCGCGGCGCTCGAGACGCGATCCCACGCCGTCTCGATGTCGACGTCCAGCCAGGCGACGGTGTGGTCGGCCAGCGCGTCGCGGACGCGCGGCGAGGCGAGCGCGCCGCCGCCGAGCGCGACGACCTCGGAGCGGCCGCCGAGCAGCTCGAGCACGACCTCCTCCTCGACCTCGCGGAACTTCGCCTCGCCCTCGCGCTCGAAGTACGTCGCGATCTGTTCCCCGAGCCGCTGCTCGACGAGGTCGTCGGCGTCGACGCCGCCGGCCGCACGGGCCGCCGTCGTCTTGCCGGCGCCCATGAACCCGATCAGGACGAGGGCCACCCGATGCGCTCCCGGTAGGCATGCACGGAAGCGAGCACGTCGTCGACGTGGTCGCCGCCGAACTTGCGGCGGTACGCATCGGCGAGCACGAACGCGAGCATCGCCTCGCCGACGACGCCGGCGGCCGGCACGACGCACGAATCGGTGCGCTCGCGCAGCGCCTGCGCGGGCTGCTTAGTCGCGATGTCGACGGACCGCAGCGGCTTGGTCAGCGTCGGGATCGGCTTCATCGCGACACTGGCGACGAGCGGCTGCCCCGTCGTCATGCCGCCCTCGAGCCCACCGCTGTGGTTCGTCTCGCGGTACCAGCCGCGCTCGTCGCTGTAGAAGATCTCGTCGTGGGCCTGTGACCCCGGCCGGTCGGCGACGACGAAGCCGTCGCCGAACGCGACGCCCTTGGCGGCCTGAATAGAGCACAACGCGCCGGCGATCCGCCCGTCGAGCCGCTCCTCCCAGGAGACGTGCGAGCCGAGCCCGGGGACGAGCCCGAAGGCGACGACCTCGAAGACGCCGCCGATCGACTCGTTCGCCTTGCGCTGGACGTTGATGTGGGCGACCATCGCGCGGCTCGCCTCGGGGTCGAGGCAGCGGACCGGATCGTCGTCGACGGCGGCGAAGTCCTCGAGCGCCAGCGCCCCGTGCGGCGGCGCCGCGACGGGGCCGATGCTGACGACGTGGCTGCGGATCTCGACGCCGACCGCGCGCAGGAAGGCCTTGCAGAGCGCGCCGCCGGCGACCCGCGCCGCCGTCTCTCGCGCGCTCGCCCGCTCGAGCACGTTGCGGACGTCGGTGAAGTTGTACTTCCAGACGCCGTTGAGGTCGGCGTGGCCGGGGCGCGGCAGGTGGACCTCGTCGATCTCGGCCTCGACCGGCCACGGGTTCATCCGCTCTTCCCAGTTGGCGTAGTCGCGGTTGGCGACCTGCAGCGCGACCGGGGCGCCGAGCGTGCGGCCATGGCGAACGCCGGCCGTCGGCTGCGCCGTGTCGCGCTCGATCTTCATCCGGCCGCCGCGGCCGTGGCCGAGCTGGCGGCGCGCCATGTCGCCGTCGATCGACTCCTGGTCGAGCGCGAGCCCGGCGGGCAGCCCCTCGACGATGCAGGTGAGGCCGGGGCCGTGCGACTCGCCGGCGGTGATCAGACGCAGGGACGACATGTGGCTGCCGAGTCTATGAAGCGCGGCGGCGCCGAGCGCCGGCTAGGACTGCGCGTCGCCGCGCCGAGCGGCCTGCGCGTCGTGGCCGGGCACGTACGTCCCGCTGCCGTCGCACCACGGGCATTCGACCTCGTGCGGCGTACCGCCGAGGCCCGATATGAGCTTGCCGGTCGCGCGGCACGGCGCGCACGGCAGCGGCTCGGCTGGCTGTGCTGCTTCTGTCTCGCTGTCGGCGGCCACGGCGGCGCAGGCTACGTCATCTCGCACCGCGCTCGCTCAAGCCGACCCGGGGAAGCGGCCGATAGTCGGCCATGGCCCTTTCCCGCCGCTGGTCGCTGCGCCTGCTCGTGCCGCTCGCCGCCGTCGTTCCCGCGGGCGCCTACGCGGCCCCGGCGACGGCGCCGCCGCATCTGCCGAAGGCGCCGAACTGCCCCGTGTTCCCGGCGTCGAACGCCTGGAACCAGCGCGTCGACACGCTGCCCGTCGCCGCCGACAGCGCCCGGCTGATCGCAACGATCGGTGCCGACACAGGGCTGCACCCCGATTTCGGCACCGGCCGGATCGGGATCCCGTACACGACCGTCGGCAAGGGCACCAAGAAGACGACCGTCGCCTTCGACTACGCCGACGAGTCCGACAAGGGCCCGTACCCGATCCCGGCCAACCCGCCGGTCGAGGCGGGCTCGGACAGCCACGTGATCGTCGTCGATCGCGATGCCTGCCGGCTCTACGAGCTGTTCGCGGCCCACCGCGACGGCTCCGGCCGATGGCATGCCGGCTCCGGGGCTATCTGGAACCTGCGCTCGAACCGCGTGCGCCCCGCCGGCTGGACGTCGGCCGACGCGGCCGGGCTGCCGATCCTCCCCGGCCTCGCCCGCTACGACGAGGTCAGCGCCGGCGTGATTCGCCATGCGCTGCGCTTCACCGTCCCGCGGACACGCAAGGCCTACGTCTCCCCCGCCCGCCACTACGCGTCATCGAACAGCGACCCGTCGCTGCCCCCGATGGGCCTGCGCGTGCGCCTGAAGGCGTCGTTCTCGACCGCCGGCTTCGGCCCGCAGGCGCGCGTCGTGCTGACGGCGCTGAAGCGCTACGGGATGCTGCTGGCCGACAACGGATCGCCCTGGTACATCACCGGCGCGCCGTCGCCGCGGTGGAACGACGACGACCTGCACGCGCTCAACCGCGTTCACGGCTCGGACCTCGAGGTCGTCGCGACGAAGTGATCGAATGAAGGCGTGACGGGACGCTTCGCACCGACTCCCAGCGGCCCGCTGCACATCGGCAACCTCCGCACCGCGCTCGTCGCGTGGCT
Source organism: Solirubrobacteraceae bacterium (assembly GCA_035650375.1). Lineage (GTDB taxonomy): Bacteria > Actinomycetota > Thermoleophilia > Solirubrobacterales > Solirubrobacteraceae > BP-464. Next base: position 14,402 of record DASRHW010000037.1, on the reverse strand, counting down.
GTTCGCGCGCTCGGCCGGCTCACGCTTCCTGCTGCGGATCGAGGACCTCGACGCCGGCCGCGCACGCCCCGAACACGAGGCGGTCCAGCTCGCCGACCTGGCGGCGATCGGGCTCGACTGGGACGGTCCCGTCGTGCGCCAGTCCGAGCGCGGCGACCGCTACGCCGCGGCCATCGCGCTGCTCGACACCTACCCGTGCTTCTGCACGCGGGCAGAGATCCGCGAAGCCGCGTCGGCTCCGCACGGGCCGCTGCCGGAGGGCGCCTACCCCGGCACCTGCCGCGAGCTCGGCGCGAGCGAGCGTGCCGACCGCGAGCGGTCGGGCAGGCCGCCGGCGCTGCGCGTCCGCGGCACCGGAGCCCAGGTCGCCTTCGACGACCGGCTCATGGGCCGGCACGAGGGCGCGATCGACGACTTCGTCGTGCGCCGCAACGACGGCGCCTTCGCCTACAACCTCGCGGTCGTCGTCGACGACGCCGACCAGGGCGTCGAGCAGGTCGTCCGCGGCGCCGACCTGCTCGACTCGACGCCACGCCAGCTCTGGCTCGCGGGTGCGCTCGGGCTGCCGGCGCCGTCGCACGCCCACGTCCCGCTCGTGCTCGGCGCCGACGGGGAGCGGCTGGCAAAGCGCCACGGCGCCGTCACGCTCGCCGATCGCGACGAGCCGCCGCGCCAGACGCTCGCGCTGCTCGCCCGCAGCCTCGGGCTTGCGGAGGCCGGCGAAGAGCCGGAGCCGCACGAGCTCGTCGCGCGCTTCGACCCGGAACGGCTGCCGTCGGTACCGTGGATCTGGTCGTCATGACGCTGATGCGCTTCACCCGCTACTGGCTGCCGGCGATCGTCGTCGTGGCGGGGATCGTGGCGATGGCGGTCGGCCCGTCCGACGGCGGCGCCGAGGGCGGCGCGGCGATCATCGGCGCCGGGCTGGCGATCTGGACGATCAACCTGCTGTACCGGATCGGAGCCAGCGGCGACCGCGAGCGCGACGAGGAAGAGCGTGCCCGCGAGTACTTCGACGTTCACGGCCACTGGCCCGACGAGCGCCCGTAGCCAACGGTTCGGCCCCGGTTCATCTAGCCTGGGGGCGAGTGACGATCGCGGACATCGCAGCTCGCGCCCGGGAAACCGGCCGCCTGGGCATCGACACGGAGTTCATGGGCGAGGGCCGCTACCGCTCGCTGCTCTGCCTCGTACAGGTCGCGGTGCTCGACGACGACCCGTCGGCGCCGTCGATCGTCGAGGTGATCGACCCGCTCGACGAGGCGATCGACCCAGCGCCGCTGGCCGCCGTGCTCGCCGACCCCGCGGTCGAGATCATCATGCACGCCGGGCGCCAGGACGTCGCGCTGCTGCGGCGCTCATGGCAGACCGAGGTCACCAACGTCTTCGACACGCAGGTCGCGGCGGGCTTCGCCGGCCTGCGCGCGCAGGCCGGCTACGAGTCGCTGATCCGCGAGGTGCTCGGGATCAAGCTGCACAAGTCCGCGAGCTTCACGCGCTGGGACGCGCGCCCGCTCAGCGACGAGCAGGTCTCCTACGCGCGAGAGGACGTCCTGCACCTGATCCAGCTCGCGATCGAGCTGCAGCAGCGGCTCGCCGCGAGCGGCCGGCTCGAGTGGGCGCGCGAGGAGTGCCGGCTGCTGGAGGGCGTCAGCGACGTCCGCGAGGCGCAGAGCGTGTTCAACAAGCTTCCGCGGGTCAACTCGCTCGACGCCGGCCAGCGCGCGGTCGCGCTCGAGCTGACCGTGTGGCGCGAGGAGGCCGCCCGTGAGGGCGACCGGCCCGTGCAGTCGGTGCTCGGCGACGCGGCGCTCGTCGAGCTCGCCAAGCGACGCCCGAAGGACAAGGAGCGGCTGCTGCAGATCCGCGGCCTCAGCGAGGCCGCGATGCACCGACGCGGCGGGCAGATCCTCGACGCGATCGCCCGCGGGCGCCAGCGCGCGCCGATTCCCGCCGAGGGCGAGGCGCCGCCACAACCCGATCCGCTCGACGCGGCGCTGACCGCGCTCGCCGAGGCGCTCGTCCGCGCCCGGGCGCTCGAGTCGCGGCTCGCCTACGAGCTGATCGCCGCCAAGGCCGATCTCGGCCGGATCGTCGTCGCAGTGCGCGACGGCCGTGCCGAGCCGGCAGTACGCACGCTCGAGGGCTGGCGCCGCGAGCTGGTCGGCGAAGAGCTGCTGGCGCTGCTGCGCGGCGAGCTGTCGCTGCGCGTCGGGCCGTCGCGCGAGGTCTGCGTCGAGCCCACCGGCGTCGAGACCGCCGGCGCCTCGGCCTGAACCCCGGCCGCCGCGCTACGGCGCGCGAACCGCTGCGCGCATGCGGTCGAGATCCGGCGCGTGGCCGGTCCAGATCTCGTAGCTGAGCGCGCCCTGGCGCACGAGCACCTCGAGCCCGTCGACGACCACGCAGCCGTGCTCCCGCGCCGCGTACAGCAGCGCCGTGCCCTCGGGCCGGTAGACGAGGTCGACGACGGTGCCGAAGCGGCCGAGATCGGCCGGGCCGAGCGGCAGCTCGTCGAAGGTCGCGGCGGGGTCGCCGAGGCCGACCGACGTGCAGTTGACGAGCACGTCGGCGCTCGCGATCGCCGACACGGCGGTCCCTCCCAGCTCCGCGGCGAGCTGTTGCGCCCGTTCGGGCGTGCGGTTCCAGATCCGGACTTCGTCGGCGCCCTCGTTCGCCAGCGCCCAGATGACGGCGCGGGCGCTGCCTCCGGCGCCGAGCACCAGCGCCGTGCGCCCGGCGACCGGCTCCGGCAGTGCCGCGACGACGCCCGGCGCGTCGGTGTTGTCAGCCTCGATCGTGCCGCCGGAGAACGTCAGCGTGTTGGCGGCCCCGATCGCCTGTGCGCGCGGCGTCGCGCGGTCGGCGATCTCGAGCGCCGCCTGCTTGTGCGGGATCGTCACGTTCGCGCCGGCGAAGCCGGCCGCGGCGAGCTCCGGCACCGTGTCGGCGAACAGCTCCGGCGGCACCGGCAGCCGCTGGTAGTCGACGCCGAGCGCCCGGAACATCGCCGGCGAGCGGCTGTGGGCGACCGGCCACCCGAGGACGCCGTAGCGAGCAGTAGGAGCCACTAGCAGTTCACCGGGCTGTTGCCGCCATTCTCGGCGCGGGCGCGGTTGTAGGCGGCGACGTCGCGCTGGAACTCCGCGTCGGTCGTGCTGAACGCGTGTGCGCCACCGCCGCACGGCTTGACGACGTAGTAGAGGTACGGGACCTTCGCCGGGTTCGCCGCGGCACGGATCGACGCCAGGCCAGGGTTGCCGATCGGCGTCGGCGGCAGCCCGGTCCTGTTGCGCGTGTTGAACGGCGTATCGCTCGCGAGCTGCGACGACGTCAGCGGATGCGTCCAGTCGTTGAGCGCGTAGCGCAGCGTGGCGTCGATGCCGAGCGCCATCCCGGCCTTGAGCCGGTTGTAGATGACGGCCGAGATCAGCCGCCGGTCGTGAGCGGTGGCCGCCTCGCGCTCGATCATCGAGGCGATCGTCAGCACGTCGTAGCGGGTCAGGTTCTTGCTCTTCGCGCGCTTCAGGCTGACGCCGGCGAAGTTCGTCTTGAACGCCTGGAGCTGCTGCGCGACGAGCGTCCTGACCGTCTGCTGCGGGCGCAGCTCGTAGGTGGCCGGGAAGAGGAAGCCCTCGAGCGTCCGCGTGCCCTTCGGCGCGCCGTAGGACCGTGGGCTCAGCGACGGTGAGCCGGCGCTTGCCGCGACGTAGTCACCGCGGATCCCGGCCCGGGAGACGATCGCCGAGACCTCGCGCCGCGACGGCCCCTCGGGAATCGTGACGCGGATCACCGTGGGCGCCGGCGGCACCGTCGTCAGCGTGTCGAGCGCCGCCGTGTAGGACATGTCCTCGGCCAGCGTGAACGTTCCCGCGCGAAGGTCGCCACGCTTGCCCGAAAGCCGTGCGCGGAGCTCGAAGAAGAAGCTCGACGAGACGACGCCGCTGCGCTCGAGCAGGTCACCGACCTCGCTCGCACTCGCACCCGCGGGCACGCGCACCGTGACCCTGTCTCCCCCGTCTCCGTGCAGCGGCTGGAACAGCGAGACGCAGAACCAGAAGGCCGCAAGCACCGCGAGCGCGGCGATCACCGCCACGGTACGGCGTCGCCCGTGCTTGGGAGGCCGCGCGGAGCGGCGCGTGGCACGGTCGCGCAGGGCCGCTTCGCGCTCGGCCTCGCTGCGATCCCATTGTGCGTCGTCGTCGAAGCCGCCCGGACCGTTCACGTGCGCGCCTCGCGGGCGTGGCGGACCAGCCAGTCCTCGAGCATCACGGCGGCCGCACGCGAGTCCTCTGACGTCGCCGCGCCACCGCTGCGCGACGCGATCGCGGTCGTGAAGCGCTCGTCGAACATCTCGACCGGCACCTTGCCGACGCGTGCCCGCAGCGCCTCGGCGAATGCGATCGCCTCACGGGTCTGCAGGCTCTCGCCGCCGGCCAGCGTCGTCGGCAGACCGACGACGATCCGCTCGACGCCGCGCTCGCGGACGAGGTCGGCCAGCCGTGCCATGCCCTTGCGCGTCGCCGGGCGCTCGATCGCCTCGATCGGTGTCGCCAGCGTGCCCGTCGGGTCGCTGAGCGCGCAGCCGCAGCGAGCCGAGCCGTAGTCCAACGCGAGCACGCGCATGCGCCTAGCTGAGCGCGGCTTCGATCGCCGCGCGACCGGCCGCGACGGCCTCGGGCAGCCGCTCCGGATCGCGGCCTCCGGCCTGCGCCATCGTGTCGCGGCCACCGCCGCCACCGCCGGCGATCGTCGCCGCCGTCTTGACGATGTCGCCCGCGCGAACGCCACGCTGGACGAGCGCCGGCGCGACGCTGGCGACCAGATGGACGCGGCCGTCGACAGCGGTTCCGAGCAGGATCGCGGCGTCGCCGAGCTGCCCCTTGGCCTTGTCGACGATCGTCAGCAGCGTCTGCGCGTCGGCGGCGTCGACGACCTCGGCGAGCACCGGCGCACCGCCGATCTCGACCGCCCGGGCGACGAGCTCCGTGACGTCGACGCTGCCGTTGGCAGGCGCCGACGCGGCCTTCGCCGCGGCCTTGGCCTTGTCGCGCAGCTCGGCGATCGCCGCGGAGACCTCGTCCGGGCGCTTGCGCAGCGCCGTCGCGGCGTCGCGCAGGATCGCGTCGTGGCCGCGCAGCAGCGCCACCGCCTCGCGGCCGGTCAGCGCCTCGATCCGCCGCACGTTCGCGGCCGAGGAGGTTTCAGTGACGAGCTTGAAGACGCCGATCTCGGCCGTCGAGCGAACGTGCGTGCCGCCGCAGAGCTCGCGCGAGTAGGAACCGTCGCCGATCTCGACCATGCGGACGACGTCGCCGTACTTCTCGCCGAACAGCGCCATCGCGCCGAGCGCGCGCGCCTCGTCGAGCGTCGTCGTGATCGGCCGCACCGGGTCGTTGGCGAGGATCCACTCGTTGACGCGGTCCTCGACGTAGGCGACATCGTCGGTGCTCAGCGCGGCGCCGTGGCTGAAGTCGAAGCGCAGCTTGTCGGGGCCGACGTAGGAGCCGGCCTGGCGCACGTGCGTGCCGAGCCGCTCGCGTAGCGCCGCGTGCAGCAGGTGCGTCGCCGTGTGGTTGGCCTGCGTCGCGGTCCGGGCGCCACGGTCGACGCTCGCCAGCACCGCCGCTCCGGCGGACGGCGGTGAGCCCTCGCCGACGATGACCTGGTCGTCGCCGACGCGCTTGACGTCGATTACGTGGACGTCGCAGTCGCCGCTGTCGCAGGCGATCGCGCCGGCGTCGGCGACCTGGCCGCCGCCCGTCGCGTAGAACGGCGACTCGGCGAGCTTGAGCGCGAATCGGCCGTCGCCGAGGTCCTCGACCGCGGCGACCATCGTGCGGCGCTCGAGCGTCTCGTAGCCGATGAACTCCGACGGCGGGCCGTCGAGCGCCTCGACGCCGCCGCTGCCGGCCGCCTCGCGGACGACGGCACGGCCGCGCGCGCGCTGGTCGTCCATCCGGCGCTCGAAGTCTGGGCGGTCGACGGCGAACCCCGCCTCCGCGGCGAGCTCGACGGTGAGGTCGATCGGAAAGCCGAACGTGTCATGCAGGCGGAACGCATCCTCGCCGGCGACCGCCGGCGCGCCGCGCTCGCGCGCCCGGGCGATGATGTCCTCGAGGATCGTCATCCCCGCCTCGAGCGTGCGGCCGAAGCCGGCCTCCTCCGACTCGGCCCAGCGCGTGATCGCCGCGCGCTCGCGCTCGAGCTCCGGGTAGCCGGCGCCCATCGTCTCGATCACGCGGTCGGTGAACTTCGGCAGGAATCCGGGCTCCATGCCGATCGAGCGGCCGTGCTGGATCGCGCGGCGCATCACGCGGCGCAGCGCGTAGCCGCGGTCCTCGTTCGAGGGCACGACGCCGTCGGCGATCAGGAACGTCATCGCGCGCGAGTGGTCGGCCAGGATCCGCAGCGAGCGGTCGTTGGGCTCGGAGCCCGCGAGCTCGCGGCCGAGCGCGATCAGCGGCGCGAACTGATCGGTCTCGAAGACCGTCGGCACGTCCTGCTTGATGATCGCCATCCGGTTGAGCCCGAGGCCGGTGTCGATGTTCTGCGCCGGCAGCGGCGCCAGCGTCGGCTTGCCGGCATCGTCGGCGCCGAGGTCGTACTGCATGAAGACGAGGTTCCAGAACTCGAGGAAGCGCTCGTTCTCGCCGCCCGGCAGGTCGTCGGCGGCGCCCCACTCGAGCCCGCGGTCGTAGTACAGCTCGCTGCACGGGCCGCAGGGGCCGGTCGGCCCCGCCTGCCAGAAGTTCTCCTTGCGCGGACAGGCGACGATCCGCTCGCGCGGCACGCCCATCGCGACCCAGGCCTCGATCGCTTCCTCGTCGGGGCCAAGGCCGAGCTCCTCGTCGCCCTCGAAGACCGTGACCCAGATCTTGTCGCGGTCGAGCCCGAAGCCGTCGAGCGACAGCTCCCACGCCTGCTCGATCGCGCCCTGCTTGAAGTAGTCGCCGAACGAGAAGTTGCCGAGCATCTCGAAGAACGTCAGGTGCCTGGTCGTCATCCCGACTTCCTCGATGTCGGGCGTGCGGAAGACCTTCTGGCAGGTCGTCAGGGTCGGAGCCGGCGGCTGCTCGAGCCCGAGGAAGTAGGGCTTGAGCGGCTGCATGCCGGCGATGATGAACAGCGTCGACGGGTCGAACGCGCTCGGCACGAGCGGCGCCGATGGCAGCCGCGTATGGCCGCGCGAAGCGAAGTAGCCGAGGTAGGTCTCGCGGATCTCGTCGGAGGTCATCGGCGACCGATTGTCGCAACTCCGACGACGACGTCGCCGCAGAGCAGCACCGCGGTCTGCCCCGGGGCCGCCGCCACGAACGGCTCGGCGAGCCGCGCCGTGTCACCGTCGAGCGCGCAGGGCACGATCGCGGCGTGCGATCGCAGGCGGACGCCGTCGACGTCTGCCGCCGCGCGATGCAGGCGCAGGTCCGTGAGCGCCACCTCGCGCGTCTCGAGCGCGGCGCGCGGGCCGACGGTGACGGTGTTGGCGGCGGCGTCGGTCGCGAGGACGTAGAGCGGCTCGCCCGTCCCCCCGGTTCCGACGCCGCGACGCTGGCCGACGGTGTAGGCGTGATGACCGCGGTGGCGGCCGAGCCGGCGGCCGTCGTGATCGATCAGGTCACCGGGGTGCTCGCGGACGCCACCGTGGCGCGCGAGGAAGGCGTCGCGGCCGGTGCCGGCGAGGAAGCAGAGGTCCTGCGAATCGGGCTTGGCGGCGACCGGCAACCCGGCCTCCTCGGCGATCGCGCGCACCTCGGGCTTCGTCAGCGCGCCGAGCGGGAAGCGCAGGCGCGCGATCGACTCGGGCGCCAGGGCGGCGAGCATGTAGCTCTGGTCCTTGCGCGGATCCTCGGCGGCGCGCAGCAGCCCGTCGCCGGTCGTTTGCGCGTAGTGACCCGTGGCCATCGCCGGGGCACCGACGCGGTCAGCAAGCTCGAGCATCGCGTCGAGCCGGACGTGCCCGTTGCAGCGCACGCACGGGTTCGGCGTCAGCCCGGCGGCGGTGTCCGCGAGCCACGGCTCGACGACACCGGCGCGGAACTCGTCGCGCAGGTCAAGTGTCAGGTGCGGCAGCCCCATTCCGTGCGCGAGCGCGCGAGCACCGCGGACAGCGCTGGCCGAGCAGCACGAGCTGTCGCCGTCGTTGTCGGCGTCGCGCCAGAGCTCGAGCGTGACGGCGACGACGTCGGCGCCCGACTGCGCCGTCAGGTGTGCCGCGACGGCGCTGTCGACGCCACCGCTCATCGCGACGAGAATCCGGTCGGGGCGCTCGTCGAGCTGCGCGTCGTGCCGCGCCGCCTCGCCGAGCGCGCGGTGCAGTGCGTCGGCGGCGAGCTCGGCCGCGTGCAGCTTGCCGGCGCTCAGGCCGCCGAGCTCGGCGGCGATCTCCGCGGTGCCGACGCGCGCGGCGTCGAGCAGCGATTCGCCGTCGATCAGCGTCAGCGCGGCGCTGCCTGCGGCGATCGTCGCGCCGCAGCCCTCGGCGTCGAAGCCGGTCGCAACGACGGTGCCGGCCTCGACACGAACGTCGATGCGCACGAGGTCACCACAGGCGGCGCCGCCGGCGGCGCCGGAGCGCGCGCCGTCAGGCGTCGTCCCGCGGTTGAGCGGGCGCCGTAGGTGCTCCTCGAAGCGCTCGTCGGGCACGGGGTGAGTCTAAGCGGCGGCTATCGAGACGATCGCCGCTGTGGCTACTCGGCAGGCTGAGATCCCTGATGCTTCAAGTATTGGTGGACAAACGCAATTGCCATGCTGCCCTCGCCGACAGCGGCCGCGACGCGTTTCACGGGGCCGAAGCGGACGTCTCCACACGCGAAGATGCCGGGGACGCTCGTCTCCAGCAGGTAGGGATCACGCTCGGCGGCCCAGTGGCCGGCCGCGTCCATCTCGGAGCCCGTGAGCACGTACCCCTTGCGATCGAGTGCGATCTCGGGCGGCAGCCATGCCGTTTCGGCATCAGCACCGATGAAGATGAACAGTCCACCCGACCCGAGCGTCGCCGTCTCGTCGGTGTCGGCGTTGCGGACGTCGATTGCTTCGAGCGACACATCACCGTGGGCGGCAATCACCTCGGTGCGGAACAAGACATGGATGTTGGATCGCACGGCGAGCTGGTCGACGAGATAACGCGACATGCTCTTGTCGAGCGTGTCACCGCGACAGACGATCGTGACGCTCCGCGCATGATTGGCGAAGAACAACGCAGCCTGCCCCGCTGAGTTTCCGGCACCGACGACATGCACGTCTATGCCGTGGGTGTTCGGCGCCTCGCTACGAGCCGCACCGTAGGAGATGCCCTTGCCCGCGAGCCGCTCGAATCCATCGATCTCCAGGTGCCGCCACGAGACGCCACAGGCCAAGATGATCGACCTTGCGTTCAGAAGGTCGCCGCCGTCCAGATGCACCTCCCTCGAGGTCGCATCGATCCGCGTGATCGACCGGGTGACGAGGATCTCGGCGCCGAGCCTCCGCGCCTGCTGCAGGGCGCGGCTCGCGAGTTCGTCTCCCGATACGCCCGACGGAAAGCCGAGGTAGTTCTCGATCCGCGATGAGGTTCCGGCCTGGCCCCCAGGCGCCTCCCGCTCGATGACGATCGTCCGCAGGCCTTCCGAAGCGCCGTAGACGGCGGCGGCAAGCCCGGCCGGCCCCGCACCCACGATCACGGTGTCGTATTCCGCGGTGGCCGGCTCGGTATCGACGCCGAGCAGCTCAGCTACCCGGCGTGGTTGCGGTCGCACGACGGTCTTGCCATCGATGACGCGAATCGCCGGGGAGTCCCCGGCACTGGGAAGCGGTCCGCCCCACTGCTGGGCGGCGTCGGGGGCGTCTGGGGTGACCCACCGGTACGTGATTTGGTTGCGGTCAAGGAAGCGTCGCAACTCCGCACAGGACGAGTCCCAGCGGTGCCCGAGGACGATCGCGCGCGGTGGCGGCGGCTCGGCGGCCAGACCCTGTAACCCGCGGGAGCCACTGATCCGGTGGCTTGCCAGCCGACCGACCTCCTTGACCACCGCCGGATGCACCGCCGCGACGGCGTGGTAGTCGTTCGCTTCGACGCGCATGATGCGCGAGCCCTCCGCCGCGCGAAACCCGACCGGGAACACCGTGCCGAGCACGATCGGGACCTCACCGAAGATGTCCCCGGCGTGGCGCTCGCCAACGACGCGCCCGATGCCGTCAACGACCTTGACAGCCTCGATCCGGCCCTCAAGGACCGCGAACAGCGCGCGATCGGCGCCCTCGTGCACCGCGTATTCGCCTGGCATGAGGGCGATGTCTGCCGCTGCCCGTGACAGCCGCTCACACTCTTCAAGGCCGAGGGCCGCGAAGATGCCGACGGAACGTATGTCGTCCGACGTCACCATCGTCGCCTACAGCGCGCGCAGGCCCAGCTCGCGCAGCTGCGTCGCGTCGACCGGCGCCGGCGCGCCGGTCATCGGGTCGGCGCCGCTGGCGGTCTTCGGGAACGCGATCACCTCGCGGATCGAGTCGCGGCCCGCGAGCAGGGCGACGATGCGGTCGATGCCGAAGGCGATGCCGCCGTGTGGCGGCGCGCCGTAGCGCAGCGCGTCGAGCAGGAAGCCGAAGCGGTCCTGCGCCTCCTCGGCGTCGAGGCCGATCGCGGCGAAGACCTGCTCCTGGACATCGGTGTCGTGGATACGAATCGAACCGCCGCCGAGCTCCCAGCCGTCGGCGACCAGGTCGTAGGCGCGTGACTTGACGGCGCCCGGGTTCGCCGGGTCCAGCGCGTCGAGCGAGCTGGACGGCGCCGTGAACGGATGGTGCAGCGGATCCCAGCGGCCGGCCTCGGTGTCGTAGCCGAAGAGCGGGAAGTCGACGATCCAGAGCAGGTCGTGCGTGCCCGGCTCGACGAGCTCGAAGCGGCGCCCGAGCTCGAGCCGCAGGCCACCGAGCGCCGGCGCGGCGATCCCCTCAGCATCAGCGACGAACAGCAGCACGTCGCCGGGCGAGGCGCCGAGCTTGGCGCCGGCCGCGGCGGTCCGCTCCTCGCCGAGGAACTTCGCGATCGGCGAGCGCCAGCTGCCGTCGTCCTCAACGACGGCCCAGGCGACGGCCTTGCCGCCGTGGCGCTGGACGACCTCGTTGAGGCCGTCGAGGTCCTTGCGCGACATCTCGCGCGCGCCGGCGTTGATCGCGCGGACGACGCCGCCGCCGTCGAGCACCGACTCGAAGACCTTGAAGTCCGAGCCGCGCAGCTCGTCGCCGATGTCGACGATCTCGAGCCCGAAACGCGTGTCGGGCCGGTCGGAGCCGAAGCGCGCCATCGCCTCGTCGTAGGGCATCCGCCGCCACGGCGGCGGCGGCACGTCGACTCCGCCGACGGCGAACACGGCCTGCATGACACCTTCGATCGTGGAGATCACGTCGTCCTCGTCGACGAACGCCATCTCGACGTCGAGCTGCGTGAACTCCGGCTGGCGGTCGGCGCGCGTGTCCTCGTCGCGGAAGCAGCGAGCGATCTGGTAGTAGCGCTCGAATCCCGACATCATCAGCAGCTGCTTGAACAGCTGCGGCGACTGCGGCAGCGCGTACCAGGAGCCGGGCGCCGTCCGCGCCGGCACCAGGAAGTCGCGCGCGCCCTCGGGCGTCGAGCGCGTCAGGATCGGCGTCTCGATGTCGACGAAGTCGCGCTCGTTGAGCTCGTCGCGGATCGTCCGCACGACCTCGTGGCGCAGCAGGATCGCGTCGCGCATCGGCTCGCGGCGAAGGTCGAGCATGCGATGGCGCAGCCGCAGCATCTCGTCGACGCGGCCGCCGGCGTCGGGGTCCTCGTCGATCGCGAACGGCGGCGTCTCGGAATGCGCGAGCTGCGTCAGGTCCTCGACCGACAGCTCGATCTCGCCCGTGGCGATCGCCGGGTTGACGTTCGCCGCGTCGCGCGCGACGACCGTGCCGGTCGCCGTCAGGACGTGCTCGGGCCGCAGCCGCTCGGCGACGTCAAAGCCGGTATGACCCGGATGCACGACGAGCTGGACGATGCCGCTGCGGTCGCGCAGGTCGATGAAGATCAGGCCGCCGTGGTCACGGCGGCGGTGGACCCAGCCGGCGACACGCACGGTGCGCCCGGTGTCTGTGGCACGCAGCTCGCCCGACCAGCTGTCGCGATAGCCGTTCGCCCGAGGCGGCTTCACAGCGACCCTGGGCCCATGTGGCGCAGCACGGCCGCGACGACGCCGTCGGCGCCGCCCTCCACCGGGATTTCGTCGTTCGTTTCTGTGTCCTGAAGCACGGTCCCATCCTGTCGTAGAACTGCGACGAAGCGCGCGCCAGTGCGCGAAGCGTGCTTGAGCTGACCCTTGATCGAGCGCCCGGCGAGCTCCATCTGCGCGGCGCGCCCGGCCTGGCGTGCCCGCGCGACGATCGTGAACGCGTCCTGCCGCAGCCCGTCGTCGAAGGCGACGAAGAGGTCGACCTCGGTCGCGACCGCCGGCGGCGTGTCGCGCGCGAGCAGCATCCGCTCGATGCCAGAGGCCCAGCCGACGCCGGGCGTCGGCGGCCCGCCGATCAGCTCGACGAGGCCGTCGTAGCGCCCGCCGCCGCCGAGTGCGCTCTGCGCGCCGAGCACGTCGGAGCTGAACTCGAAAACGGTGCGCGCGTAGTAGTCGAGCCCGCGCACCAGCGTCGGGTCGATCGCGTAGGCGACGTCGGCGGCGTCGAGCAGCGCGCAGACCTCGTCGAAGTGCTCGCGGTCCTCCCCCGCGAGGCTGTCGAGCAGCAGCGGCGCGGTCGCCATGACCTCGCGCGTGCCGGCATCGTCGGCGTCGAAGGCGCGCAGCGGGTTGAGCTCGATCCGCGCCGCGACCTCGGCGCTGAGGCGGTCGACGTTGTCGCGCAGGTGGGCCTGGAGCCGCTCGCGATACTCGGCGCGCGTCTGCGGCGTGCCGAGGCTGCCGATGCGCAACCGCACCTCGCGCGCGCCGAGCTCCCGCAGCAGCGCGTCCTGGAGCGCGATCGCCTCGGCGTCGACGGCCGGGTCGGCCGAGCCGATCGCCTCGACGCCGACCTGCCAGAACTGACGGAAGCGCCCGGCCTGCGGCTTCTCGTAGCGGTAGAAGCTCGACAGGTACCAGAGCTTCACCGGCTGCGGCAGCTTTTGCATGCCGTGCTCGACGTAGGCGCGGCAGACGGGTGCTGTGCCCTCGGGACGCAGCGTGATCGAACGCCCGCCGGCGTCGTCGAAGGTGTACATCTCCTTCTGCACGATGTCGGTCGCCTCGCCGACGCCGCGAGCGAAGAGATCGGTCGCCTCGAACGTCGGCGTCTCGATCCGCTGGAAGCCGGCCGGCTCGAGGATCCTCCGCGCCGTCGCCTCGACCACGGCGAACGCGGCCGCGGCTTCCGGCAGCACGTCCTGCGTGCCGCGCGGCGCCTGGATCTTCTGGATCTGGCCGGCGGGGCCCCCCTCCGGCCTGATGTCAGGCCTCCGGGACCCGCTCACGCCGGCAGCCCGGCGAGGTACGGGTTGCTCGCGCGCTCCGCGCCGAGCGTCGTCAGACCCATGTGGCCGGGGTGCACGACGGTCTCGTCGGGATACGCGTCGAGCAGCCCCTGGATCGACCGGATCAGCGTCGGCGCGTCGCCGCCCGGCAGGTCGGAACGGCCGACCGAGCCTTGGAACAGAACGTCGCCGCTGAACAACGCCTGCTCGTCGGCGATCGCGTAGGTCACGTGGCCGACGCTGTGGCCGGGCGTGAAGATCACGTCGATGCTGAAGCCCGCGAGCTCGAGCGTCTCGCCGCCGGCGACCGTGTGCTCCGGGTCCCAGGAGTCGAACGGGCCGATGTCCGGGTACGGGACGTGGGCCATCACGTCCTGGAGCACCGCCACCTCCAGCACCGGGCAATAGACCGGCGCGCCCGTGACCCGCGCGACCGGCGCGACGGCGCCGATGTGGTCGAAGTGGGTGTGCGTCAGCAGGATCGCGTCGAGCGTGACGCCGGCCTCCGTGATCGCCTCGATCAGCCGCGACGGCTCCTCGCCCGGATCGATGAGCACCGCGCTGCCGGCTCCGTCACGGCGGACGAGGTAGCAGTTCTCCTTCAACGGCCCGACGGTCAGCGTGCGGACGTCCATCAGCGCTTGTCCTGCGACATCCGGCGCTTGTAAAGGTACGAGTCCGTCAAGTAGCCGATCGGGATGTAGATCGCCAGGGCGACGGTCGAGAGCCCGAACGCAGCCTTGGCGTCCTGCTTGAGCAGCACGAGCATCAGGAAGAACAACAGCAGCGCCGAGATCGACGCGCGGTTGATGGCGGCCTTCCACGACGGCGGCTGCGTCGCTCGGTCGCGACGGCGCAGCAGGCTCTGCTTGCCCGAGTCCTTCTCCGCGGGCTCCGCCTTGCGGCCGGTCCGGCCGCGCGTCTCAACGATGCCGGCGGCGTT
>DASRHW010000036.1:0-29729 GCA_035650375.1 Solirubrobacteraceae bacterium | reverse complement strand
GCTCAACCACGCCGACGGCGCCGAGGTGCGATGCATCATCGAGAAGCCGTTCGGCACGACGCTCGCCGAGGCGCTCGACCTCAACCGACGCGTACTCGCGGAGTTCGAGGAGCGCCAGATCTTCCGGATCGACCATTACCTGGGCAAGGAGACGGTCCAGAACATGATGGCGTTCCGGTTCGCCAACGGGCTGTTCGAACCGATCTGGAACCGCAACTACATCGCCAACGTCCAGATCACCGCCGGTGAGGACATCGGCATCGGCTCGCGTGCCGGCTACTACGACAGCGCCGGCGCCCTGCGCGACCTGGTTCAGAACCACATGCTGCAGCTGCTCTGCCACCTCGCGATGGAGCCGCCGGTCCACTTCACCGCCGACGAGGTGCGCGACGAGAAGGTCAAGGTGCTGCGGGCGCTCCACGCCCCGCGCGAGGACGAGATCGACGGCTGCGCCGTGCGCGCCCAGTACGCGGCGGGCACGGTCGGCGGCGTCGACGTTCCCGGCTACCTCGCCGAGGACGGCGTGCCGGACGACTCGAACACCGAGACCTACGCCGCGCTGCGGCTGCAGATCGACAACTGGCGCTGGGCCGGCGTGCCGTTCTACCTGCGCACCGGCAAGCGCCTGGCGCGCAAGGTGACCGAGATCGCCGTGACGCTGCGGCCGGTCCCCCACCTCGCCTTCCAGCAAGACGGCTCCGTCGGTGTCCGCCCCAACCAGCTGATCCTGACGATGCAGCCGAACGAGGGCGTGTCGCTGACGCTCGGCGCGAAGATCCCGGGCACGCGGATGCGGATCCGGCCGGTGAACATGGAGTTCCTCTACGGCACGGCGTTCCTGTCGCAGTCGCCCGAGGCCTATGAGCGCCTGATCACCGACGCGATGCGCGGCGACGCGACGCTCTTCACGCGCAACGACGAGGTCGAGGCGCAGTGGCGCATCTGCGACCCGATCGTGCGCCGCTGGGAGGCGACGCCGGGCCCGCTGCCGCAGTACGAGGCCGGCACGCAGGGTCCCGTCGAGGCCGATCGGCTGCTGCTGGCCGGCGACGCCTGGCGGGCTATCTGACGATGTCGACGGTCGACAACGTCTGGCGCGAACAGGACACGACGCCGGAGGCGATCGAGAAGGCGCTGCGCGACCTCCTGCACGAGTGCCATACGCAAGACTCGGCCTCGGTACCGGCGCGGGTGCTCAACCTCGTCGCCGTCGTCGACGCCGACTGGAGCGGCGAAGTCGCCAACCGGCTCCGCGGCGTCGGCCGCTACCACGCCTCGCGCACGATCGTCTGCGCCGTCCGCCGCGGCCACGATCGCCTCGACGCGACCGTCTCCGTGGCCGCCGAGACTCAGCACGACCCGCACAGCCCGGTGATGCTGCGCGAGCTGGTCGTGATCACCTGCGGCGAGCGCCATCTCGCTCACCTCGACACGATCGTCGACCCGCTCGTCGTGACCGACCTCGCGACCGTGCTGTGGGCACCGCACGGGCACAACTCGGCGATCGGGGCGCTGCTGCGGCTCGCGCAGGTCGTGCTCCTCGACTCGGTCGACGAGCCGGACGTCAGCGAAGCGCTGCGGACAGCTTGTGCGCTCGGCGAGCAGGCCTACGTCGTCGACCTCGCCTGGCTGCGCTCGACGCCATGGCGCGAGCGCCTCGCGGCGAGCTTCGATCCGGCGTACCTGCGCGATGACCTGAGCGCGATCTCCGAGGTGACGATCCGCCACCACCCCGACTCCGGCGCCGCGGCGCTGCTGCTCGTAGGCTGGCTCGCCTCGCGGCTCGGCTGGACGCCGGACGCGCTCGACGCCGACGGCGCCTCGCTGCACGGCACGCTCGACGGCGGCAGCCACGACGTCGCGATCCGGCTCGATCCGGACGCGGCGTTGACAACGCGCGGCCTCGGCGGCATCGCGCTCGCGACCACGAGCGGGCGATCGCTGCAGCTCGACCGCGGCTCCGGGGGCCTGCGCGCGCACGTGCGCGGCACCGACGGCCGCGAGCGCGAGTGGACCGTGCTCGGCGCCTCGCGCGGGGAGCCAGGGATCCTCGGCGAGGGCATCCGCCAGGCGCTGCTGCGCGACCCGACCTACCGGCCGGCACTCGCCGCGGCCGCCGGGATGGCCCCGTGAGCGTGCGCCAGATGCTCGGCGGCATGGCGCTCGGCGGCAGCCCGTTCCCGCCGATCGCCGAATACGCCTTCCTCTCCGACACCGAGGTGACGGCGCTCGTGGCGCCAAGCGGCAACGTCGAGTGGATGTGCCTGCCACGGATGGACGGGCCGTCGGTCTTCGGCGCGATCCTCGACCGCGACGCCGGCGGCTTCCGGCTCGGGCCGGCCGACACGATGGTCCCGTCGGGCCGGCGCTACCTGCCGGGGACGATGGTGCTCGAGACGACGTGGGGCACCCGCACCGGTTGGGTGATCGTGCGCGACGTGCTGCTGATCGGGCCGTGGCACGACGAGCAGGAGCGCTCGCACACCCACCGCCGCTCACCGACCGACCACGACGCCGAGCACGTGCTGCTGCGGACGCTGCGCTGCGTCAACGGCTCGGTCGAGATCCATCTCGACTGCGCGCCGAAGCTCGACTACGGCCGCGTGCCCGTGACGTGGGCCTACGACGGCGACGGCTACCACAGCGCCGTCGCCGGCGCCGAAGGCCACGACCTCAAGCTGCGGCTCGTCTCCGACCTGCGACTCGGGATCGAGGACGACCGCATCCGCGCGCGCACGACGATGCACGACGGCGACTTCGCCTTCGTCGCCCTGTCGTGGAGCGAGCACCCGGGCCCGGAGAGCTACGACGACGCCCACGCCTGCGTCGTGCGCACCGCCGACTACTGGCACGAGTGGCTTTCGCAGGGCGAGTTCCCCGACCACCCCTGGCGCGGCCACCTGATACGCAGCGCGCTGACGCTCAAGGGGCTGACGTACGCGCCGACCGGCGCGATGATCGCGGCGGCGACCACCTCGCTGCCCGAGACGCCCGGCGGCGAGCGCAACTGGGACTACCGCTACTCATGGATCCGCGACTCCACGTTCGCGCTCTGGGGCCTCTACACGCTCGGCTTCGACTGGGAGGCCAACGACTTCTTCTACTTCATCAACGACGTCGTCTCCGGCGAGGAGGACATCCAGGTGATGTACGGGATCGGCGGCGAGCGCGTGCTCGACGAGCACACGCTCGACCACCTCGAGGGCTACGACGGCGCGCGCCCCGTGCGGATCGGCAACGGCGCCTGGAACCAGGAGCAGCACGACGTCTGGGGCGCGCTGCTGGACTCGATCTACCTGCACACGAAGTCGCGCGACAACCTGCCCGAGTCGGTCTGGCCGATGATCGTGCGGCAGGTCGAGAACGCGATCCGCTGCTGGCGCGACCCCGACCGCGGCATCTGGGAGGTTCGCGGCGCGCCGAAGCACTTCACCTCCTCGAAGGTGATGTGCTGGGTCGCCTGCGACCGCGGCGCGCGGCTCGCGCTGCTCCGCGGCGCACACGAGGAGGCCGAGCGCTGGCAGGCCGCGGCCGAGGAGATCCACGCCGACGTCTGCGCCAACGCGCTCGACGAGCGTGGCGTCTTCACACAGCACTACGACACCGACGGGCTCGACGCGTCGGTGTTGCTGATGCCGCTCGTGCGCTTCCTCCCGGCAGACGACGAACGGATCCGAGCGACGATCGAGGCGATCGAGAGCGAGCTGTCGGTCAACGGCCTGGTCCAGCGCTACCTGACCCACGAGACCGACGACGGTCTCAGCGGCAGCGAAGGCGCGTTCACGATCTGCTCGTTCTGGCTCGTCTCGGCGCTGAGCGAGATCGGTGAGGCGCAGCGTGCGCGCGAGCTGTGCGAGCGACTGCTGTCGCTCGCCTCGCCGCTGAACCTCTACGCCGAGGAGATCGACCCGGGCTCGGGACGGCACCTGGGCAACTTCCCGCAGGCGTTCACGCACCTGGCGCTGATCAACTCCGTGATGCACGTGATCCGCTCGGACCACGAGATCATGCTGGCGACGCAGCCACTCGACGCAACCCGCGCCGTCGGAACCGGCGACGACGGAGCCTGAGCGAGCGGCGATGCGACTCCTGACCCTGCCGACCGCCGACGCCGTCGCCGCCAAGAGCGCGCAGCTGCTCGCGGGGCTGCTGTCCGACGCACTGGCCCGGCGCGGCGTCGCCCACATCGCGCTGACCGGCGGCACGTCGGCGGGCGCGGTCTACGAGCGCCTGGCGCCTTTGCTCGACTCCTGGGACGACGTCCACCTGTGGTGGGGCGACGAGCGCTGTGTCGAGCCCGATCACGACGCGGCGAACTTCTCGATCGCACTGGCAACGCTGATCGAGCCCGCCGGCATCCGGCCGGCTCGGATCCACCGGATGCGCGGTGAGCTCGGCGCGGCCGCCGGCGCCGCCGCGTACGCGCTCGAGCTCGACGAGCACCTGGGCCCCGGCGAGGGCGGTATGCCCGTGCTCGACGTCGTCGATCTCGGCCTCGGTCCCGACGGCCACGTCGCCTCGCTGTTCCCGCACCACGCGGCGCTCGAGATCGCCGACGCGACGACGGCCGGGATCGAGGACGCGCCGAAGCCGCCTCCGCAGCGGATCACGCTGACGCTGCCGGTCCTGCGCGCGGCGCGCAGCTGCGTGATCCACACCACCGGCGACAGCAAGCGCGAAGCCATCACGCTGCTGCGCGCCGAGCCCGATCCCGCGACGCCGGCGTCGCTGCTGCGACGCGACCGGCTGACGGTGATCGCCGACGCCGCGGCGGCCGGCGGCGGCGCCTGAGCCGCCACCCCGCGCGAGCGCCCACCGCCGCGTCGGGTGGCTCCGCCGCCGGGGGTGGCTCCGCCGCCACGCCGGGAGCGAGCCGTTTCGCCGGGGGTGGGCTGTTTTTTCCTTGCATGGCAAGGGTTCGATGACCCACCCCGTTACGCGATCGATACCGATGGCGATCGAGACTGCGCGCGCCGGCTACGCGAGCAGGCGCGACAGCGTGTCGATGACCGCCTCCGGCGACTCCAGCTGCCGCTGCGTGACACGCACGACTCGATAGCCGGCGACGGTCAGTCGCGCATCGCGCGCTCGATCTGACTCGAATGCGAGACGCCCGCGGTGGAATCGGTAGCCATCGGTCTCGACCACGAGCCGGTCTGACGGCCACAGGAAGTCGACCTTGATCTCCTCCCCGCCGCCGAGCGTCAGCCACTGGTTGACACGAGGCTCGGGCAGGCCGGAACGCCGGCAGAGCGTGAGGAAGCGCCATTCGAGCTCGCTGGCGGTGGCGTCGACGCCGGCTGCGAGGGCCCTCGCCAGGATGGCGGCACCACGGTGACCGTTGGCTCGCGCGATCGTCGCAGCGAGAGCTCGCCGATCGACCAAGCCCAGCAGCTCGGCCTGCGCCAGCGTTCTCTCGAGGTCACGCGCCGTAAGGACGGCCGCGAGGTCGAGCAGCGTCCGAGCGACGCTCGTCGTGGGAATCGCCTGCCGCACGGTCACGTCCTCGGCGCTGAGCGAGCGCGGGCGGTGGAGAGCGATTCCCGGATGCCCGGCACGCGTGCGCGCCCCCGAGACATCGACCCTCGACGCCGCGGTCGCCCGGATTCCCCACAGGCTCGCGGCGCTGACGTGGCTCAGCACCGCGCCTGGGCCGCACGCCAGCACGGCCGCTGCCCACCGCCCCTCAGTGCGCAGCACCGAATGCCCGACGGCATAGACCCCGCGGTGGAGCCGGACGAGTCGGCCGATCCGGACCCTGTGCTCGATCGAGCCTCGTGACAGGCCAAGGCCGATGAGCTGCCGCGCCGTCACCACCCCCCACTGGCGCTGAGCGAGCCGGCCGACCACGACGTCGCGATGGGGTGGGTTGTCTTCCGCGGTCATCGCATGGGTAAGCCCGCCCACCGCCGCGAGACTCACGCGCGGCGACACACACATGACCCGGCGCACGTTGCGAATTGAGCGCCTGTGGCGCGCTCGCCCGCCGGTAAGGTCAGAGCCATGCAGCTCCCCGGTGCGGGCGCACTCGTCGTCGGAGGCGCCTCAGGACTCGGCGAGGCGACCGCTCGCAGGCTCTCCGCCGACGGCGCGCTGGTGACGATCGCCGACGTCGACGAGCGTCGCGGCCAAGCGCTCGCGGACGAGCTCGGCGCGAGCTTCGTCGTCGCCGACGTCACCGACAGCACGGCGCTGCAACGCGCGGTCGACACGGCGGCGCGCAGCCCGACCGGCCTGCGGATCTCCGTCGCATGTGCCGGCATCGGCTGGGTCGAGCGGACGCTGACGAAGACCGGGCCGCACGAGCCGCACGCGTTCGAGCGCGTGATCGCGGTCAACCTCGTCGGTAGCTTCAACGTGCTGCGGCTCGCCGCGGCGGCGATGGCGGCGAACGAGCCGAGTGCCGGCGGCGAGCGCGGCGTCTGCGTCAACACGGCCTCGGTCGCGGCGTACGAGGGACAGGTCGGGCAGGTCGCCTACAGCGCCTCGAAGGGCGGCGTCGTCGGGATGACGCTGCCGGCAGCGCGCGACCTCGCGTCGCTCGGGATCCGCGTCTGCGCGATCGCCCCGGGACCGTTCGACACGCCGCTGCTCGCACAGCTCCCACCCCACCTGCGCGACGACCTCGTCGACCACGTGCCGTTTCCGCGGCGGCTCGGCAGGCCGGACGAGTTCGCGGCGCTCGTCGCCCACATCGCCGAGAACGAGATGCTCAACGGCGAGGTCATCCGCCTCGACGGCGGTGCGCGCATGCCGCCGCGCTAGCTCAGCGTGCCGCGATCCGCGTCTCCTCGAGATCGAGGTCGCGCTCGATCCGGCGCAGCACGTCCTGGCGCAGCGTGCCGCGATCGCGCAGCGCCAGCAGCGCGTCACGCTCGCGGCGAATCAGGTCGCGGCGCAGCTGCCCGTAGGAGGTTCGTGGCGCCGGATGCCCGTCGCCGCCGAGCACGGCCACGCAACGCTGAAAACGTGCCTGGTAGAGCTCGCGCAGCCGCGTCAGCAGGTCCTCGGGGATCTCGCCGCGCTCCTCCATCTCGTCGAGGCGGTCGAGTGCCGACTGCGCCGCCTCGAGCCGCGCGACGGCCTCATCCGGCGTCCACTGCCGCTCGCCCTCGACCCCGAGCGCGCGCATCAGCAGCGGCAGTGTCAGCCCTTGCACGAGCAGCGTTCCGAGGATCACACCGAAGGTGACGAAGATCATCACGTCGCGCGACCCGACCGCGAGCGGCAGCGACAGCGCCGCCGCGAGCGAGATCGCGCCGCGCATGCCGCTCCAGCCGACGACGACGCGCTCCTGCCAGGTGTCAGCGGGGTCGAGGCGCGCGGCCGCAGGCACGAACCGCGACAGGCCGATCGGGATGAACTGGACGACGAGGCGGATCGCGACCACCGTCAGGCAGATCAGCACGGTGTCGCCGACAAGGCCGCCGACGGACCGGGAGAGCTCGACGCCGTCGACGATCGAGGAGAACTGCAACCCGAGCAAGAGGAACAGCAGCGCGTTGAGCGCGAACACCATCACCTGCCAGAAGGCGACGCCGGCAAGACGCGCCTCGGGATCCATGAGGTGCGAGCGCCAGCCGAACCAGATCCCTGTGACGACGACCGCGAGCACGCCGGAGACGCCGAGCTCCTCCGCCGTCACGTAGGAGGCGTAGGCGACGAGCACCGTCAGCAGGATCGAGACGGCCATGTCGCTGACGCGCGTCGCCAGCGCGACCGTCAGCATGCCGAAGCCGACGCCGATCGCGACGCCGCCGGCTGCGGTGCCGAGGACGTCGAGCGTCGTGTGCCCGAGGCTGAACGTGCCCGAGACGATCGCGGCGGCACCGCTGCGGTAGAGCACGAGCGCGACGGCGTCGTTGACGAGGCTCTCACCGCGGACGACGACTCCAACCCGATAGGGCACGCCGATCCGCTCGAACGTGGCCGCTGCCGAGACGGGATCGGTCGGCGCGACGATCGCCCCGAGCGTGAACGCCATCGCCCAGCTGAGGCCGCCGATCGCCGAGTGCGCGACGACGGCGACGCCGGCGACCGTCGCCAGGACCAGCCCGATCGACAACAACGCCAGCGGCCCCAGCTCGACACGCAGGTCGCGCGCCGACGAAAACCAGGCCTCGGAGTGCAACAGCGGCGGCAGGAAGACGAGGAAGACGACCTCGGGCTCGAGCCGGATCTCGGGCAGGCCGGGCACGAAGCCGAGCCCGAGCCCGGCGACGACGAGCACGATCGGGTACGGCACCGAGATCAGATCGGCGAGCCGCACGAGGACCGTGGCCGCAGCCATCAGCGCGATGAGGTATTCGATGTCGTTCATGCGGCTCGATCCCCCACTCGCAATCGACCACGACCACGTCAGCGGCCCGGCCGACGCTCCGTTGGAGCTCGTGATGTACGGCGACTTCCAGTGCCCGTTCTGCGTCGCGGCGCAGGGCATGGTCGCACGCGTGCGCGATCGACTCGGTGACGAGCTGCGCTTCGGCTTCCGCCACTTCCCGCTGCGCGACGTCCATCCCGATGCCGAGTTGGCCGCGGAGGCGTCGGAGGCCGCCGCCGCGCAGGGCGCGTTCTGGCCGATGCACGACCGCCTCTACGGCTCCGGCGGCCGCCTCGCCCGCGCCGACCTCCTGCAGGCCGCGGCCGAGCTCGGTCTCGACGCCGACCGCGTCGCAAGCGAGCTCGAGGCCGGCACCCACGCCGCCCGCGTCCAGCGCGACGTCGACAGCGGCGAACGCTCCGGAGTCCCCGGAACCCCGGCCTTCTTCGCCAACGGCACCCGCGTCGAAGGCTCCTTCGACGCCGCGTCCCTGATCGCAGCGCTCAGAGCCGAGGTCTGAACGGGACAGCTGGCGATCGGCACCGTGCCGCGCATCGGCGACAATGGCGGCGTGGCGCTGCAACGGATGGACAACGTCGGCATCGTGGTGGAATCACTCGATGCCGCTATCGCCTTCTTCACCGAGCTCGGCCTCGAACTCGAAGGGCGCACCATGATCGAAGGAGACTGGTCGGGGCGCGTCACCGGACTGCGTGACCAGCGCGTCGAGACGGCCATGATGCGTATGCCGGACGGCCACGGCAGGATCGAGCTCTCGCGCTTCCTGACGCCACCTCCGGTCGCCGACCACAGGAACGCCCCGGTGAACGCCCTCGGCTACCTCCGCGTCATGTTCGCGGTGACCGACCTCGACGACACGCTCGCCCGGCTCCGCGAGCACGGCGCGCAACTCGTCGACGAAGTGGTCCAGTACGAAGACGTGTATCGGCTCTGCTACGTCCGCGGCCCCGAGGGCATTCTCATCGGGCTGGCCGAGCAACTCGACTGACGCCCGAGCAGCGTTCGATTGCGCCAGGTTCGGGTATCCCTTACCTACCCGCAGCGAAGGGATCTTCAGATGGCTGACGTCATAGATCTGATCGGGTCAGACGAGAGGTTTCAACTCGACCTGACAGCGACGGAACTCAAGGTGACCTACACGGCGCTACGAACGCTGCGTGACGACCTCGGTCACGATGAGCATCAGGTCCGAGCGATCGTCCAGCGAGTCCTCGACAGGCTCCCGGACGAGCACGACATCCGCGCGATTCCTATCGCGTAGCGCTGCTGAAGCGTCAGCGCAGCCGCTCGACCAACATCGCCTGCCCCATCCCCCCGGCGACGCACATCGTCTCGATCCCATACGTCCCGTCGAGCGCATCGAGACCGTTGAGCAGCGTCGTCATGATCCGCGCGCCGGTCATCCCGAACGGGTGGCCGAGCGCGATCGCGCCGCCGAACGGATTGAGCTTCTCGGCGGGTATCGCGAGCTCACGCATGCACGGCACGACCTGCGCCGCGAACGCCTCGTTGATCTCGACGACGTCGATGTCGCCGATCGTCATCCCGGTCTGCTCGAGCAGCGCACGGACGGCCGGGATCGGGCCGATGCCCATCTGCTCGGGCCGCACACCGGCGACCGCCGAGGCGACGATCCGCGCCCGCGGTGTCAGGCCGAGCGCGCGAGCGCGCTCGTCGCTCATCACCAACACAGCGGCGGCGCCGTCGTTGAGCGGGCAGGCGTTGCCAGCCGTGACTGTGCCGTGCTCGCGAAACACGGCCGGCAGCTCGGCGAGCCGTTCGACCGTCGTTCCGGGGCGAGGCCCGTCGTCGGCGGTGACGACGCCGGCCTCGGTCGTCACCGGCACGATCTCGCGCTCGAAGTGACCGGCGTCGCGCGCCGCCACCGCGCGCTGCTGGGAAAGCGTCGCCCACTCGTCCTGTGCCGTGCGGCTGACGTCGTAGGCCGCGGCCACGTTCTCGGCCGTCTCGCCCATCGCGATGTAGACGTCATAGAGCGCGTCACGCCCGCCCGCGAGCAGCGGATGCTTGGCCTCCTCGGGCATCGCCGCGCCGAGCCCCGCGCGCGACAGCGACTCGACTCCGGCAGCCACGTACTGCTCGCCTTCGCCGGCGACGATCGCGTGAAACGCCATCCGCAGCGCCTGCAGCGACGACGCGCAGAAGCGATTCACCGTGCAGGCGGGAACCCGATCGTCGATGCCTGCCAGCAGCGCCGCGTTGCGGCCGACGTTGTAGGCCTGCTCGCCGATCGCCGATGCCGCGCCGACGATGACATCGTCGGTCGCGTCGAGGTCGACGCCGGGGTTGCGCTCACGCAGCGCCCGCAGCGGCACGGCGGCGAGATCATCGGCGCGAACGCCGATCAGCGAGCCCTTGAAGGCACGGCCGATCGGGGTCCGGACGGCATCGACGATCACCGCCTCGGGCATCTATAGCCCCAGGTCGCGGACGCCGAGCTCGTCGAAGCCGATGTGATGAGCGAGCTCGTGACGAACCGTGATCAGCACCTGCTCGCGCAGCAGCTCCGGATCGTGGCCGAAGTCGCGACGCAGCGTGTCGCGGAAGATCACGATCCGGTCGGAGGCGCCGTCGCGTGTCGCACCGTCGCCCTGGTAGAGGCCGTAGGCGCGGTGCCGGCGGCCGTCGTCGGAGACGATCACGGCGACGTTGTGCTCAAGCGCCCGGTGCAGCACATCGGGCAGGTCGTCGATCGCCTCGGCGACGAGCTCGGCGAAGTCCGCGTCATCGAACGGGTCGAGCTCGAGGAACTCGCTCTCGTCCGGCTCGACCTCGAGCCCGTCGGCAGCGAGCTGCTCGGCGCGGACGACGATCCGCTCGAACTCCTCCTCCGACTCGGGCTCGCTCCAGCCGGCGAGCCTGAGCCCCACGGCCGCGACGATCGTGAACAGCACACCGGCGCCGAAGCCGACCACCGCAAGCGTCTCCACGGCCTTGATCCAGCCGACGCTGCTGAACCCCTGCAGCGCGACGATCGCCGTCAAGCCGATGCTGAGCGCGAACGCGGTCGGCCACGCGACGCGCCTCATCGCGCCAGCGCCCGGCCGATCACGAGACGCTGGATCTCGTTCGTGCCCTCGTAGATCTGCGTGATCTTCGCGTCGCGCATCATCCGCTCGACCGGGTACTCGGTCACGTAGCCATAGCCACCCAAGACCTGCACGGCCTCGACCGTCACGTCCATCGCCGTGTCGGAGGCGAACAGCTTCGCCATCGAGCTGTACGTGGCCAGCTCGGGGTCGTTGCGATCGGCCATCGCGCTCGCCCGGTAGAGCAGCTCGCGCGCGGCGGCGGTCTTCGTCTGCATGTCGGCGAGCTTCGCCTGCATCACGGGCAGCTCGATGATCGGCGAGCCGAACGCGACCCGCTCCTTGGCGTAGCCGACCGCGTAGTCGATCGCCCCTTGGGCGATCCCGACCGCCTGCGCGGCCGCGCCGAGCCGCGATCGCTCGAGTGTCGCCAGCGCGACACCGAGTCCTTTGCCGACGTCTCCGATGCGGTTCGCGTCCGGGACGCGCACGTCGTCGAACATCAGCGAGCCGGTCGGCATCCCGCGGATTCCGAGCTTGTGCTCGAGCTTGCCGACGGCGAATCCGGGGCGATCGGACTCGACGATGAAGGCGGTGATCCGGCGCGTCTCGCTGTCGGTCAGGGCGAAGACCACGTAGAACTCCGCGATTGACGCATTCGACGTCCAGCTTTTGGTACCGCTGATGATCCACTCGTCGCCATCCCGGACCGCCCGCGTGCGCATCGACGCCGGGTCGCTGCCTGCCTCCGACTCACTGAGCGCGAACGCCGGCGACCATTCGCCGCTGGCGCAGCGTGGCAGCCACGCCCGCTGCTGTTCAGGCGTGCCGAAGAGCCGGATCGGCAGCGTGCCGAGGTCCTGCACCATCAGGATCAGGGCGCTCGTCGCGCAGGCCCGCGCGACCTCCTCGACGGCGACGTTGAGCATCAGCGTGCCGGTGCCCGTGCCGCCGAGCTCGGCGGAGAACGGCAGCCCGAGCAGGTCGTGCTGGGCGAACAGCTCGCGCAGGTCCCACGGGTACTCCGCAGAGGCGTCGATCGCCGCCGCGCGCGGTGTGACACGCTCCCCGACGATGCGCCGGATCGCGTCGCGGAACTCCGCGAAGTCGGGCGGCAGCTCGTACACGCCGGCGCTCGTCCCCGCTTCCATACCGCTGATGGTACGCCCGCGATGAGCTCCGAAGTCCGGCTCGCCCGTCGTGACGAGCTCGACGCGATCGTGCGCGCGTTGACGGACGCGGGCTTCGGGCCCTACGTCGGCCGGCTCGTCAGGTACCCGTGGGAGCAGCCGAGCGGCGCGGTGATCGTCGCGCCGGGCCGGCGCCGCAAGATCCACGGCGCGGCGTGTTGCGCCAGCTTCGGCGCGACGGGCTGGATCGGCGCCCTCGGCGTCGTGCCGCGCCACCGCGACCGCGGGATCGGCTCGGCACTGACCGACGCCGCCGTCGCATGGCTGCGTGACGCGGGAGCGACGAGCGTGCTGCTGTACGCCACCGACGAAGGCCGCCCGATCTACGAGCGCGCCGGCTTCGCCTCCGGCGGGCGCGCTCGCGCGTGGCGAGGCAGCGTCAGCTTCGACCAGCTCGACCGCGTCCGCCCGTTGCGCCCCGGCGACCGCGCGGCGCTGCGTGCCGTCGATCGCAACGCCACGGCCGAGGGGCGCGAGGCGATGCTCGACGCGATCGACCCGCTGCGCGGCTACGCCAGCGAACGCGACGGCAGGCTGAGCGGGTACCTGCTCGAGTCCCCTTGGGGCGCCGGGCCCGCGGTGCTCGCCGACGACCCGCAGAGCGGCATCGACCTGCTCGCCGCTGCCCGCGGCGCCGCGAGCCACCAGTCGGTGCTGACGTTGCCCGATGCCAACGCCGCCGCCGTCGGGGCGCTCCAGCGCTGGGGCTACACGGCCGTCAACCACGCCGAGCGAATGTGCCTCGGCCCGCCGCCGGCCTGGCGGCCGGAGCGGGTCTTCGGGATGTTCAACCTCTTCTGGGGCTGAGATTTCGGCAACGAGTGGTGCTCAGTGACAAACAACCCAACCCGAGCTGACTGACGCCGATAATGTCAGTGGGTGACCGGCGACGAGAAATATTGGCTCTGGCTGCGGGTTGCCGATGATCGCGACGACACGTGTCTGTACGTCATCGAGCACTGGTTCGCCGACAAGCCGCACATCGAAACGATCCGCGCTCTCTTCGAAGAGGCCAAGCGGGACTACGCGCTCCTGTACCCAGATGAGCACGCCGCCGATTTCTCGGTCGAGCTACGTCGGCTCCGACCGACGGATAATCACCGGCCCGATTTTCCGCTGGCGCTGGACGATCGGTAGCGACCCCACGAAGACTTCGGCCTACGGAACGTTCTTGTTCTCGGAGTGAGACCCCAGCCTCAGAAGCGGAAGACGATCAGCCCAGGGTCCGTTCGCCAGAGCTTGCCTGCGGCGAGGTAGTAGCTCGGCTGCGGATCGATGCCCGTGCCCGAGAACGAGTCGGTGCCTTCCGGGAGCAGTCGGTTGCCGGCGATCGGCGCCCGGAGATCGGCTCGTCCACGTATCTGGCTGCTGAGGCTGTAACGGACTCCACCAACAGCGTCCGTCAGCCACGCCACGCGGTACTGCGTCACCGGGCGTAGATTGCGCGGTCGCCCGGCGAGACCCGAGACGATGCGAGCCGGCCCATTTCCACTGAGCCTGCGTACGGCGATGCCGTAGCCGGCGGCGGACCGGTACACGTAGGCCACCCGCGAGATTCCACCGAGCACGGCAGTCTCAAGCGGGATCGTGGTCGCCAGCCTGACCGGAGCCCGTGACGGCCGGTCAAGCCGCATTCTGTAGATGCCGCGACGCGCGCCCGTGCTGCGTACGAACACGAGCACGCCGCGATCGATCGACGGCGCGACTTCGTCGGCGTCTGCGCTCGACGCACCTGGAACCCGGATCTCGGTCCGTGTAGCGACGTCGAGTCGCACGATGTCGCAATCACTGGTGTCCTGTGCGCAACGGCTGTAGTAGGCGTACGTCGGCGGCGCGGATCGGTCGATCTGCGCCCTCGGCGGTTCGGAAAAGCCTCGCACGGGCACGGGGGTGGGCGCGGAGTCCGCACGCCGGATCGCCAATTGCCACACGCCGGCCCCGGACGTCCCGTCGCCGGTCGGCTGAGCCCACAACGCGAACGCCGGCTCTTGCCGTTGACGGCCGAGGCCGATGGGGACCCCGACCACCCCGGACGCGGTCAGGTTGACGGCACCGGAGGCGTCGGCGGTCACTTCGTCAGCAGACACCGGCGCGGCCAGGCCGAGGGCCGCCATGACGGCGATAACCAGGGCTCCAGTACGCGACATGTCGTACCTAACGATCGAGCGGATGGAAAGTCACAGATTGCTCAACGAATGGACAGAACCAATTGCAAACGCGGCCAGGATTAGGCTTACGACGATGGCGGTCCGGCTCGTCCTCTTGACCACCGTCCTCGTCGCGTTCGGCGCAGGACCCGTCGCGCATGCGGACGAACCGCCGCACGTGTGCACCCTCATCGGCTGCGCGTCGGGCATCACGCTCGACCTGCAGGCGCTCCGAACGGTGCCGAACGCCTCATCCGTGACCGTCTGCCTCAACGACCGCTGCCGGCGAACGAGCATCGGAACGGTGAACGGACAGCGCGGCACGCTCCGTCGCGACGACGGCAGGCTAGACGGCAAGCGCCCTGCGTCGGTGACGCTCGTCGTCCGCCGGCGGGACGGCCGCGTGCTCCTGCGGGCGACCAGGGTCGTGAGGCTCCAAGCCGTGTGGCCGAACGGCGTGGACTGTCCGCCACCCTGCTGGGTGCGCAAGCTCACGCTCGACGCCGACCAGCAACTGCTCAGAGTCGCCGCCTGAGACGGCGCTCGCGTACGCACCGCTCCGGGCCTAGATCACCGTCAGCGAGCCCACGACCTCGCGCCACCATGAGCGATCGGCTTCATCCTCGGTCGCCCGCAGCCTCCTGCGGGCAGCGTCGATCAGCTGCCGCGGTGAGCCGATCAAGACGCTCGCGCCGGTCACCGCAAAGCGGCCGTCGACGAGCGCGACGACCGCACCGGGACGGTCGCGACGCGTCCGCATCTGCTCGACGACCTCGATCGAGGACACCATCCGCGGACGTGACGGGTCGCCGTCGGCCTCGGTCCACGGGCGCGACGTGAAGACGGTCGCGCCACGCGGCACGGCCTGGCGCCGGCGCGGCTCCTCGAGCGGGCCCTCACGCCAGAGCCGCAGCTGGCGCCGGAACTCGACCGCCGCCTCCTGGCGGACGAGCACATGGAGCCGGTCGCCGGCCTCGACCACCGACGAGCCGCGCGGTGGGATCGCCTGGACGCCACGGACGATCACGTTCAGCAGCGCCTCGCGCGGGAGCCCGAGCTCGCGCACGCGGCGCCCGACGACGGCGTCGTCGGGCCCGACCGGGAACTCGACGACCTCTGCCCCGAGCCGGCGGATCGTGCCCTCCTCCATCAACGGGGCTGGAATCGCCGCCTCGTCGCTGGTGACGCCGAGCCGCTTGGCGAGCGCCTCGAACGTGCTGCCCTGCAGCAGCGTGCTGATCACGACGGCGAAGAAGGCGATGTTGAAGAAGCTTGAGCTGCTCGGCACGCCCGCGATCACGGGGAACGTCGCCAGCACGACGGGCACGGCGCCTCGCAGGCCCGCCCAGCCGAGCACGACCCGTTCGGCAAGCGAGAAGCGGAACGGCCAGCCGACGATGATCGTCGCCAGAGGCCGCGCGATGACCGTCGTCACGACCGCGAGGATCGTTCCCTTCAGCCAGACGTCGTCGAGCTGCGACGGGAAGACGAGCAGGCCGAGCACGAGGAACATCGTCACCTGGGCGAGCCAGGCGAGCCCGTCGTGGAAGGTCGCCATCGTCTGCGTCGCAGCCGAGTTCGTGCTGCCGATCGCGAGCCCGGCGAGGTAGACGGCGAGAAAGCCCGAGCCGTGCAGGACGTCGGCGGTCCCGAATGACAGTGCCGCGAGCGCCAGCGACGCGACCGGGTACAGACCGGCCGACGCGAGCCGCAGCCGCGGCAGCATCCAGATCGCGAGGCCACCGGCGACGACGCCGACACCGAGGCCGATCCCGAGCTGCTGGGCGAACAGCCCGACCATCTGCAGGACGCCGTAGTCGGGCCGCTGGATCCACTCGATGAAGCCGAGCACGAGAAGCACGGCGACCGGGTCGTTGAGCCCGGCCTCGGCCTCGAGCGTGCGCGCGAGCCGCCGCCGCAGCGTCGAGCCGCGCAGCACCGCGAACACGGCGGCGCCGTCGGTGGCGGCGACGATCGAGCCGATCAGCATCCCCTCGACGGTGTCGATGTCGAACAGCCACGCCGCCGCCAAGCCGGTCACGACCGCCGTCAGGAGCGTGCCGAACACCGCCAGGGCGACCGACGGCGCGAGCACCGGGCGGATCTCGCGGAAGCCCGCCGCCATGCCGCCTTCGAACAGGATCAGGGCCAGCCCGACGATGCCGACGGTCCGCGCCGACACGTAGTCGTTGAACTCGATCCACCCTGTCCCGTCCGAGCCGATCGCCATTCCCAGCCCGAGCACGAGGACCAGACCGGGCACGCGCAGACCGCGGGCGAGGAGACCGGCGATCAGCCCGCCGGCCAGCAGCGCTCCCGTGACCAGGATCAGCTCGCCGTCGTGCACGAGCGTCGAAGGCTATTGGCCGTCGTGGCGCCACCGCGGGCGCGACAGCCGACGAGGTACTAACGTGGCCGACCGTGAGCTCCACCGGAACGAGCGACATCGAGGTCACGCCCGAACAGGCCCAGCGGATGGTCGAGCACGAGGGTGCGCAACTGATCGACGTCCGCGAAACGTACGAGTGGGACGCCGGCCGCATCGCCGGCGCACGCCACATCGAGCTCAACGAGCTGTCCTCGCAGGCCGAGACCGTCGACCGCGATCGTCCGGTCGTCTTCCAGTGCCGTGCCGGCGTGCGGTCGGCGATGGCCACGGCCGCCTTCCGCGCCGCCGGCTACGACGCCTGGTCGATGGCCGGCGGGCTGCTGCGCTGGTTCGAGGACGGGCTGCCGCTCGAGCCCGCTGACGGCAGCGTCGCCGACCACTGACGGCCGCGGCTAGCGCCGCGACGCCGGGTACGCTCGCGCGCGAGTGAACCGCAACCTGATCACACGGATGGGCACCGCAAGCGGCGTCGTCGCGGCGCTCGTGGCGGTCGTCTTCGCGGTCCTCGTGACCGCCGTCCGCGAGCAGCGGGACTCGACCGAGCGCGCGCGTACCTCCGAGCAGGTCAGCTCGACCGCGGTCGAGCTGGAGCGGGCGATCACACAGGTCGACCTCGGCGTCCGCGGCAATCTCGAGGCTGCGCCCGACGTCCGCGCCGCCCGCGCCCGCGTCCCGTCGCTGCTGACACAGCTCGACGACCTCGTCGGCGACTCGCAGCCCGACCGTGTGCGAACACTCGGCGACGAGACGCGCCGCTATCTCGCCGACCCAGCAGCGGGCGCAGCAGCGCCGTTGCTCGACACGATCACCGGCGTCATCGCGCGGGAGCGCGACACGGCCGAGGAGCGCCGCGCCGACGCCGACCGCAAAGCGAAGCTCGCGATCGTCCTCGGCATCGGCGGCCTGATCGGGTCGGCGCTGTTGATCGCACTGCTGACGACGTACCTGACGCGCTACATCGTCGTGCCGTTGCGCAAGACCGTCGGCGCCTCACGGCGCCTGGCACAAGGAGACCTCAGCGCCCGCGTGACCGAGGAGGGCGACGCGGAGCCCGTCGAGCTTGCCCGTGCCTTCAATCAGATGGCGGCCAGCCTGCAGGAGTCCGAGCGCGTCCAGGACGAGTTCTTCGCCCTGGTCTCACACGAGTTGCGGACGCCGCTGACGTCGATCATCGGCTACCTCGAGCTTGTGCTCGACGACGACGAGCAGCTGTCCGACGACGCTCGCCGTTTCCTCGAAGTCGTCGACCGCAACGCGAAGCGGCTGCTGCGGCTCGTCGGCGACATGCTGTTCGTCGCGCAGGTCGAAGCCGGGAGGCTCTCGCTCGAGCGCGGCACCGTCGACCTCGACGCCGTCGCGGCGCAGGCGATCGAAGCGGCGCGTCCGGCCGCCGCGCGCGCCGGCGTGACGCTCGAGCTGGACGCCCAGCCGGTCGGTGCGCTGCACGGTGACCGCGACCGGCTCGGCCAGATGCTCGACAACCTGGTCTCGAACGCGATCAAGTTCACGCCCGAGGGGGGCACGGTGCGCGTCGGCGTGCGCCAGGGCGAGGAGGGCGCCCGGCTGGAGGTCGCCGACAACGGGATCGGCATTCCCGACGACGAGCAGAAGTACCTGTTCGAGCGCTTCTTCCGCGCGTCGACGGCGACGAAGGCGGCCGTTCCCGGAGCAGGCCTCGGGCTGACGATCGTCAAGACGATCGTTGAGGCCCACGGCGGCCGTCTCGCCCTCGTGAGTGCCGAGCGCGACGGCACGACCGTCCGCGTCGAGCTGCCGTACGACGGCGGCGTGACGGCGAGCTAGCCGTCGGTCGTGCGGTAGCGGTAGCCGAAGCCCCGCACGGTCTCGATCGGCAGCCGCTCTGGCGGCAGGACCGCTTCGAGCTTGCGTCGCAGGTAGCCGACATAGAGCTTGACCTGCTCGGTCGCGACGCCCGCGTCGTCGCCCCAGACGAGCTCGAGGATCTGGTCGCGCGAAAGCACCTGGTCCGGATGACGGACGAACGCCAGCAGGAGACGGAACTCGAGCGGCGTCAGCTGCACGAGCTGGCCGTCGATCTTGACCTCGGCGTTCGAGATGTCGATCGCGACAAGGCCGTCGTCGTAGGTCTCGCGCTCGGGTGTGCGGACACCGGCGCCGCGGCGTAGCAGAGCCCCGCAGCGCGCCAGCAGCTCCTGGCGACCAAACGGCTTGCGGACGTAGTCGTCGGCGCCGGAGCGCAGGCCGCGGACCGCCTCGAGCTCACCTTCGCGCGCCGTCAGCATCAGGACCGGGACGTCGGTCATATCGCGAATCCGCTCGAGCGTCGACCAGCCGTCGAGCTCAGGCATCGCGATGTCCAGAACGATCAAGTCGGGCCGAGCGTCATAAAGCATCTTCAGTGCTTCACGACCGTCCTCCGCTTCGCGCACGGTGTGCCCGGCGCGCTCGAGCAGCTCGCGAACGAGCCCCCGGACATCTTCGTCGTCATCGACGATCAGGATCCGCCCACGGCTCATACCCGGCTCACACCGCCTCCCGACCCGACTCCGCCCGCACAGCGGGACGTTGCGCGGCGATGGCGAAGATCCTCATCTGCGAACCGGTAGTCGAGACGCGAGAGCTTCTGGAGAGGCTCGTGAATCGCATGGGGCACGTCATCGTAGGCATCGACGACCTGGAATCGGTCGACGTCCTCGTTTTCGAGCCTGGTTCGTACGCCGGACAGGCGATCGCGCGGCGCGTCCTGGAGGCCTGTCCCGATGCAAGCCTCGTCGCCTGCAGTGCCGAGCCGCTGTCGCCGGCGCAGGTCACGATGCCCCGCCTCGTCGCGACGCTGCTGCAGCCGTTCTCGCCG
Source organism: Solirubrobacteraceae bacterium (assembly GCA_035650375.1). Lineage (GTDB taxonomy): Bacteria > Actinomycetota > Thermoleophilia > Solirubrobacterales > Solirubrobacteraceae > BP-464. The sequence continues at coordinate 9,776 of DASRHW010000036.1, read as the reverse complement.
GAAGACCTCTCGCGCGCACTGCTCGCGTGCACGACGAACAAGCCATACGGCGACGCGGCCGCACACGGCGCGTGAGCCGCCACTGAGCTCTGGGGGCACACAAGGGCGCGGGGCGGTTGAGGGACCGTCCCGCGCTCATGCCTGACGGCTCCGTGCGCGGTGGACGCTCTCAGCCGCCGCGGCGACGAGCCGGCATGCCTCGTCGACATCGTCGACGATATGCAGGAGATCGAGGTCGTGCTCGCCGATCATCCCCTCGGCCACCAACCGCGATCGGACCCAGGCGATCATGCCGGCCCAGAACTCGCTGTCGTAGAGGACGATCGTGAACGGCCCGGTCTTGTGCGTCTGCACCAGGACGAGCGCCTCGAACAGCTCGTCGAGCGTGCCGAAGCCGCCGGGCACGACGACGAAGCCGCTCGCGTAGCGGACGAACGCGACCTTGCGCGTGAAGAAGTAGTGGAAGTTCAGCGAGACGTCGAGGTAGAGATTCGGGTGCTGCTCGAACGGCAACTCGATGTTGAGGCCGACGGAGAGCGCGCCGGCTTCGCGAGCGCCGCGGTTGGCCGCCTCCATCGAGCCGGGGCCGCCGCCGGTGATCACCGCGAGCCCACGCTCGCCCAGCCCACGCCCGATCGCGCGCGCGGCCTCGTAGTGCGGGCTGCCGGGCTCGGTCCGGGCCGACCCGAACACCGACACCGCCGGCCCGACGCCGGCCATGACCTCGAACGCCCGCTCGAGCTCGGCACGCATCCGCTCGACGCGCTCCGCGTCCGTCGCGTGCGTCGCGACGAGCGTGCTCTCGGCAGCAAGGACCTCCTCGTCGGCGGTGCGCGGCTCGCGAAAGGGCTCGACAGCCATGGCGACGCTAGGTGGACGTCGTTCGCGGGTGCACGATCAACCGCAGCCCGTGCAGACCGCGCTTGGCGACGGTGACGACGAGCAGGCGTTGCGGAGTCTCCGCGAGCGTCAGACGGGCGACGCCCGAGCGATTCGTGACCCTCGACCGGCCGCCGGCGCGGACCGTCGCACCGGCGAGCGGGCGCGTCGACGCCTTCGATCGGACCGTCGCGTGCACGACCAGCGTCGCCCCGTCGAGCTCGGCCGACGCCGCGACGCGGTATCTGGCCGACGCCTCGTGCCGCTCGAGAAGCGCCCGCACGTCGCCGCTCGCCGCGGTCGCCGGGGTTGCCCCGGCGAACACGATCAGCGCGACGAGCGCTGCGAGCAGGCTGGAACGCGGCATCGGCCGCCAACCGTAGCTGACGGTCCGGAGCCGCGGTCGTCCCGCGGCGGGCCGGCGACTACAGGCCGACCGGGTGACGGACGACGTAGCCGTCGGACGACCGCATGTCGGCCTGCCAGCGCGTACCGCCCTTTGAGCGTCCGCTGGTGTCGAAGCGCAGCCCGGCGACGACCATGTAGGCGTGACTCGACTTGCCATAGATCGTCACCCACTGGCCCGGCCCGGCCTGGCCGAAGCTCTCGAGGCCGGTCGAGTCGCGCGCGACCGTCAGCAGGTTGGCCCCGTGCAGCGCGTAGGAGACCGAGCCCGAGCAGTCGTAGCCGCTGTCCTCGAACGTCCCATGGCCGCCGCCGTACTTGTAGGGCTTCGTCGCGATCTCGTTGCCGGCGGCGATGATCGCGAGCACGCCCGCGGGCGCCCCGGCGGGGGCGGTCGCCGTGCCGTCGGGGTTGATCGTCGCGGTCGGGCCGGGTGTCGTGCCGTCGACCGCTGTCGAGGCAGGAACCGTCGCGAGGTCGAAGCCGCCGTCGTCGAGGACCTCGCGCAGGCGGTTGATGCTGTCGACCTGGACGACGCCGTTGACGGTCAGCTCCGCCCGCTTCTGAAAGCGGCGCACGGCGCGGTAGGTGCCGGTCCCGTACGTGCCGTCGATCGAGATCTTCATCCCGACGCGGTTGAGGAAGTCCTGGAGGATCTTGATGTCGTGGCCGCGCATGCCGCGACGGAGCGGAACACGGTCGCCGAGATGCAGCGCCTTGGCCTTCGTCGTCGTCTTGGTCTTGGTCGTCGTCGGAGACGACGTGACCGTCTTCGTCGTCGTCGGAGCGGTGGCCGGCGCGCTGCCGTAGGCGGAACCGCCGACCGAAGCGACCGAGCTCGACGCGGTCTGCGTGCTGGAGCTGGCACCACCGGCGGCCGCGTAGACGCCGCACGGAAGCGCGAGCAACGACGCAACGACAACGGCAACGACCAGTCGACTGGCTGTGAAAATGACGGCGCTTCCCTTTCCTTCGTCGCCTACGGGGTGAGCTGACGGGCTCGCGCAGAAGGAACAGCGCTACGCCGCAACGGTGCGGCGATTCGCCCCCGGTCCGGACGTCCGGACCAATGGTTCCCCCGCTCTCTCCGGCTTGGCGCCAGAGAGACTCGGCTGGTTTTGGCTTCGGGCAGAGTAGCTGAATTCCTGCATTTCCGTGGAGTTGGCGCCTTCGCCGCCCCGCTCGAAGCGGCGCTCGCTACGGCAGACGAGCGGTCGAGCGGTACATCTGGTCGGCGTAGTCGTCGACCATCCGCGCCGCTCCGAACTGCGGCCCGATCGTCTTCAGAGCGTGGCGAACGCGAGCGATCCAGTCCCGCGGCATGCCGTCGGCGTCACGGTCGTAGTAGGCCGGGACGACCTCCTGCTCGAGCAACCGGTACAGCTCGTCGGCGTGGGCCGCGTCCTGTGCCTCGTGGTCGTCGTCGACGTCGCCCGACAGCCCCCAGCCGTTGCGGCCGTCGTAGGCCTCCGGCCACCAGCCGTCGAGCACGCTGAGGTTGAGGCCGCCGTTGACGGCCGACTTCATCCCACTCGTGCCGCTCGCCTCCAGCGGCGGCCGCGGAAGGTTGACCCAGACGTCGCAGCCGGCGACGAGTCGCGACGCCATGCCGAGCTCGTAGTCATGCAGGAAGACCATCCTGCTGCCCGCGTCCTGGACGCTCCGCATCTCCAGCGTCCGCTGCACGAGCAGCTTGCCCTGCTGGTCGCGCGGGTGGGCCTTGCCGGCGATCAGCAGCTGGATCGGCCGGCCGCGGTCGCTCGCTCGGCGGCCGCCTTCGCCGTGCAGCAGCTTCAGCAGGCGATCGGGATCGCTCGTCAGCAGCGTCAGGCGCTTGTACGTCGCCATGCGCCGCGCGAAGCCGATCGTGAGCACGTCCGGGTCGAACGTGCGCGCGGCGGCCTCGACGTATTCGCGCGTCTCGTCGCGCGAGAGGCGGTCCGCGACGCTGCGGTCGCGCACGTAGTCGACGAGGTCGGCGCGCTGGCGGTTGCGCACCGCCCACAGCTCCTCGTCGGAGACGCCGTCGAGCGGCGCCCACGTCTCCGGCTCGGTCGCGCGATCGAGCCAGTCGTCGCCGAGGTGGCGGTCGAGCAGCTCGCGCATCGGGCCACCGATCCAGGTCGGCAGGTGGACGCCGTTGGTGACGTAGCCGATCGGCACCTCGTCGACCGGACGCCCGGGCCACAACGCCTGCCACATCTCGCGCGCGACCTCGCCGTGGCGGCGGCTGACGCCGTTGGCGGCGCGGCTCGCGCGCAGCGCGAACTGCGTCACGCCGAACGGCTCCTCGAGGTCGTCGGGGTTCGTCCGCCCGTGGCGGACGACGGCGTCGGTGTCGATCCCGAGCCCGCTGAGCGCGTCGACGACCTCCGCCGCCGGATACGTGTCGTTGCCGGCCGGGACCGGGGTGTGCGTCGTGAAGACGGTGCGATCGATGTCGCCGAGCTCGAGCGAGACGAACGCGGCGTGGCCTTCGTTGAGGTGGACGAGGCCCGGCTCGATGCCCATCGCGCGGACCGCCCGCAGGCCGCCGACGCCGAGCAGCACGTACTGGCTCAGCCGCGTGTAGGGATCGCCGACGTAGAGCTGCGACGAGATCCAGCGTGTGATCCGCGAGTTCTCGGGCCGCTCCGCGTCGAGCAGGTACAGCGGCACGCGGCCGACGTCGACGCGCCAGATCTGCGCGACGACCTGCTCGTCGTGGATCGGCACCGTGATCGTCAGCGGCAGGCCGTCGTCGCCGGTCACCAGCGTCGCCGGCGCGCGGTCGGGGTCGGTCTCGACCCAGTACTCCTGCTGCCAGCCCGAGTGGTCGATCCGCTGGCGGAAGTAGCCCTGGTGATACATCAGGCCGACGGCGATCATCGGCGTCGCGCGGTCGGAGGCCGCCTTGAGGATGTCTCCGGCGAGCGCGCCGAGGCCGCCGGAGTAGATCGGCAACGAGCGGTGGACGCCGAACTCGGCCGAGAAATAGACGGTCGGATTGGCGGGATCGATCTCGCCGAGCTCGGCGGCGGGCCGCGCCAGGTCGGCCTCCAGCGCCGCCTCGACCGCCTGGATCCGCGTCAGGTACGCGGGATCGGAGGCGGCGCGATCGAGCGCCTCGAACGGTGCCTCCTGCAGCAGCCGTATCGGGTTGTGGCCGCAGAGCTCCCAGCGATGCGGCTCGAGCTCGGCGAAGACCGCGTCCCCGTCCGGAAGCCAGCTCCAAGCGAGGTTGTACGCGATGTGCGCGAGCGGCGCGAGCGGCTCCGGCAGTCGGGCCGCGAGCGCTTCGGCGGCGTTGTGAAGGTCCTTGGCTCCAGCGTGCACGTCGCTCATGAAAGCGGGTCTGGTCGTCAGACGTCTTTGGACGACTGGCGACACCGAGGGCTCCGGGCATGTGCGCTGGGGCCAGAGGGCCGATCGGCCTGGACGAACGTCCGAGCACGGCCGGTAGCGTTCGGTGGCGATGGATCTCGTCCGCGATCGCCCGAACGTCGAGCTTCGCGACGATCCCGAGCGAGCGCAGATCGTCGTCCTCGGCTTTCCGTACGACGCCCGCCTCGTCGCCGCGGTCCGCGGCATCCCGGGCCGCCGCTTCGACTGGGACGCGCGCGAGTGGTGGGCACAGGTGGACGACTGGGTCGCGGTGCACGTCGCCGACGTGCTCGCCCGTTTCCCCGAGTTGACGACGACCGCCGAGGTCGACGCTTGGCTCGCCGGCGTCGAGCGGCGCTGGATCGGCCGCGTCACGACGGCTGCGCACGACGGCCGCGGCTGGTGGCGGCTCGACACGCGTGCCGGCGAAGTGCCGGCAGAGCTGCGCGAGAGCTCAGCCGCCGTCGAGGGCGTCGAGTCGGCGCTGCTGGTGCCGATGACCGCCCGCAACGCCGACGTCCTGCGGGAGCAGCGGTCGGCGCGGCTCGACGCCGCCGCGACGCGCTGCATGCAGATCGTCGAGATCGGCGACACGCCGCCGCCGGCGCGGCTCGACTACGTCGCCGGTGTCGACGGCGAGGCGCTGCGGCTCGAGGTGCTGTGGTCGCCCGAGGCGGGCGAGGCGTTCGACGCGCTGCCGGGAGCGAGCAGCCGCCGGATCAGCCTCGACCCCTGGCTGACCGAGCAGATCGACGCCTTCCTCGCCCTGCACGGCGTCGCCGTGACCGCATCGGCGGCGCCGGTGCTCGAGCGCATGCGCGAGGAGCACCGCGAGGCCGGCGAAGCGGTGCGCCGATCGCGCGCCACCGCCGCCGACCCGATCGAGGGGCTCGAGCTCGGCGGCACGCTCGAGCCCTTCCAGTGGGCCGGCGTCCGCTACGTGCTCGACGCGCGGCGCGCCTTCCTCGCCGACGAGCAGGGGCTCGGCAAGACCGTCGAGGCCCTGGCCGCGCTCGAGGCCGACGACGCCTACCCCGCGGTCGTCGTCTGTCCCGCGTCGCTGAAGCTCAACTGGGCGCGCGAGGCGGCGCACTGGCTCCCGCACCGCGAGGTCGCGGTGGTCGACGGCCGCGTCGCCGTCCCACCGCGCGGCGAGATCACGATCCTCAACTACGAGATCGTCGCCGCCCATCGCGACGCGCTCGCCCGCCGGGGCCTGCGGGCGCTCGTCGTCGACGAGTCGCACTACGTCAAGAACCCGCGCGCGAAGCGCACACGAGCCGTCCGCATGCTCGCCAACGCCGTCGCCGCCGACGGCCTGCGGCTGTGTCTGACCGGCACGCCGGTGCTCAACCATGCCGAGGAGATCGTCGCGCAGCTGCGCGTGCTCGACCGGATCGACGACTTCGGCTCGGGCGCGGCCTTCTCACGCTGGTTCAACGAGATGGGCGCCCGGTCCGAGGAGCGTCTGCACTGGCACCTGCGGCGCCACTGCTTCGTGCGGCGGCTGAAGGCCGACGTGCTGCCGCAGTTGCCGGCCAAGCGCCAGGTCGTCGTCCCCGTCGCGCTCGACAACGAGCGCGAGTACCGGCTGGCCGAGGAGGACGTGATCGCCTGGCTGCGCTCGCAGCCGCTCGAGCTCGACGAGCTCGACGCGAAGATCGCGGCCACGCTGCGTGCCGAGCGGCTCGCTCAGCTCGGCACGCTGCAGCGGCTGGCCGCCCGCGGCAAGCTGCACGCGGCGCTGCATTGGATCGATGACTTCCTCGTCAGCGGCGAGCCGTTGGTCGTCTTCGCGCGCCACCGCGAGGTGCAGGACGCCGTGATCGAGCGCTTCCCCGACGCCGCTCACCTGGTCGGCGCCGACGCCCTCGCCGCGCGCGAGGCGACCGTTCGCGCCTTCCAGCTTCCCGACGGGCCGCAGCTGATCGTCTGCGCGACGCGCGTCGCCGCCCAGGGGATCACGCTGACGCGTGCGTCGAACGTCTGCTTCCTCGAGCTCGAATGGACGCCCGCGATGCACGACCAGGCCGAGGATCGCTGCCACCGGATCGGCCAGCGCGATGCCGTCACGGCGTGGTACCTGCTCGCCGCCGACACGATCGACGAGACGATGGCGCGGCTCGTCGCGCACAAGCGCGCCCACGTCGCGGCCGTCACCGAAGGCCGCTCGCTCGACGGCGAGGCAATCGTCGAGGGCGTCATCCGGGAGCTGCGCGGCGCGGCGCCGTTGCGGCACCTGAGGCCGGTGGCGTGAGCATTCTGGAGCCGAACGAGGTCGCGATCCGCGGCGAGATGATCCGGCTCGGTCAGCTGCTCAAGCTCACCGACGTCGTCGACAGCGGCGGTGAGGCGAAGGCGCTGCTCGCGGCCGGTGACGTCAGCGTCAACGGCGAGCGCGAGCGGCGGCGCGGGCGCCAGCTGCACGACGGCGATCTCGTCGCCGTTCCCGGGCAGCTGTTGCGCGTCGTCGTCGCGAAGCCAGCCGAAGGCTGACGAATCCGTCCAGCCGGCTTGCGTCCGGCGCGATTGCGGCCGATGCTCATGCCAGGCTTCTTCACATCCCGTTAGGGAACCCGTATGGCAGGACGGCTATCGTCCCGCCTGGTCCATCACGAAGCGAGACCCCGCATTATGGCTGCGCAGACGGCGCCCCCGCTCCCCGAAGACGTCGAGCCGACAGCGAACGAGACGCTCGATCGCACTCTCACCGGGTTGGTGACAGCACTTCCCGTGCTCGGGCTCGGGCTCGTCGCCTGGCAGCTCTGGGGCAGCGCGCTCGGCTGGAGCGACGTGATCGTGTTCCTGATCATGTACGTGATCACCGGCCTCGGCATCACCGTCGGCTTCCACCGGCTGCTGACGCACCGCTCGTTCAAGACCTCGCCGGCGGTTCGCGGCATCCTCGCCGCCTGCGGCAGCATGGCGATCGAGGGCCCGGTCATCTCGTGGGTCGCCGACCACCGCAAGCACCACGCCTTCTCCGACAAGGAGGGCGACCCCCACAGCCCGCACGTCGACCACGGCCACGGCCTCCGCGGCGCGCTGCGCGGGCTCGGGCACGCCCACGTCGGCTGGCTGTTCATCCACACGGCGCGCGGGCGCAAGACGCGCTACGCACCGGATCTGCTCAAGGACCCGGTGATCGTCTGGGTCAACAACACGTTCTTCTTCTGGGCCGTCGCCGGCTTCGTACTGCCGTTCGCGCTCGGCGTCGCGATCGGCGGGACGCTGCTCGACGGCCTCACGGGGATGCTCTGGGGCGGGCTCGTGCGGATCCTCGTCCTGCACCATGTGACGTACTCGATCAATTCGCTGTGCCACTTCTTCGGGCGCCGGAAGTTCGAGACCGACGACCAGTCGCGCAACCTCGCCTGGCTGGCGCCGCTGTCGTTCGGCGAGGCCTGGCACAACGGCCATCACGCGTTCCCGACCTCGGCTCGGCACGGCCTCGGGCGCTACGAGGTCGACATCGCCGCGAGCGTGATCTACGTCCTCGAGAAGACGCGTCTCGCCTGGGATGTCGTGCGCATCGACCCTGAGCGGGTCGCGGCGAAGCTCAAGAGCTAGCGCGGGGCACACCTGCTAGACCACCCGCCATGCTGAGCAACCCCGACGCGCTGCGCCGCGAGATCGCCGAGGCCCTTCCCGACCGTCCGTTCAGCATCGCCTGGTGGGACGGCGTGACGACGCCCCCGACGACCGAGGGCGGGCCGACGTTCACCGTTCGTTCCCCGACCGCCGTCGGCCATCTGCTGCGCTCGCCAGGCCAGCTCGGCCTCGGCCGCGCCTACGTCAGCGGCGAGCTGACCGTCGACGACATCGACAAGGTGATCCCGGTCCTGTCGAAGTGGAAGCCGCCGACGATCGACGCCGCGACGAAGCGCCGTCTGATGGCGGCAGCGGCCCGCGCCCACGGCGTGGCGATGCTCCCGAAGCCGCCCGAGGTGGAGCTGCGCCCGCAGGGGCGCCTGCGCTCGCTGGTCCGCGACTCGCGCTCCGTGCGCCACCACTACGACGTCGGCAACGAGTTCTTCGCGCTGTTCCTCGACGAGACGATGAACTACAGCTGCGCGATCTTCTCGCGCGGCGCGACGACGCTCGAGGAGGCGCAGGACGCCAAACGCGAGCTGATCTGCACGAAGCTCGCGCTGCAGCCCGGCGAGCGCGTGCTCGATGTCGGCTGTGGCTGGGGCGCGTGGGCGATCCACGCGGCGAAGCGCCACGGCGTCGAGGTCCTCGGCATCACGCTGTCGCCGCCGCAGGCCGCCGAGGCGCGCCGGCGCGCCGAGGCAGCGGGCGTCGGCGACCGCGTCGAGTTCCGCGTGCTCGACTGGCGCGAGCTCGACGACGGCCAGTTCGACGCGATCGCCTCGATCGGGATGTCCGAGCACGTCGGCGACGACTCGATCGACGAGTACGCCCAGCGGCTGCGGTCGCTGCTGCGCCCCGGCGGCCGGCTGCTCAATCACGCGATCGCCCGCCTGCGCCACAACGACCCGCCCGCCGGCCCGTTCTCCGAGCGCTACGTCTGGCCGGACGCCGCCCCGCTGCAGGTGTCGCGCGTCGTCAGCGCGCTCGAGCATGCCGGCCTGGAGATCCAAACGGTCGAGGGCTTCCGCAAGGACTACTCGCAGACGCTGAGCCATTGGGCGGAGCGGCTCGATGCCAACCACGCCGAGGCCGAGCGGCTCGTCGGCGCCGAGCGGATGCGCGTCTGGCGGCTCTACCTGCGCGTCTCGCAGGACGGCTTCGACACCGGATTCCTGTCGATCTTCCAGGTCCTGACGCGGCGGCCCGACTAGTCGCCGTCCGGCTCGGCGGCCGCGCGCGCCGTTCGCTCGGCGTGCGCGAGGCGCTCCTGCGCCTGCTCGGCGGCCCGCGTGAGATCGCGCAGCCGCTGCGCCGACGTCGGCCGCGCGCCGTAGGACTTCGCCCGGTAGAGGTCGAGCTTCTGCCGCGCGTACGCGGCCTCGGCGCGTAGGTCCTCCAGCCGGGCGCTCTCGCTCATGGCTGAAAAAGTACCTGCTACCGTGATGGTTGTGCGGGCAATGTCGCCCGCGAGGTTCTTGTCTCTGAGCGCTCCGCGATCCGGGTCGAATCTCTTCCCGAATCGCAGCGCGGCGCAC
>DASRHW010000035.1:0-5580 GCA_035650375.1 Solirubrobacteraceae bacterium | reverse complement strand
CAGGACTCGATCGACGCCGGCCGCGCCGTCGAGGAAACCGGCCCGCGGGCATCGCGCAACCGCCTGCAGACGGTGACGCTGCTCGACGCGATCGCCGAGCACGGCTTCGACGCCGCGTTCGGCGGCGCTCGCCGCGATGAGGAGCGGGCACGGGCGAAGGAGCGCGTGTTCTCGTTCCGCGACGACTTCGGAGGCTGGGACCCGCGCAACCAGCGGCCCGAGCTGTGGAACATCTACAACGGCCGCATCCGCCGCGGCGAGAACGTTCGCGTGTTCCCGTTGTCGAACTGGACCGAGCTCGACGTCTGGCAGTACATCCAGGAGGAGGAGCTCGAGATCCCGTCGATCTATCTCGCCCACGAACGTGACGTGTTCGAGCGCGACGGCATGCTCTACGCCGTCTCGGACTACCTCGAGCGACTGCCTGATGAGACCGGCTTCAACACGTCGGTGCGCTACCGCACGGTCGGCGACATGAGCTGCACCGGCGCCGTCGAGTCGACCGCCGGCGATCTCGACGCCGTCGTCGCCGAGATCGCCGCGACGCGCGTGACCGAGCGCGGCGAGACCCGCGCCGACGACCGCGTCAGCGAGGCCGCGATGGAGGACCGCAAGGTCGCGGGGTACTTCTAGTGACGCCGCTTCCGACAATCGAGGTCACGTCGCTGCGCCTGGCGACCGCCGGCTCCGTCGACGACGGCAAGTCGACGCTGATCGGGCGGCTGCTCTACGACTCCAAGGCCGTGCTCGTCGACCAGCTCGAGCAGGTCGAGGAGGCAAGCCGCCGCCGGCACGGCGAGGGCGCCGTCGACCTCTCCCTGCTGACCGACGGCCTCCGCGCCGAGCGCGAGCAGGGGATCACGATCGACGTCGCCTACCGCTACTTCGCGACGCCACGGCGGCGCTTCATCCTCGCCGACACTCCCGGCCACGAGCAGTACACGCGCAACATGGTCACCGGCGCGTCGACCGCCGACCTCGCGATCGTGCTCGTCGACGCCCGCAAGGGCGTGCTCGAGCAGACCAAGCGCCACGCGCACCTGTCGTCGCTGCTCGGTATCCGCCACGTCGTCGTCGCCGTCAACAAGATGGACCTCGTCGGCTGGGACGAGGACGTCTTCGATGGGATCGTCCGCGACTTCCACGCCTTCGTCGACGGCCTCGAGCTCGACATCGTCTACATCCCGCTCTCGGCCAAGGAGGGCGACAACGTCGTCACGCTGTCCGAGCGGATGCCGTGGTACGCCGGGCCGGCGCTGCTCGACCACCTCGAGACCGTCGACGTCGCGTCCGATCGCAACCTGATCGACCTGCGCTTCCCGGTCCAGTGGGTGATCCGGCCCGGCGGCGACGGGCCCGACCATGACTACCGCGGCTACGCGGGGCAGATCGCCGCCGGCGTCGTCCGCCCGGGCGACGAGGTGCTCGTGCTGCCCGCCGGCAAGCGGACGACGGTGAGCGCGATCGACAGCTTCGACGGGCCGCTCGACGAGGCGTTCGCGCCGATGTCGGTGACGCTGCGGCTCGCCGACGAGATCGACATCACCCGCGGCGACCTGATCTGCCGGCCCGACGACGCGCCGACTCTGTCGCGCGAGTTCGAGGCGGACCTCTGCTGGATGACCGACGCGCCCGCGGTCGCGGGCGGCCGCTACGCGATCAAGCATGCGACACACGCCGCGCGCGCGGTCGTCGACGAGATCGAGTGGGCGATCGACGTCCACACCCTTGAGCGGGACGAAACCGCGACCCAGCTGGGCCTCAACGACATCGGCCGCGTGCATCTGCGCACGTCGCACCCGCTGGCGTTCGACGACTACGGCCGCAGCCGCGGCACAGGCGCGTTCATCCTGATCGACGAGGCGACGAACGACACCGTCGCAGCAGGCATGATCCGCGAGTAGAGTCGTCCGCAGTCCCGGTCTCGTGGTCGCCGGCTTCGTCCTCAGTCGCTCGTGTGCAGAGCACACGTCGCTCCCTGCGTCCTCCCCAGCAACCACGATCCCTGGTGCTGCGAACGACTCTCTGGCGCAATCGTGGTCCGGATCCAGACGCCGTGTGGCCGTCGACCGCAGCCACTAGGGTCCCCGCCGATGTTCTCCAAGGTCCTCGTCGCCAACCGAGGTGAGATCGCCATCCGCGTCTTCCGGGCGCTGGAAGAGCTGGGGATCGCGTCGGTGGCCGTCTACTCCGAGATCGATCGCGACGCGCTGCACGTGCGTCGCGCCGGCGAGGCCTACCTGCTCGGCGGCGCGGCCGCCGCGGAGAGCTACCTCAAGATCGACAGGATCATCGAGGTCGCCAAGGAGTCAGGCGCCGACGCGATCCATCCCGGCTACGGATTCCTCGCCGAGAACGCCGACTTCGTCCGCGCCTGCGACGAGGCTGGGATCGTCTTCATCGGCCCGCCGGCGTCGGCGATCGACGCGATGGGCTCGAAGACGCGCGCACGCGAGCTGATGCGGGCGGCGAACGTGCCGATCGTTCCCGGCACGACCGAGGTCATCGCCGACGTCGCCGCGGCGCGCGAGGTCATCGATGCCGAGATCGGCTACCCGGTCGCGATCAAGGCGACGGGAGGTGGCGGCGGCAAGGGCTTCCGCGTCGCGCTGGACGCGTCCGAGCTCGACAGCGCGTTCGAGGGCGCTAGCCGCGAGGGCGAGAAGTTCTTCGGCGATCCGCGCGTCTACATCGAGCGCTATCTGCCCGACCCGCGCCACGTCGAGGTCCAGATCCTCGCCGACAGCCACGGCAACGTGATCCACCTCGGCGAGCGCGACTGCTCGGTGCAGCGGCGCCATCAGAAGCTGATCGAGGAGTCGCCGGCCCCCGCGGTCGACGAAGCGCTGCGAGCCCACATCGGCAAGGTCGGGGTCGACGCCGCGCGCGCGGTCGGCTACGTCGGCGCCGGCACGATCGAAGGCCTGCTCCAGGACGGCGAGTACTTCTTCCTCGAGATGAACACGCGCGTGCAGGTCGAGCACTGCGTGACCGAGATGACGACGGGGATCGACATCGTCAAGGAGGGCATCCGCGCCGCCGCGGGCGAGCCGCTCACCTACGCGCAAGACGACGTCGTCCTCCGCGGCCACGCGATCGAGTGCCGGATCAACGCAGAGAACGCGGCGCGCAAATTCGCGCCGGCACCGGGGCGGATCGGCGCCTACACGGAGCCGTCGGGCCCCGGCGTCCGCGTCGACTCGGGCGTCGGTCCCGGTGGCGAGGTCTCGCCGATGTACGACCCGATGATCGCCAAGCTGATCGTCTGGGATGCCGACCGCGAGCAGGCGACGCAGCGGATGCTACGCGCGCTCTCCGAGTACGAGATCGAAGGCCTCGAGACGCTGATCCCGTTCCACACCGCGCTGCTGGCGACACCGCAGTGGGCTGCCGGCGAGACCTGCCGCGACCTCGTCGAGGACGCCGATTGGCTCAAGTCCACCGCCGCCGAAATCACTGTCGGGGCTCCCGCACCCGACGGCGGCGTCGAGCAGAGCTACCTCGTCGAGGTCTCCGGCCGCCGCTTCGACGTCAAGGTGATCGGCGAGGCGGGTGGGATCGCATCTTCCGGCGCCGCCGTCGCCGGCCCGGCGGGGCGCCCGGCACCGCGCCGCGGCAAGCGCGAGGCCAGCGCCGCGGACCATGCCGACGAGCTGCACTCGCCGTTGCAAGGCAACGTCTGGAAGGTTCCCGTGACGCAGGGCCAGCTCGTCGAGGCCGGTGAGATCGTCACGATCATCGAGGCGATGAAGATGGAGAACGAGATCCTCGCCCACAAGTCGGGCACGATCGTCGAGCTCGCGGTCGCCGAAGGCGAGCCGATCGCCACCGGCGCGCTGATCGCGATCATCAGCGACGAGCAGTAGCCGCTGGCCGCTGCCGGGTGATCTACTGCGCCGCGACGATCGCGGCGTGGCTCTCCAGCAGCTCGAGCGCACGGGCGCCGGGCATCGGCGCGCCATGCCCCGGCACGACCCACACCGCCTCGGCAACCAGCGGGCGCAGGCGTTCGAGGGTCGCCGCGTAGGCATCGGCCCCGGCGCCGATCATCGGCTCCTCGAGCGGAGACAGGTAGTCGCCGGCGATCAGGACTCCGGCCCACGGCGCCCAGATCGCCATGCCGTCAGGCGTATGCCCTTCGGCGGGATGCAGCTCGAGCTCGTGCTCGCCGACCTCGAGCCTGCCCGGCACCGGTAGCCCCTGCAGCTGGCCGAGTTGCAGCGGCGCGCGCTCGACGTAGTGCTCGCTGTCGAACGCGCGCAGGTCCCGCTGCGCGTCGCCAGGGCGGGCCTGGAGCCGCTCGGCGGTCGACTCGGCACAGCCGAGCGCCGCGCCGGGAAACGCGAGCCGGCCGAGCAGGTGATCCCAGTCGCCATGCGTCGCCAGCAGCCCGCTGCACTCCCAGCCGGTCTGCGCGAGCACCGAAGGCAGGGCCTCGAGCTCCTCGGGCAGCACGGGCGAATCGACGACGAAGCACTCGTCGCCGCTGTGCAGCACCGTGCAGGTCGTCTGCCAGATGCCGCTGATGCAGACGACGATGTCCGGGTGAAGCGCCTGAACCCGCATCGGCCCCGGGCAGGCGGCGCTAAAGCCCGAGCAGCTTGGCCGCGTCGAGCAGCGTCTTGACCTCGGCCGTCGGCTTCTTCTGGCTCGGCTCGAGGACTTCCTTGTGCCGGTTGACCCAGATCACCGGGACCTTCGCCTTCACGCACGGCTCGACGTCGTGGTAGTGGCTGGCGGCGATGTGGACCCAGCCCTTCTTGCCGCCGACGCGCCGCTCGCACTCCTTGAAGTGCGCCGGATCGGGCTTGTAGGAGCGCACCTGCTGCGCCGTCACGACGAGGTCGAAGTCGACCGGGATGTGGCGCCGCGTCTGGCCCAGCAGCTTGTCGTCGATGTTCGAGATCAGCCCGACCTGGAGCTTGGCGTTGAACTTGCGCAACTGCGCCGCGGTCTCCTTGTACGGCATCCAGCGCTGGACGGAGTCCGGCAGGAATCCCGACCGCGACGGCTCGAGCGGCCAGCCGATCCGCTTGGCGATCTCGAGCGCCGTGCGCCGAAGCACTTCCGCGTACAGCTCGTACGAACCGCCTTCGATCTCACGCGAGATCTCGTGGAAGAGCGGGATGATGACGTCCTTGTCGATCGTGAAGCCGTCGCGGTCGGCTTCACGCTTGAACGCCCTGTAGATCCCATCCTCCCAATCGATGAGCGTGCCGTAGACATCGAAGGTGACGAAGGTGACCTGCTTAGGGAGCGCCATGCGGTCGAGGATTGTAGGGTCATCAACCCTTATGGATCTGCTCGAGTATCAAGGCAAGCAGCTGTTCGCGCGTCACGGAGTGCCCGTGCCCGACGGCCGACCGGCGTCGACCGTCGAGGACGCCGTCGCGGCAGCCGACGAGATCGGCTACCCATGCGTCGTCAAGGCGCAGGTGCTGATCGGTGGCCGCGGCAAGGCCGGCGGAATCAAGGTCGCCGCCGACCGCGACGCCGCGAAGGCCGCCGCAGAGGCGATCATCGGCATGGATATCCGCGGGCACACGGTCAACGAAGTCTGGATCGAAGAGGCCTCGGACA
>DASRHW010000034.1:0-41869 GCA_035650375.1 Solirubrobacteraceae bacterium | reverse complement strand
GCGACCGGCAGCGGATCTGGGACCAGGCGGAGAATCGCCGCCACGCGCAGAAGGCGCTGCTTGAGCTGCTGCTCGCGGGCTGACCCCGCGCGCCGCCGCAGGTTGCCGCCGCTGCTGGCGATCGGGCTCATCGCCGCCGTCGTCGTGCCCGCCGCCGGCTCGGCGCGGGCGGCGACGCCGGCCGCGAGCTGGCAGCCGCACGTCAACGCCGCGCGCGCCTATGCGCAGCGCCGCAAGGGCGTCGTCAACTTCGCCGTGCGCACGCCGACTCGACTGTGGGGCTGGCACCGGACCGACGACGTCCCCTCCGCGAGCGTCGTCAAGGCGCTGCTGCTGGTGACCTACCTCAACGATCCGCGCGTCCGCAACCGGCGCCTACGGGCCGCCGACCGGCGGCTGCTGGACCCGATGATCCAGCGCTCCGACAACGCCGCGGCGAGCGCCGTGCTCGCGTACGTCGGCGCGCCGCGGGTGCGCGCCGAGGCGCGTGCCGTCGGCATGCGCCGCTTCGCGCTCGGCTCCTACACCTGGGGGGCGAGCCGGATCGACGCATCGGACCAGACGCGCTTCTTCCTCCACATCGACCAGCGGATTCCGCGGCGGCACCGGGCGACGGCGATGTGGCTGCTGCGGACGGTCGTGTCGTACCAGCGGTGGGGGATCGGACAGCTGAAGCTGCCCGGCTGGAAGCTGTACTTCAAGGGCGGCTGGGGCGCGGGCACCGGCGCCGTCGACCATCAGGTCGCGCTGCTGCGCAAGGGCGGCCGGCGGATCTCGGTCGCGGTGCTGACCAACGGCAGCCCGAGCCACACGTACGCGCAGGAGACGCTGCGCGGTGTCTTCGCCCGGCTGCTCTCGGGGCTGACGGCTCGCTCGCGGTAGCCTCGCCCGCGTGTCCGTGAGCGGTTCAGATACCCATGTCGCCAGGCCCGAGCGCGGGGCCGAGGTCGAGCTGACGGTCGACACGCTCGCCCACGGCGGCAACGGCGTCGCCCGGCTCGAGGGCGGCTACGTCGTCTTCGTCAGCGGCGCGATCCCGGGCGATCGTGTCCGCGCGCAGATCACCAAGAGCAAGCGCGCCTACGCCGAGGCGCGCACCGTCGCGTTGCTCGAGCCCGCTCCCGACAGGATCCCCGCCGTCGCCGACCACCCCGGCGCGCCGTGGCAGGTGCTGCCCTACGAGCGCCAGCTCGAGATCAAGGCCGAGCAGGTCGAGGACGCGCTGCGCCGGATCGGCAAGCTCGACGGCTTCGCCATGGAGCCGATCATCGCGGCGACCGAGCAGTGGCGCTACCGCAACAAGGTCGAGTTCTCGTTCGGCACCGACAGCTCGGGCGCGACGCCGATCCTCGTCTGCGGCTTCCACGCCCCGGGCTCGTGGGAGGACATCGTCGACGTCGACGACTGCATGCTCGTCTCCGAGCGCGTCAACGAGGCGCGCCGCGCGGTGCTCGCGTTCTGCCGCGAACAGGGCTTCGAAGCCTGGGACCGCAGGACGCACGATGGCTTTCTGCGCAACCTCGTGATCCGCGAGGGGCGCCGCAGCGGCGAGCTGCAGATCCGCCTGATCACCAGCGACGGCGTGCTCGACGGCGACGCGCTCGCCGCCGCCGTGCCGGGCAATGGCGGTGTCTTCTGGACGCGCACGTCCGGCCTCGCCGAAACGACGACCGGCGGCGAGACCGAACACCTCTCCGGCCCGCCGCGGCTGGCTGAGCGGCTTGGCGACCTCGAGCTCGCGATCTCGCCCGACGCCTTCTTCCAGACGAACACCGAGATGGCCGAGCAGCTCTACGGCGTCGCCGCGGAGTACGCCCAGCTGAAGGGCTGGGAGCGCGTTTACGACCTCTTCTCCGGCATCGGCACGATCGGCCTGACGCTCGCGCCACGCGCCGGCGAGGTCTGGGGTATCGAGGTCGTCGAGGAGGCCGTCGCCGACGCGATCGAGAGCGCTCGCGTGAACGACATCTCCAACACGCAGTACTTCGCCGGCGACGTGCGGCTGGCGATGCGCGAGCTCGTCGAGCGGGCGGGGCGGCCGGACGTGCTCGTCGTCGACCCGCCGCGCTCGGGGCTGTCGCAGAAGATCGTCCGCCGGATCATCGAGGCGAGTCCGAAGCGGATCGTCTACGTCTCCTGCAACCCGACGACGCTGGCGCCGAACGCCGCCCAGCTCGTCGAGGCCGGCTACACGCTCACGCGCGTCCGACCGGTCGACATGTTCCCGCAGACGCGCCACATCGAGTGTGTGGCGCTGCTTGAGCGTTTGTAGCTGGCTCAGCAGACCTCTGCGGTCGAGCCGTACGACGGACTACCGTCGCGACCATGCCGTTCACCCTCACGAACCTCAAGGACCTCGAGGACGTCGGGTCCAACTTCGACGGCCCGCCGGACCTGGAGTTCCGCCACGCGACCAAGGCGCTCGGGCTCGAGCAGTCCGGCCTGAGCTACCAGCGGATCCCGGCTGACTACCGCTTTCCCTACGGCCACACGCACGAGCGGCAGGAGGAGGTGTACGTGGTCGTGCGTGGGAGCGGGCGGATGAAGCTCGACGACGAGATCGTCGACATCGGGGAGTGGGACGTGGTGCGCGTGCCGTCCGGGACGTGGCGCGGCTACGAGGCCGGGCCGGACGGCCTCGAGATCCTCGTCATCGGTGCCCCGAGCCTCGGTGACGATCCGCGTGGAGACGTGGAGGGTCGGCGCGACTGGTGGGCCGACTAACGCCCGCTGGACCAACGTCCGAGGTCTGAGCCGGCAACGCCGCTACGCCATGCGTCCGCCCAGGCGCATTCGAGCTTCATACCTTGAGCGCGCAAGCCGATAGGGAACCCATGTGGAGCCTTCGCAGGCAGGTGGTGCCGACCACGCTGGCTCTGGCGCTCGGCGCCGGGCTCGCCGTTCCCGCGCATGCGGCGAACAGGCCGGTCACGGGCAAGCTGTCGAAGCCCGGCTACACGGTGGTCGCCCTTGCGGCGAACGGCAAAGCCCGTGCGGTCAAGGCCACAGGCCGCACGTTCAGGCTCGTCCCGCCTGCTGGCACGGTCTCGCTGCATCTGCGCGACCCCAAGGGCGTCTACGCCGGCCCGATCGTCGTCGACGCCAAGAAGCCGACGAGGGTGATCGTCGGGGTCAAGGCTGGCGCGGTGCTGGGCACGATCTCGATCGTCAAGGGCTACGCGAGGCTCAAGGCGCCGCCCGCGCGGCGCTTCGTCGGCTCCGCCTTGACCGCGCGGGCGAAGAAGGGCGCGCCGATCGGCGCGGGTGTTTTCGGACGCGTTCGGTCGACGGCGACGGGCGCTTCCGGCGCAGGTCGCGATCAGGACGCGGACGGCCTGCCCGGCGCCTTCGATGTCGACGACGACGGCGATCTGGTGCTGGACAACTTCGAGCGCGGCCAAGCGCGAGCGCGGGCCGCCGCGGATCCGCCGATAGGACCGCCCGTGAACCCCGGCGCCCCGCAGCCCAGCGCGGCGAGCGGCTTCAGGATCTTCTCCAACTTCAAGCTCGACCTCGCGCAGTCGTTGAACGCCAACGCGGCCGCTGTCACGGACGCCCAGATCGACGCTGCGATGGCCTCGGCGCAGACGCTCGCGATCCAGGTCGCGTCCGGCGCCCAGGTCGAGCTCGACTGCGGCGGACTGCGCTACTGCTCTCTTGGCGGTACGGGCATGACACTCGAAGGCGCACGACCCTTCCCCGCGGCGTTCGATTCCGACGGCGACGGCTTCGGCCTCCTGTCGGTCGGACCGAGCGGTGACTTCCAACTGCGTACAGGCGCCACGGTGGCCGACATCGGCACGGGCGACGCGTTCGTCGAGCGGATCACGCGAGACGGCGCCGAAACGCAGCTCCCGGGCGTGCTCAACTACGCGTTCTCGACGACGCCGGCGCTGACGAGCTGGAGCTCGGGCGGCGCCTCCGGCTCGGTCGTGTATCCGGCCGCGGCCGGCACGCCGGGGACCCCCGGCAACCCGATTCCGGTCGCGGGCGCCGGTGACGCGATCGTGTCGATGACGTTCTGGCGTCCGCAGCGCAAGCCGATCGCCGGTTCGGGTGAAGGCAGCGACTGGGTCGACATCGGTCGCCTCAAGTACACGGCGGACGTGCCCAACGCCCCGCAGGGAGGCGGAGGTGGGCCGGCGCCAGGGCCGGGCAACTGCCCGGCGAGCTCGTACTCGGCCTTGTCGCCGACGCTCTCCTTGGCAGGCGACGGCATCGTCGACGGCGCGGGCGATCAGGTGGCCAGCGCCGGCAACACACTGACCTTCTCGGTGAACCTCACGCAGTGCCTTGCCAAGACCGGGGTCGCGTGGGCGCCCGGGCAGGTGCTCCAGCTGGACATCCAGGCGCGCAGCGAGTTCGGGGACAACGCGGCGCAGAAGATCAGCCTCGTGCGCGGATAGCGACGCGCGTGACGAATCCCACGGGCCGGCCGAGTGAGAGTAGGGTCGGCGGATAACCGAACCGGAGGGTTGCCATGAGCATCCTTGTTCGCTTTGTTCCCGGCGGTGCTACGTCTACCGAGCAGTACGACGAGGTGATTCGTCGGCTCCAGGATGCGGGGGAATTTCCCCCCGATGGCCTTGAGTACCACGTGTGCTTCATCGTCGATGGCGGCGTCCGCGTCAGTGAGATCTGGGACTCGCAGGAGAAGTTCGCCGCGTTTGGGGAGGATCTGATGCCGGTCCTCGCTGACGTTGGCATCGATCCTGGCGAGCCGACGGTCCTTGACGTCTACAACACCATCGCTCGCTAGCCGGGCATCTTCAGTCTGTCGAGGTTCGGCGACCTGGGCACCGCTTGCCCAGCGCGCCGCACGCGACGATAATGAGCGGCGTGCACGTTGATCCATGGGCCATGGACGGACGCGTCACGGTGCAGAAGCTCGAGGTCTTCTGCGCCGTCGTCGAGCTCGGCGGCGTCAGCCGCGCGGCGGACCAGCTGTACCTGTCGCAGCCCGTCGTCACCGCGCATGTCCGTGCGCTCGGCCGGCATCTCGGCGCTCCCCTGTTTGAGCGCGACGGCCGCCACCTGAAGCTGACCGAGGCGGGCGAGACGACGTATCGCTGGGCGCGTGACGCGCTGACGCGCGCCGCGGAGCTGCAGCGCGAGCTCGGCGGCCTCGCGAGCGGAAGCCACGGCGCGGCGGTCGTCGCCGCGGGCCCGACGATCGGCACGTACGTGCTGCCGCCGATGCTCGGGCGCTTCTGCCAGCAGTACCCGGAGGCGCACGTCGCGCTCGACGTCCTGACCCAGGACCAGATCCACGACGCGGTACGCAACGGGGGCTGCGACTTCGCGCTGACGTTCGCGCCGGAGGGCCTACGCGGCGTCGATCTGATCGTCGAGCCAGTCGGAGTCGAGGAGCTGATCCTCGTCGCCGCGGTCGACGGCCCGCCTATCGCGAACAAGCTCTCTCGCGATGAGCTCAAGGGCCTGCGCTTCGTCGGTGCGCCGCGCGACCACGCGCGCCAGACCTTGATCGACCGCCTCGTGGCGGACGCAGGGGTCGAGCTCGGGCCGGTGCGGCTCGACCTCGGCAACCCCGAGGCGGCAAAGCGCGCGATCGGCGGCGGCGCCGGGGTGGCGCTGCTGCCGCGCCATGCGGTCGCCGACGAGCTGCTCGCCGGCACGCTGCGCCAGATCGAGATCGACGACGTCCACATCGATCTGCCGATCAACCTCGTCCGCCGCGCGGACCGCCAGCTTTCGCCGCTGCAGCGGGCGCTGTACGACGGCATGCGGGCTGAGCTCCACGAGCTGCTCGACCCGGTCGCGCACGGGCTATAGGTCGCCCCTTCCAAAGCGATAGCTCGCCGGCGACGCCCGTGGGATAGTCGCGGCGTCCAGCTGGAGAAGTGCGCTGGACGAGGGGAGAACAACTCAAGGAGTTGCGGCGTAGAGCGGCGCACTCCGACAAAAACGCGGCGACGCCGTGCCGGAAGCGTGACCCGTCGATCGGGTCGCGTTGCCCGTTGGCGTGCGCCGCTGTCGGGAGGAGATTCACACATGAAACGACACCAGTCATGGCGGCTCGCGGCGCTTGCCGCGTTCTGCCTTCTTGCCGTTTTCGCCGGCAGCGCTCCCGCGCTCGCGGCGAGCAAGCCCAAGGCAGCGACGGGTCCCGCGATCAAGATCGGCGCGATCTGTACCTGCTCAGGCCCGCTCGAGAGCGGGATCAAGGCAGCCAAGACGCTTGACGAGGCGTGGGTCAAGTGGACCAACGCCAACGGCGGCATCAACGGCCGCCCGGTCAAGCTCACGATCCTCGACGACGCCGGCGACGCGACGAAGGCCGCCGCGGCCGCGAGGCAACTCGTCCAGCAGGTCAAGCCGGTGGCGATCGTCGGCAACTACAGCCTCCAGACCGATGCCTGGATCGCCATTGCCCAGGAGGCCGGCGTGCCGGTGATCGGCGGCGGTGGCCAGTCACGGGCGGAGTTCAGCAACCCGGACTTCTTCGGCACCGGGTCGAGCTCGTTCCCGGGCCTCTACCGGGCGATCCTGTCGGCAAAGCAGGACGGCAAGAAGAAGCTCGCCATCCTCTACTGCGCCGAGGCGCCGATCTGCGCCTCGTTCCCCAGAGTGATCTCGGCGTTCGCCAATCGAATCGGGCGGATCACCGTCGGGGCCAGCTCGCGGATCGCCGCGAGCCAGCCGAGCTTCGCCGCCAACTGCCTCGCCGGCAAGAACTCCGGTGCGGACGCGTCGTTCATCTCGACCTCCTCGGCGGTCGTCGTGCGTGTGCTGCAGGAGTGCCGCCAGCAGGGCTGGGTGCCGACGATGATCGGCGGCAACGGCACGATCGGGATCAACCAGAGCAAGCAGATCGGCAAGAGCGACGTGCTGATCACGACGCCGAGCCTGGGGGTCACCGACAAGACGACCGCCGGCGGCAAGCTGCTGCACTCGATCCTGGCCAAGTACGCGCCGAGCCTGACGAAGGGCGACCTCTACACGGAGGCGATCGGTGCACCGTTCGCGGGCCTGCAGCTGTTCGCCACGGTGGCGAAGAACGTGAAGCTGAAGCCGACGTCGACGTCGGCTGACGTCAAGCGTGGCCTGTACGCGCTCAAGGGCGAAACGGTCGGCGGCCTGACCGGGCCGCTCACCTACACGCGCGGACAGCCGACGATGGTCGCCTGCTCGTTCGTGTCGACGTACAAGGACGGGACCTGGAAGGCCGACCCGAGGGCCAAGTGCCTGTCGGCCGCGACGGTCCAGTCGATCAAGGACGTGCTCGGCATCAAGTAAGCCGGGCTGACTGCGGCGGCGCTCCTCTCCCGGGGGGAGCGCCGCTCGCGTTTCACCTCAAAGGCGCTTGCCACGAGCCGCCTCGTTCACGAAGGAGAAAGCAGCGATGTCGACCGACGACAACAAGCAGATCTTCCTACGCGTCATCCGCGAGGTGATCAACAACGGTGACCGCGAGCTGGCCGCTGAGTTGATTGACGAGAACTTCCAGATTCGCCGCGGTGGCCTGCAGACGACCGCGGGGCTGATGGCCGGCGGGAGCGCGGCGATCTCCAGCCAGGAGATGTCGAGCCTCGAGGGCTTCATGCGCGGGCTGACGATGATGCTCCAGGCCTTTCCCGACTTCCAGCTCGAGATCGACGAGGCATCGGTGGTCGCCCAAGACGACACCGTCGCCGGCATCTGGACGCTCGAGGGCACCCACGACGGCCCGTTCCTCGGCATCGAGCCGACCGGGAACCGCGTCCTCATCGAGGAGGCCGGCCTGATGCGCTTCGCCGGCGGCAAGATGGTCGAGGGCTGGTTCCTCGTCGACGAGCTGGCCTTCCTCGCGGCGCTCGGCGCCGTGAGCCTGAAGACGGCGGTGAACGCGTAATGGCTTCGACACCCGGATCACAGCCGATGCGATTCACGATGTACGTGATTCCCCAGAGCGAAGGCGCGGACCACGACCAGGGAATCATCGAGGCGCAGATCGACAACTGCCTGCTGGCCGACGAGGCGGGCTTCGACGCGATCTTCCTCACCGAGCACCACTTCAACAGCTTCAACACGTACGCCGATCCGTTCATCCTCGGCGCGCACATCGCGGGGCAGATCCGCCAGGCGCATCTCGGCGTGAGCGTTGGCGTCGTTCCACTGCACAACCCGCTTCGGCTCGTCGAGGCCTGCAACCTCCTCGACTCGCTGACGCGCGGGCGCTGCATCATCGGCCTCGGGCCGGGCGGCAACCCGGGCGAGGCGGCCGGCCTCGGTCGCGACGCGAAGGATCGCCACAAGCTGTTCGCGGAGAACCTCGACGTGATGCTGCGCGCGTGGAGCCACACCGACGGCGACACGCTCGAGTACGAGACGACGCACGAACGCGGCACGATGACCGGCCGCGTGATGCCCGCGTCGTTCAGGCGGCCGCACCCGCTGATCGCCCGCGCGACGCACGCCGACGAGACGATCGCCGAGTGCGCCCGGCTCGGCTGGCCGGTGCTGCTCGGCCGCTTCACGCCCGAGGAGGGCCGCCCGAAGGCCGAGCTCTATCGCCGCTCGCTGGAGGAGGCCGGACACGCGGACGAGACCGTGCGCGAGTGCCTCGACTGGCTCGCGGTGACGCAGATGATCCACGTCGCCGAGACCGACGAGCAGGCATGGGCAGAGGTCAACCCCGCGATCGACGCCTTCCTGGCGTACGCGCCGAAGCCGAAGGCCAAGGACACCGACGATCCCAACGGCGCCGGAGACTGGACCAAGACCACGGGCGTCAGCCGCGAGCGCGAGGGGTTCATCAGCCAGGCGGTGACCGTCGGCAGCCCGGACACGGTGGCGGCGAAGCTACAGGCGTTCGCCGACAACGGCGTCCCGCACGTGCGGACGATGTTCAGCTTCGGCCACGCGCCGCGAGAGCAGGTCGATCGCTCGATCGAGCTGTTCATCGACGAGGTCATGCCGCGCTTCGAGCGGGCGCCGCTCTCGTTCGACGCCGCTTCCGGCGGTGGCACCATCAACCGCAGGTACAAGCAGCCGACGTCGACCGGAGGTGGAGCATGAGCGAGAAGCCGGAGTGGCTGGCAGCCGCGGAGCGCCAGATGCAAGGCGAGATGCTGGCGGGCCAGCGGTTCATCGCCGAGAACGACCCCGCGTACATGGAGGGCCTCAGCGCCTTCCTCGCGGGCCTGTTCGGCCGTAGTGACAACCTGGTCAGCGCGCAGATGCGCGAGATGCTGATCCTCGCCGTCCAGGCGTCGTCGGCGAACTGGGACATCGTCCGCTCGCACATCCGGCGGGCGCTGGCGATCGACGTGCCGCCGAAGATGATCCTCGAGACGCTTGAGATCGCGGGCATGGCCGGCGGCGCCGGCGCGCTGTACGGCGGCGCCGCGATTCTCGGCGAGGAGCTCGAGGCCACCGGGCGGTCGTTCGAATAAGACTGCGACGGGCCCTCGCCGGACCTTTCTCCCTCCGGACCGGCGAGGGCTTCGTCGCGGAAGTGTGAGCGTTCGGCTCGGCTATTCGTCGACCGAACCCTCGGCGCGCCTCCCGGCCGCCGATGCTGCTGTACCGTCGCCGAATGAGCCCGCTGCGCCTGTCGATGCGATCGATTCCACGGTCCGCGGCGCTCGCCGCCCTGTCGGTGATCGCGCTCGTCGTCGCTCCCGCCGGCGCGCAGGCGTTCGACACCGGGCCGCACTCGGACATCACCCGCGATGCGTTGATCGCGGAGGGCTTCGGCGCCACCGCCGCGGACGTCGTCGTCGTCAACAACTGGTTCGTCGACCTCTACTCGAACTCGTCGAAGGTCCCGCAGTCGGGGCACGCCGACACCGCGGTGTCGGTCCTCGGCGCGTTCTTCGAGAACGACGAGAACTGGCCCCAGGCCGTGCTCGACGGCGCGAACCGGATGCACTTCGACTCGTCGCTCTGGGATGTGGCGAACGTCGGCAAGGCGCAGATCGAGTGGGAGCGGCTGCAACGGGCGACGACGCAGCTGCTGCGCAGCATCAAGTCGGCCGGCGGTGCGAACAAAGAACTGCAACTGCTCTCGACGATCGGCATGAGTCTGCACTCGGTCCAGGACTTCTACTCGCACTCCAACTGGATCGAGCAGCAGGGCGTTCCCGGCGTCGACGGGACCGACTGGTCGAAGCTGCCATACGGGTTGACGCCGACGTGGTTCGACGTCGACAAGCAGGCGCGCGACAAGCTCAATGTCTACATCGGCGAGTCGACCGGGCACAAGGAGCGGCCGCACGGCGCCTGGAACACCGACGGCAACAAGGCGATGACGAAGGGCGTCAACAAGGACTGGCCCGGGCGCCCCGGGTACGCGAACGCGTACACGACCTCGTATTTCGCTACGCGCCAGTGGGTGCAGGGGATCCGTGCCGCGCTCGCCGACGAGGCGCTCTGGCAGCGCGTGCTGCGCTACGCCAACCGCGGCGGCGGAGAGCTCGACCACGACCTCAAGGGCGCGCTCAACGTCGGCATGATGACCGGCCACTGGCAGGGTCAGGGCGAACCCTGCAACCCGTCGCTGTCGCTCGCGATCTGCGGCTCGCGCAACGGCCTCGGCGGCGACCTGCTCGGCGCGCGCAGCGCGATCAACTCGTATTTCGAGGACCGCGGCCGGACGCGCTTCCGCGGAACGTTCCAGGGGCTGATCCCGCTGTATGGGCAGGTGACGCCGAACGGCGATCTGCTGCCGATCACGTCGAGCCGCGGCCTGCAGGCGACGACGCGGTTCGTTCAGCTGCGCGTCACGTCGATGAAGGGTGTCGGCCTGCGGTCGCTGGGGGACCCGACGATCGCCGACCGTGCCGACATGTTCTCGCGCGCGACGATCGCCGGGCAGAGCTTCCAGTCCGGCGAGATCAACGGCCGCGACAGCTTCTCCTTCCCGCTTCCCTACGCGCCGTTCACGTTCATCAAGGCGATCGCTCCCGGAGGGCGCTACGCCGAGCCGGTGACGACGATGACGGTCGAGATCCGGACCAGCTCGAAGACCTTCGCCGGCACCGACGACGACGTCTATCTGCGGATCAGCCCGACACTGCGCTTTGCGCTCGACAAGTCGCTCTACAACGACTTCGAGCGTGGCGATCGCGACACCTACAGCGTCCCGATCGACGGCGCCGTGCTCAACGGGCTCAAGGTCGGCGACATCTCGCGCGTGCAGATCGAGAAGTCGTCTGACGGTGTCGGCGGCGGTTGGCGCCTGCGCGGGGTCAAGCTCGTCGTCAACGGCCGCACGCTGTACAGCCGTGACGGCATCGAGCGCTGGCTCGAGGACGACCACCGCACCTGGCGTGCCCCCGACTTCAGGCCGAGCGGGCCGAGCGGCCCGGCGCTGCCGATCACGCTCGACCTCTGGGACGAGGACTCGAACATCTACGGCGGCGACGACCACGGCGATCTCAACCGCTACGACAAGCGCCGCCGTCTCGCGCTCGCGTACCTGCCCGGCGCGGTCGTCCGCGAGCGAGCGACCGGCGGCAGCTTCCTCAGCGGCCGCATCGGCGACGGCGACAAGGCGTCGATCACCTACACGATCGACACCCTGACGCCGACGCCGGCGCCGCTGCTCCCGGTCGTCGTCGCACCGACGCCAACGCCGGTCGCCCCGAAGCCCGATCTCGTGATCAGCGCGATGGGCTACGACGCGACCGCGAAGTACTTCTTCACGGTCAAGAACCAGGGTGTGGGCGCCGCCGGTGCCTTCACGGTCTCGATCCCGGGCGAGGGCTCGTTCGCGATCGCCGGGCTGGCGCCCGGCGCGTCGGTGACGAGGACGTTCCGGACGACCTGCAAGGCCGCCACGTTCCAGGCGACCGCCGACTCGCTCGGCCAGGTCGCCGAGACCGACGAGACCAACAACGCGCGCAGCTTCACCGAGATCTGCATCACGTAGGCGGGCGGAGGGCGCGTTCGCCGCGTCGCTCGGAGAGCTCGGGCGGCAG
Organism: Solirubrobacteraceae bacterium; assembly: GCA_035650375.1. GTDB lineage: Bacteria > Actinomycetota > Thermoleophilia > Solirubrobacterales > Solirubrobacteraceae > BP-464. The sequence goes on along the minus strand of DASRHW010000034.1, from coordinate 29,945 downwards.
CGCCTTGGGCCCGTCCGGGTAGAGCTCCGCCAGCAACTCCGGAGTCATCTCGAGCGTGTTGCCGAGCTCGCGCGGCGTGCCGGCGACGAACCACAGCGCGTCGTGCTCGGTGTCGTTGAAGACCTGACGGACCTCGGCCGCGCTGACGACGACGGCGGACAGCGGCGCAAGCGTCAGCAGCTCGTCGCCGATACGCATCCGGCCGGTGCCCTCGAGCACGACGTAGAGCTCCTCCTGCTCACGATGGCGGTGCTTGGTCGACGCCTGGCCGGGGGTGAGGCGCCACAGGCGCGCGCCGAGCCCGGCGGTCTCGAGCTGCTTCCCGAGGTCGGTGTTCAACACGCCCATCTGGTTCGACGGGCGCCAGAAGGCGTCGTCCGCGGCGAGGACGCGAAAGCCCGGCACTGCGTTCGCCTGTTCCGATGCCATCCGTGCTCCTCGGTCGCTGGTCGGCGACAGCTTCGCAGGAGCGCCAGGGCGGCCGCTAGGTCAGGCGCGGCCGCCAGCGCAGGCCGGCGGAGAGGCCGCCGAACAGCAGCACCAGCGCGCCGCCGGCGAACGCCGAGGTCACCTCGCGGTCCTGCTTGCGCGTGCCGATCTTCGATCCGAGCGCCTGGTAGACGCGGCCGAGCGCCGACGCGTCGTCGACCTCGAACGCCTCGCCCTTCGAGCGCGTCGCGATCTCACGCAGCGTCTCGGGATCGGGCGGCACGGGGATCGGCTCACCGAAGCGGTCGCTGAAGACGACGCCGCCGGCGGTGCCGAGCGCCACGGTGTAGATCGGGATCCCGAGCTTGCGCGCGCGGGTCGCGGCGATCAGCGGGTCGCTGCCCTCCGTCGTCTTGCCGTCGGACAGCAGCACGATCGCCGCGGGCGCCGAGCGGCCGTCCTTGCCCTTGCGCGCCTCGAGCTGATCGAGCGCGGTCATCAGCGCGTCACCGGTCGCGGTGCCTCCCTCGGCCTGCAGCCCGTCGAGCGTCGAGCGCACCTCGCCGCGGTCGGTCGTCGGCGGAATCGACGCGCCGGTTCCGGAGGAGTAGGACTGGAAGCCGATCAGCAGCTTGTCCGGAGCCTTGTCGAGGAACTTCCGGACGGCCCCGCGCACGGCGTCCAGGCGCGTCGGGTCGACGTCGGTCGCGGCCATCGACCCGGACGTGTCGGTGACCAGCGCGACCGACGCGCGCTCGATCGGCACGGCCTCCACGGTCTGCGGGCGCGCCATCGCGACGGCCGTCGCGCACGCCGCCAGGGCGAGCAGGCCTGGAGCGAGCCAGCGACGCCATGTCGCGAGGCCGCCCTGCGCCGTCGCGAGCGTCCCGGCCGCGGGGAAGCGGACGGCGTAGCGGCGGCGTCGCCGCCGCGCGATCGTGAACAGCAGCGCGAACAGCGGCACCGCCAGCGCCGCGAGCAGGTAGACGGGCTCGCGGAAGCTCACCGGACGCTCCCGGCGAGCGCGCGCAGCCAGTCCTCGTCGGTGCGTAGCGTGATCTGCATCGCCGCCGCCCGGCGCAGTGCCGTGGCGAGCTCCGCGCGTCGCGTCCGCTCGGCCGCGTCGAAGGCGGCGCGCAGCGCCGGATCGGAGGAGTGCGCCTCGACGAGCTCGCCGGTCTCCGGGTCGACGACGACGAGCTCGCCGACGTCGGGCAGAGCGCCTTCGCGCGGGTCGGCGACCTCGACGGCGATCAGCTCGTGACGAGCGCCGAGCGCGCGCAGTGGCCGCCCCCAGCCGCTCGGGTCGCGGAAGTCCGAGACGATCACGACGAGGCTCGGCTGCGTCGCGAGCCGCACGACCCGCGTCAGCGCGCCGGCGAGTGAGGCGCCGGCGTCGGCGGCGCCGTCGGGCGCGACACCCTCGGCGAGCGCCGCGCGCACGCGTGCGTGTGCCCCGCGGCCGCCGCGTGGGGGAAGGACGAGCAGCTGCGAGCCGCCGCAGCGCACGAGGCCGACGCGTCCGCCGCGGCGGATCGCGAGCGCCGAGATGACGTCGCCGACGCCTTCGCCGATGTCGCTCTTGAGCCGCAGCGCCGTGCCGAACGCCATCGAGGCCGAGACGTCGCAGACGACCCAGGTCGTCAGCGCCCGCTCGGGAACGTGCTGGCGAACGTGCAGCGTGCCGGTGCGGGCGCTCGCCGCTGGGTCGAGCCGCCGGGCGTCGTCGCCGGACTCGTACGGGCGCAGCTGCGCGAGCTCGGTCCCGACGCCGATCCCCGGCGCCCGGTGCTCGCCGGGCAGGAGCCCGGCGACACGCCGCTTCATCGCGATGTCGATGCGCGCCAGCGCGCCGCCGGGGACCTTGCCGGGTCCCTGCCGCCCGGGCGGCGAGATGAGCTGCCCCCGGCTCATGCCGCCGCGGAGATCGCGGCGGGCCCGCTGACCCGCTCGAGCACCTGGGCGACCAGCGTGTCGGCAGAGACGCCGTCGGCGAGCGCGTCGTAGGACAGCACGATCCGGTGGCGGAGAACATCCGCGGCGAGATCGCGCACGTCGGCGACCGTCGCGTGCGACCGCCCGCGCAGCAGCGCCAGTGCCTGGGAGCCCTGCATCATCCCGATCGAGGCGCGCGGGCTGGCTCCGTACTCGATCAGGCCTTCGAGCTCGGCGAGGCCGTGCGCGGCCGGGTGGCGCGTCGCGTCGGCGAGCTCGACGGCGTACTGCTTGACGGTTCGATCGACGTAGACGGCGCGTGCCGCCTGCCGGTGCTCGAGCAGCGCGTCGACGCGCAGCACGCTGCGCGGCTCGACCGGCTCGCCCTCGAGCAGGTCGAGGACGCCGACCTCGTCCTCGACGGACGGGTAGTCGACGACCAGCTTGAAGAGGAAGCGATCGACCTGCGCCTCGGGCAGCTCGTAGGTCCCCTCGGACTCGATCGGGTTCTGCGTCGCGAGCACGAGGAACGGCCGCGGCACCGGGTACGTCTCGCCGCTGATCGTCACCTGCTGCTCCTGCATCACCTCGAGCAGCGCCGACTGCACCTTCGCCGGCGCACGGTTGATCTCGTCGGCGAGCAGCAGATTGGCGAAGACGGGCCCCAGCTCGGTGCCGAACTCGCCCCGGTCCGGATGCCAGATCCGCGTGCCGACGAGGTCGCTCGGGACGAGGTCCGGCGTGAACTGCACGCGCGAGAACGATCCGCCGACGACCTGCGCGAGCGTTCGCACGGTCAGCGTCTTGGCGAGGCCCGGAACGCCCTCGAGCAGCACGTGCCCGCCGGCGAGGAGCGCGACGAGCACGCGCTCGAGCATCGCGTCCTGCCCGCGAATCACCCGCTTGCACTCGAACAGCGCGGCCTGGAGGTCGCGCCGGGCCTCGTCGGCGGGTGTGCGGTCGTGATCGATGCTGGTGACGGACATGGGTGCGGCTCCTCTATCGCGTGAGCTGATGGCGCGAAGCTACGGAGGCTGCCGTCACGCCCGTGTAAACGCGGGCGAGCTCACGCGCGCGGCATCGACGGGTTCGATTCCCGGCAGCGTGACGCGAACGCTGAGGCCGCCGGTCGGCGGCGCGTCGATCGCGAAGTCGCCGCCGTGCGTCTCGGCGATCGCCCGCGCGATCGACAGCCCGAGGCCGGAGCCCTGGGCGCCGCTGTGGCGGTCGAGGCGCTGGAACGGCTGGCCGAGGCGGGCGACGACGTCGGGCGCGATCACCGCGCCGCCGTTGGCGACCTCGATCGTCGCGCCGTCGCGGATCCGCACCGAGGCGTTCCCGTGCGGCGCGTGGCGAACGACGTTCTCGAGCAGGTTGGCGAGCAGCCGCTCGATCAGCGCCGGCTCGCCCCGCACCCACGCCGTCTCGGCCGCGAGATCGAAGCGCACGTGTGCGGCGGACGCGGCCGGCGCGATCGCGGCGACGCTCCCGCGTGCCATCGCCGCGAGCTCCACGGGCGTGTCGCCCGGCGGCGCCTGCGAGGCTGCGGCCAGGGTCAGCAGCCCCTCGAGCAGCGCGTCGGAGCGGTCGACCGCCTCGAGCACGACGCGGCCCATCGCGCGCAGGTCCTCGGTCGTCGCCCGTTCGTCGGCGAGCGTGACGTCGATCTCGGTGCGGATCACGGTCAGCGGCGTCCGCAGCTCGTGGCTGGCGTTGGCGACGAACCGGCGCTGGCGCTCGACGCTCTGCTCGACGCGGTCGAGCAGCGGCCCGGCGAACCACCAGCCCGCGCCTGCGGCGACCATCACGAGCCCGACCGCGGCGACCAGGAACTGCCAGGCGACCTGGCCGGCGACGGCGTCGGCGTACCCCGCCGGCAGCGTCGCCGTGAGGTGACGATCGAGCACCCACCAGCTGAGCGCGAGCAGGATCCCCGTCGCGAGCGCGAGCACCCCGGCGTAGAGCAGCGTCAGCCGCAGCCGCAGCGCCTGCATCAGACGCGATAGCCGGCGCCGGGAACGGTGTGGATCAGCGCCGGCTCGCCGAGCTTGCGGCGCAGCTTCATCACCGTCATCCGCACGATGTTGGTGAACGGGTCGATGTTCTCGTCCCAGACGCGTTCGAGCAGGGCCTCGTGCGTCACGACCGCGCCGTCGGCGCCGAGCAGGGTCTCGAGCACGCCGAACTCCTTCGGCGACAAATCGAGCTCGAGGCCGTCGCGCGTCACGGTTCGCCGAGCCGGGTCGAGGTCGAGGTCACCGGCGGTGAGGATCGCGGGGCGGGCCGGTCCGGCGCGGCGGGCGAGCGCGTGGATCCGCGCCACCAGCTCGTCGAAGGCGAACGGCTTACCCATGTAGTCGTCGGCGCCGAGCGCGAGCCCGTCGACGAGTGAGTCGACGCCGCGCGCGGCGGTCAGCATCAGGACCTTCGTCGCCGGCTGCTCGCTGTTCAGCGCGCGGCAGACGTCGTCGCCGTGGACGACGGGCATGTCGCGGTCGAGCACGACGACGTCGTACGGATGGACGCGCGCGCGGTAGAGCGCCTGCTCGCCGTCGGCCGCGACGTCGACGGCCGCGCCGTGCCGGCGCAATCCACGCGCGAGCGCGGAGGCGACGCGCGGCTCGTCTTCACAGACCAGGATCCGCATCGCGCTAGAAGTCCTGGGCGCGAGGATGCTCGTCGCGGCAGCCGTCGTGCCGGTCATCGACATCGGAGACGCGCCGGTCGACGACGTCGCTCACCGGCTGCGAGGTCCGAACGGTCGCGGCGTCGAGGCTCGCGCCGACCTGAGGGATGCCGCCGGCGCCGACACCGAAGATCGTCGCGCCGGCGACGACCAGCAGCGGCGCGACGAAGCGTGTGCTGAGCCGGTTCGGCATCGACCCAGAGAAGCTCCCGAGCCGAAACGCCGGATGAAGATCGCCTGGGAGTCACGTAAGAGACGCCGGCCGGCGCTAGACGAAGCGGCCGAACCAGCGCAGCGACGCGGCCGCCGCCATCGCCATCAACACGAGCGCGCCGCCGGCGAACGAGGAGGAGACCTCCTGCTTGCGGTGCTCGGTCGCGAGCTTGGAGCCGAGGCGCTTGTAGACGCCGGAGAGCGACTTGGCGTCGGCCACCTCGAACGCCCGCCCGCCGGAGCGCTCGGCGATCTGCGCGAGCGTGGCGGGGTCCGGTGCGTTGTCGCCGGAGCTGCTCGTGCCGAGCGCGACCGTGTAGACGGCGACGCCCGCGGCCTTCGCCTTCGCGGCGACCTCGAGCGGGTCGGCGCCGCGCACCGACTTGCCGTCGGACAGCAGCACGATCGCCGCCGGCGAGCGGCGGCCGTCCGCCTTGCGCTGGCTCGCGATCAGCCGCAGGGCGGCGGTCAGCGCGTCACCCGTCGCCGTCGTGCCGGCGGCCTGCACGGACGACAGCGCCTCGCTGACGGAGGCGTGGTCGCGTGTCGGGCTGGCGAGGATCTGCGGCGCCTGGTTGAAGGCGATCGCCCCGACGCGGATTCCCGAGGGCAGGTCGTCGACGAAGCTCGCGGCGGCGCGCCGCGCGGCGACGAGCCGCGACGGGCTCACGTCGGTCGCGAGCATCGAGCCCGAGCGGTCGGTCGCGACGATGACGGTCGCCTGCTCGACGGGCACGGCGACGGTCGTCTGCGGTCGCGCGAGCGCGACGATCAGCAGCGCCGCGGCGAACCCGTAGACCGCGACCGCGACGTGGCGGCGCCACGCCGGCGAGCGGGTCAGGACCGACGGCCGCGTCGCCGGCGTGGCGAACGCGGCCCGTCCGCGCCGTCCGCGCCGCTCGCCGTGGACGTAGAGCCACGCCGCCGGTGCCAGCAGCAGCAGGACCGCCAGGAACGCGGGCGCGGCGAAGCTCATCGCAGCAGCTCGGCAACCGCGCCCACGGCCGCTCCGACGGTGCAGGCGACGATCAAGAGGACCGGGAAGCTGACGCGCGACGGGACCGGCGCGGGCCGCTCGTGCTCCTCCGTCGGCGATGCCGGCTCGGCCGCGACGTCGGCGGTCGCGGGAAGCCAGGAATGGCTGCTCTGCTCATCGCTCCACAGGCTGGGGGTCGACATCGCGGCAACGGTGCCAGCCACGCCGTCACGTCGGCGTAACCAGGATTCGGTAACCGCCGCGATACGCGCTGATCGTGAGCCTCTCGTTCTCAGCCCCCCAGGAAAGGAGTTGCCGAAGATGGAGAGCACCACACGAGGTGGGAGCCGGATGCTGTTCCTGGCCGCGCTCGCGATCGTGATCGCGCTGGTCGCCGCCGTCTCGAGCGGTGTGGCGTCGAGCCCGGCGGCGAGCGTCTCGGCCGCCCCGGCGGCGCGACCCGCGATCGAGCAGTCCGCGGCGCCGTCACAGGACCCGAGGCCGGCACCCGGTGACGCGGCTCACGACGGCCACGGCCGGGGCGATTGCCCCGACAAGGCCGGCGAAGGCGCGGGATCCGGTTCCGGTTCAGGTTCCGGCACGACGACACCCGAGCCGACCAGCTCGGGCCAGTCGGGCTCGGAGGTCTAGCGAGCAGGCGGCCGGGGTGGGGTCGGCGACCGCGGATCTCACCCCGGCCCGTCGTGCCGGACGCGCGCGCCGCTATCGTTCCGCGCCGAAGGGAAGTAGTCCCAACGGGTGACGTTCGTCAACACGGCCGAGAGGCCCGGCGTCACCGGCCGAAGCGCTGGACCAAACCTTCTCCACCGGATCTTCCGACCCAGGAGAAGGCATGTTCGACGCCATCGGCGTACTCGCTTCATCAACCTCGAGCACCGCGCTCGACCTCGATGTGTCGCTCGCGATGTGGGCGGGCCTTTCGCTCGTCGTCGTCGCGATGCTCGCGATCGACCTCGTCGTCTTCGCGCGGCACCACGCGCCGAGCTGGCGCGAGTCGGCGGTCTGGTCGCTGGTCTGGCTGCTGGTCGCGCTGGCGTTCGGCGCGGCATGGTGGGCCTGGCAGGGCTCGGAGGCCGGCTCGCAGTACTTCGCCGGCTACCTGCTCGAGCGCTCGCTGTCGCTCGACAACATCTTCGTCTTCGCGGTGATCCTCGGCTACTTCGCCGTGCCGCCGGTCGTCGCCTCGACGGTGCTTGCCTGGGGCATCGCGCTGGCCCTGGCGCTGCGCGTCGTCTTCATCCTGATCGGCGCGGCGCTCCTGGATTCGTTTCACGCGACCTTCTACGTCTTCGGCGTGCTCCTGCTCTACACGGCCTACAAGCTGGCGACGCAGCACGGCGCCGAGATCGAGCCCGAGCACAACCCGGCGCTGAAGATGCTGCGCAAGCGGGTCGCGATGACCGACGACTACGAGGGCGAGAAGCTGTTCGTCCGCCGCGCCGGGAGGCGGATGGCGACGCCGCTGCTCGCGGTCTTCCTCGTCGTCGCCACGACCGACATCATCTTCGCCGTCGACTCGATCCCGGCGATCTTCGCGGTCACCCAGGAGTCGTTCATCGTCTTCGCCGCCAACGCCTTCGCGATGCTGGGCCTGCGGGCGCTGTACTTCCTGCTCGTCGGGGCGATGGACCGCTTCGTCTACCTGTCGCAGGGGCTGGCGCTGGTCCTGGCGTTCATCGGCGTGAAGATGCTCCTGATCGACGTCTGGCATCCGCCGATCTGGGTCTCGCTCGCCGTGATCGCCGGGGTCCTCACCGCCACGGCGGCGCTCTCGGTGCGGGCGGCGCCGAAGGCACGCTGATGCGAGCCCGTGCCGCGATCGGGCGCCGCTGCCGGCGCGTCGTCGGGTCGTCGTGGTTCGACCCGCTGATGCTCGGGCTGATCGTCATCAACGCGATCACGCTCGGGCTCGAGACGTACGACTCGATCGACGGCTCGATCGGCGATCAGCTGCACCTCGCCAACGACGTCATCCTCGGCGTCTTCGTCGTCGAGCTGCTGCTGCGGATCGGCGCGCACGCCGAGCGGCCGCGCGACTTCCTGCGCAGCGGCTGGAACGTCTTCGACCTGATCGTGATCGGCGCCAGCTTCGTTCCCGGGGTGCGCGAGAACGCGACGCTGCTCCGGATCGCGCGGTTGCTGCGGATCGTCCGCGCCGTGCGGCTGCTGCCGGATCTGCGCATCCTCACGGTCGCCGTCGGGCGCTCGATCCCCGGCGTGGCCAGCCTGGCGGCCGTGACGCTGCTGCTCGTCTACGTCTACGGGATGGTCGGCTGGGTGATCTTCCACGAGCACGACCCGGAGAACTTCGCGCACATCGGTCAGGCGATGGTGACGATGTTCGTGCTGCTGGCCTACATCGAGCGCGGCCAGGAGCTGTCCGATTGGACGCTGCTGTTCTACGTCTCCTACGTGCTCGTGGCGTCGTTCCTCGTCTTCAACCTGTTCATCGGGATCGTCATCAACTCGATGGAGGAGGCGCGCACGATCGAGCGCCACCGTGCCGAGCGGGCGCTGCTCGACGGCGACGCGGCCAACGACGAGCAGGCCCACGCGGTGCTGCTCGAGGAGCGCCTGCACGCGCTGAAGGCCGCGGTCGACGGACTCGAGCGCGAGCTCCGGGCGCGGCCCAGCGGTTAGACGGCCGATTCGACGCCCGAGGCGACCGCGGCCTGGTCGCGCCCGGCGTGCTTCGCGGCGTAGAGCGCGCGATCGGCTTCGGCCATCAGGACGTGATCGTCGATGTCGCCGATCGCGCAGGCGATGCCCGCGCTCATCGTCAGTGTCAGCGTGATCGGGATGCCGTAGGCCTGGCGGACCGCGGAGCTCGAGTCGGCCAGCGCCGACCGGGCGCGGTCAGCGAACGTCAGCGCCTCGGCCTCGCCGGCCCCCGGCAGCGCGACGGCGAACTCCTCGCCACCGGTGCGCGCCGCGATGTCGGCACCACGAGCCTCGCTCGCCAGCAGCGCCCCGACGAGCGCCAGGACGCGGTCGCCGACCTCGTGGCCGTGCCGGTCGTTGACCAGCTTGAAGTAGTCGATGTCGAAGCTGATCATCGCGATCGGGCTGTGGTCGCGCGCGGCGCGCGCGAGCTCGACGTCCATCCGCTCGCGCATGCCGCGGCGGTTGAGCAGCCCTGTCAGCGGGTCGGTGCGGGCCTCGGCGGCGAGCTGGGTCACGAGCCGCTGGTTGCGCTCGACAAGCACGCGGATCACCGCGGCGACGACCGTCACCGCCGCGACGACGTCGAACCAGCGATCGACGTTCGCCTGTGCGGCCGGCATCGCCAGCAGGGCGACGCCGTGGACGAGCGCCACCCAGGCGACGATCGCCGCCGCGCCGCGGCGGCCGAAGAAGGCGGCCATCCAGACGACGGGCCACATGTAGAGGACGGCGCCGTCGCCGTAGCCGTGCGTCGTGGCCATCGCCCAGGCGATCAGCGCCGCTCCGAGCGGCCCGGCGGCGACGATCTGGCGCCGCGACAGCCGCGGTCCCAGGAACACGAGCAGCGGGATCGCCACCACGGCGGCGATGCCGGGGCCGACGGAGGCCGCGTTGCCGCCGGGGATGGCCTCCTCGACCGCGCTCACGAGAACGGCGCCGGCGTAGATGCCGGCGGCGCTGTGGGCGATGATTCGCCGATCGGCGGGCACGCCCGTGAAATCGGCGCAGGCCGCGCCGAACTTGAGGGCCTAGAACAGCGCCATCGTCGGGTCGCGCTCGAGACCGAGCTCGAGGCGGCCGAAGTAGCTCAGGTTGTACTCCGGGTTGAACGCGACGTGGCTCGCGATCACGTTGACGTCGCGCCACGTCTTCTGGGCTGGGTTGGAGTCGAAGAACGCGCGCGTGCCGGTGTGGCGGACAAGGCGGTCGACGGCGTCGCGGATCAGCTCGCTGGCGCGCGTGTAGTCGCGCAGGGTCTGTGCGCGCTCGATCGGGCCGGGCTCGGTGTCACGAGCGACGGCCATCACGCGGCGGATCAAGAGCTCGGCGAGGTCGAGGTCGACGGCGGCGCGCGAGACCGTCTCCTGGACGCTCCAGCGGTCGGCCACCTGGACCATCCGGTCCCGCCGGTCGCGCATCTCGGTGACGAACAGGTCATAGAGCCCGCGGCCCGCGCCGAGCATCGGGGCGAGGAACGTCGGCCCGCCGAACATCACGAACGGCAGCTGGTAGAGCTTGCCCGGGTGGAGCCGGCCGCCCGGCGTGTGGCCGTCGATCACGGCGTGCATCGACACGCGGTGCGCCTCGGGCACGAACGCGCCGTCGATCACGGCCGTCTTCGACCCGGTGCCGCGCATCCCGGCGGCGAACCAGGTGTCGCGGATCTCGAAGTCGCCGGGAGAGATCAGGAACTGGCTGAAGTCGTGGCTGTCGCCGTCGTGGATCAGGCCGCCGACGATCGCCCACTGGGCGTGATCGATGCCGCTCGCGAACGGGTGCTCGCCGGTCAGGCGGTAGCCGCCGTCGACCTTCTCGACCTTCGCGATCGGGGGAATCGCGTGCACGAGGCAGACGTCGGGGCCGTCGGCCCACACGGCTTCCTGCGCCTCCTGCGGGAACAGGGCCAGCAGGTGGTTGATGTGCGTCAGCAGGCTCGCGCACCACGCCGTCGAGGCGCACGCCTTGCCGATCTCGACGGTGACGTCGAACCAGGCGTCGAACCACAGCTCGTCGCCGCCGTATCGCGCGGGGGTGAGGGTCCTGATCAGCCCGGCGCCGACGATCTCGTCGATCGACGCCTGCGGCACGCGCCGGCCGGCCTCGGTCTCGGCGCTGCGCGCGCGAATCCCGGGCGCAAGCGCCTGAGCGCGCCGCACGAGCTCGTCGTGGCCGACACCGGCCCGCGCTGGTTGAGCGTCGATCGTCACTGGGTCCCCCTGGCTGTGGTTCGGAACGTGTGTCGCCCGAACCCTCGGCTCGGCGGCGTCCGTGTCGGCGCAGACGGTAACCGCCTGTGCCAGGTCGCTTCAAGCGAATGTGCCCGAGCTGGGCATTGCGGTGCTACCTTCAGCCATAAGCGGACCGACGGTCGCATTAGCGTTGGCTGATAGCTTCGGCCGACGGCCGCTCACGACACCGCAACCAAGGGAACAGATGTCTGACTTGAAGATCGCGATCATCCTCGGCAGCACGCGGCCGGGCCGCAACGGCAAGGCCGTCGCCGACTGGGTCGTCGCAAAGGCCGCCGGCCGCACCGGCGCGCAGTACGAGCTCGTCGACCTGCTCGACCACCCGCTGCCGCACATCGACGAGGCGGTGCCGCCGTCGCAGGGGCAGTACGCCGGTGAGCACACCAAGGAGTGGGCGCAGACGATCGCGGCGTTCGACGGCTTCATCTTCGTCAGCCCCGAATACAACCACTCGACCTCAGGCGTGCTGAAGAACGCGATCGACTACCTCTACGCCGAGTGGATCAACAAGGCGGCCGCGTTCGTCAGCTACGGCGGGCTCGGCGGCTCCCGAGCGATCGAGCACCTGCGCGGCATCTGCAGCGAGTTGCAGATCGCCCACGTCCGCCAGCAGCTGAGCTTCTCGCTGTTCACCGACTTCGTGAACTTCTCCGAGTTCACGCCGGGCCCGCAACACGACGACGCCGCGGCGACGCTCTTCGATCAGCTCGAGGCCTGGACGCGGGCGATGAAGACGGTCCGCGGTTGACGCCACCGCCGCCCGACGGAGCGTTCGGTGAGCTGCCGGTCATCGGCGCGCCGCGAGAGCGCGCCGATGCCGCTGCCAACCGCAAGCGGATCCTCGAGGCGGCGCTGCGAGTGCTGGCCGAGCACGGCGCCGACGGCGCCTCGATCGACACGATCGCGCAGGAGGCCGGTGTCGGCAAGGGCACGATCTTCCGCCGCTTCGGCGATCGGTCGGGGCTCTTCCAGGCGCTGATCGACGAGGATCTGCGGCGGTTCCAGGACGAGTTCATGTTCGGGCCGCCGCCGCTCGGCCCCGGCGCGCCGCCGGCCGACCGGCTCGTGGCGTTCTTCGAAGGCCTGATCGACGTTCAGGAGAGCCGCCTGGAGTTGATGCTGGCGCTCGAGCGAGACCGCTGGAAGTCGCCGATGGGCGGCTACGTGACGCTCTCGCTGCACGTCGAGCGCCTGGTGGCTGAGCTGTCACCGGCCCTCGACGCGCCGGTCACGGCGCAGTTGCTGCTCAACGCCGTCAACCCGCTGCTGCTCCGCTATCTGCGCCGCGAGGTCGGTGTCGACCTGGCGACGATCAAGGACTCGATGCGGTCCCTGATCGTCGGCCTGCCGGCGGCGTAGGGGTCGTCAGCTCGTCGGCTCGACGACGGCCATCAGGTCGATCTCGACCAGGAACTCGGGCTTCGACAGGCGCGTCACGCCGATCAGCGTGCTTGGCGGCCTGCCGTCGCCGTACTGCGGCAGGTCCTGGTCGTAGAAGATCTCCAGGAACTGGTCGACGTCGAGGACGAACATGCGGCGGTAGACGACGTCGTCCCACGTCGCGCCCGAGGCCTTCAGCGCCTTGTCGAGCTGGTTCATGACCTGGATGTACTGCGCCTTGTAGTTGCCGGGCTCGACCGGGTCGTAGTTGTCGTCCGAAGGGGTCTGGCCGGCGATGAAGACGAGCTTCATGTCGCCCTGCACCGTCACCACGCGCTTGAAGGCCGGGTGCTTGAAGAGATCCGGCGGGTCGAGCTCTACGCGTTCCATGGTCGTTCTCCGTTTCGCTGCTGCCAGGACGAGGGCGATGCTATGGAACGGCTTCCGCCGCCGCAAGCGTGCGCGGGCGCCCGAACAGGTTGCGGTGTCGGCCTTCAGGACGACGGCTGGTGAACCGTTCGGCGTACCGAGTCGGTGTCGTTTCCGCTGCCGTACGGCCGGCTCTCGCCGACGTTCCAGCTCCACGAGATCGTCGGCGTGATCTTCAGGTAGAGGCCGGGCCCGAAGCTGCCCGCGCGCTCCACCAGCTCGCCGATGCCGTAGACGCGCAGGTAGCGCGGCGTCCACGGGTTGCGCGAGGCGAGGTCGTCGATCACCAGCGCGACCTTCTCGTTGCCGTCGCGGACGTTGCGGAACTTGCGCGTCTTGGCCGGGTCGCGCCCGCCGATGTAGAAGTGGCTGCCGTCGTACTCGAAGACGACCGGCACGGCATCTGGCTGCCCGTCCTGTCCCACGGTCGCGATCCGTGCCAGCGGCTGCGACTTCATGTAGGCGATTTCCTCGTCGGTGAACGACATCGCGAGTCCCCTCTGCGCGGAGCCCGCGGCGCGGGCGCCATGCGGTCGTCGGTTGCGAACCAGCAGACGTACCGTAATCCGTCGCGGCCACGGTCGTCCGAGCGCGCGTTCATATGCTGCCGGCGTGAGCGAAGCGGCCAGCACGCGCAGTCGCCGTGAGCTGCTGATCGCGTTCTCCGCCGTGATGCTCGCGACGTTGCTGGCGGCGCTCGACATGACGATCGTGGCGACCGCGCTGCCGTCGATCGTCGACGACCTCGAGGGATTCGACCACCTCTCGTGGGTCATCACGGCCTATCTGCTCGCCGCGACCGTGACCGTGCCGCTCTACGGGCGCCTGTCCGACGTCTACGGGCGGCGGCGGCTGTTCGTCGTCGCGATCTCGCTCTTCGTGCTCGGCTCGGCCCTCTGCGGCACGGCGCACTCGATGACGCAGCTGATCGCGTTCCGGGCGCTGCAGGGGCTCGGCGCCGGCGGCCTGCAGCCGCTCGCCCAGGCGGCGGTCGCCGACCTCTTCCCGCCGCGCGAACGCGGCAAGTACCAGGGTTTCATCGGCGTCGCCTGGGGACTCGCGGCGGTCTCCGGGCCGATCGTCGGCGGAACGCTGACCGACCACGCCTCGTGGCGCTGGATCTTCTTCATCAACATCCCGCTCGGCCTGCTGACGCTGCTCGTCGTGATGCGCACGCTGCCGGCCGGCGTACGCCGCCCCCGAAAGCACCACATCGACTACGCCGGGGCGCTGATGCTGAGCATCGCGATCTCCGGCGTCATGCTCGCCTGCGTCTGGGGCGGCGTCACGTACGCCTGGGACTCGCCAGAGGTGCTCGTGGCGGCGGTCGGCGGCGCCCTCACGCTGATCGCGTTCGTCCATTGGGAGCGGCGCGTCGACGAGCCGCTGGTGCCGTTCGGGCTCTTCTCCGATCGCGTCTACGCGGTCTCGAGCGTCGCCAACGTCATCATCGGCGCACTCGTCTTCGGCGTCTCGATCTATGTCCCGGTCTACGTCCAGGGCGTGCTCGGCGCCAGCGCGACGAGCTCTGGCGTCGTCGTCGTCCCGCTGCTGCTCGGCTGGATCGCATCGTCGGCGGTCGTCGGGATGCTGATCACCCGGACCGGCCGCTACAAGGTCTTCCCGCTCGCCGGCGGCCTGCTCGTGCTCGCCGGCTGCCTCGTGCTGACGCAGATCGGCGTCGACACCTCGCGAACGACGGTGACGGCGGCGGTGGTGCTGGTCGGCCTGGGCATGGGCATGAGCGCTCAGATCTACGTGATCGCGAGCCAGAACGCGGTCGGCAGCGGCGACGTCGGCGTCGCCACCGGAGGCCTGCACTTCTTCCGCAGCATCGGCTCGAGCCTCGCCGTCGCCGCGCTCGGCACCGTGCTCACCAACCGGTTGTCCTCGGAGCTCGCCGGCCGGCTCGGCGACGACGCGTCGCGGATCGACACCCGCTCGCTGCTCGAGGGCGGCCTGCACCTGCCGGCCGCGCTTGAGGCGGGCACGACGATGGCGCTGTCGGCGTCGCTGCACAGCGTCTTCGTCGTGCTGGTGCCGCTGGCGCTGGTGGTGCTCGTGCTCGCCGCGATGCTGCCCGAGCGTCCGCTGAGTCGCTCCGTCGACCGCTGAGCGCAGTCCTATCGTCATCGCGATGATCGCCCGGCTGCGCAATCCGAAGGTCGCGGTGAGCATCGTCTTCGTCGCGGCGACCTTCGTGTCGATCCTCGACACGACCGTCGTCAACGTCGCCCTGCCGGTGATCGGGCGGGACTTCGGCGCCGACGCCGCCGCGGCCAGCGCCGTCGCATCCGCGTACCTCGTCAGCCTCGCCGTCTTCATCCCGGCCGCCGGCTGGCTCGGCGATCGCTTCGGCGACAAGCGCGTGCTGCTGGTCGCCCTGACGATCTTCACCGTCGCCTCGGGGCTGTGCGGTCTCGCCTCGAACCTCGGCCAGCTCGTCGCCTGCCGGGTCCTGCAGGGCGTCGGCGGCGGCATGCTGCTGCCCGTTGGGCTGTCGATGCTGTTCCGCACGTTCCCGCTGCAGGAGCGCCTGCGGGCGGTCCGCATCCTCACGTTCCCGACGGCGACGGCGCCCGCGCTCGGGCCCGTCATCGGCGGCCTGCTCGTCGACCGGGCATCGTGGCGTTGGGCGTTCTTCGTCAACGTCCCACTCGGGGTCGTCGCCGTCGTCTTCGGCTACGTCTTCCTCCAGGAGACCCGCGCCGAGCGCAGCGACAGCTTCGACATCGGCGGGTTCCTCTACGCCGGCCTCGGCCTCGCCGGGCTGATGTACGCGCTGAGTCAGGGGCCGAGCGACGGCTGGGGGTCCGCCGGCGTGCTCCTGCCGGGGATCGCCGGCTTCGTGCTGCTCGCCTGGCTGATCCGGCACGAGCTCCGCCGCGCCGCCCCGATGCTCGACATGCGGCTGTTCCAGAACCGCCTCTTCGGGATCTCCACTCTCGTCAACCTCGTCGGCTTCGCGGCGTTCCTCGGCCTGCTCTACGCGTTCGCGCAGTTCCAGCAGTCGGGGCTCGGGCGGTCGCCGCTCGAGACCGGCCTGCTCACGTTCCCCGAAGCCCTCGGCGTGATGGTCGCGACGCCGCTCGGCAGCCGCATCTACTCCCGCTTCGGCCCGCGCTGGCTCACGAGCGCCGGGCTCGTGGGTGTCGCGGCGTTCGCCGTCCTGCTCGCGCTCCAGGACGCCGGCACACCGGTCGTCGTCACCGTCGTGACGATGTTCGGGCTCGGGGCGTCGATGGCGAACGTCTTCCTCGCGATGCAGACCGCCGCCTTCGCGCAGGTCTCGAAGGCGTCGACCGGGCAGGCCTCGAGCCTCTTCAACGCGCTCCGCCAGACCGGAGCGGCACTCGGTGTCGCCGTGCTCGCGACCGTCATCTCGACCCATCACGCGGCACACGGTGCGAGCGACGGTGTCGGCGCATACCACGCCGCGTTCTTCGTCGCCGCCGGGGTGGCGCTGGCAGGGGCGGTGATGGCGCTGACGATCCGCAACGCCGATGCCGCGTCGACGATGAGGCAGGCGAGCGCGCCCGCGCCCGTCGCCGCGACCGCGGAATCAACCGTCTAGAGGATCTTCGCGTTCGGCTCGAGGCCGAGGCGGACGCGGCCGTAGTTCTCGGCCGGGCTGTCCCAGACGAGCGCATGGTGAGCCTGTGAGGCGTGGATGTCGCGGAAGCGGCGTCCCGGAACGCTGGCGTCGCCGAGGATGCTCGAGCCCATCGCCGCCGCGCAGCGGTCCGCCGCGCGCACCGCGAGCGTGACCGCCCACGTCTGGTTGCGGCGAAAGCGCGAGCGCTCGTCGACCGTCGGCACGTGCTCGGCCTCGACCATCTCCATCAGCAGGCGGGTGTCGGTTCGCAGGATCAGGCGTGCCGTGTCGACCTCGGCCGAGGCCTCGGCGAGCCGCAGCTGCGGTCCGGACTGGCCTGCCGACGCCTTGGCGCCCTGGCTGAGCTTGGCGCGGCAGTTCTCGGCGAAGTCCTCGACGAGCCGCTGGCTGCAGCCGACGGGAACGGCCGCGACGGCGTAGGCCCACGTCACCAGCAGCGGCAGCTTCGGCAGCAGGCCGGCGCCGGCGACGTCGCGGCCCGGGCCGAGGCCGTCGTTGAGCAGGGCGAACGGCTCCGCGCGATGCTGCGGGACGAAGACGCCGGACATCTCGATGTCGTTGCTGCCGGTGGCGCGCAGCCCGGAGGCGAACCACGTGTCGACGATCGTCCACTCCGTGCGCGGGACGACGAAGATCAGCCGGGTCGGCTGCTCGCCGGTCGACGGGTGCGGGGCGATGCCGCCGAACAGGCCCCACTGTGAGGCGTGGCAGCCACTGCCGAACTCCCAGCGCCCCGACAGCCGGTAGCCGCCCTCGACGACCTCGACCTTGCCCGTCGGCGCGAGCGTGCCGCAGATCGCCGCGGTCGGGTCGTCCTGCCAGACGTCCTCCTGCGCCTGCTGGCCGAACTTGCTCACCAGCCAGGAGTTGGCGAACAGGTTGGCGCAGACCCAGGCGGGCGAGGCGTCGCCGTAGGCCAGCTCGGCGATCACGTCGACGAGCGTGTCGAACGGCTGCGCCGCACCGCCGAACGCCTCCGGCTGGACGATGCCGAGCAGCCCGCTGGCGCGGAGCTCGTCGATCGCCTCCGGCAGCATCCGCCGGGCGGCGTCGGATCCCGCGGCCTGGCTCTCGAACACGGGTGCCAGCCGCTGGGCCTCGTCGATGCACCTCGTTGCGGTGAGTGACATTCGCCGCTCCTCCCCGGTCGTGCGCTGCCCGCGGATCGCACCACGGTGCGCTCTGGATCCCCCTACCGTTGCGGACAGTAGTTGATCCGCGTGGCGCGATGCCAGTTCTGCGGCGCGCCTTGACGGGCTCCCGAGCCGCCGACAGAATCGCGCCGAGCGGGGACCGCCGAGCCCGACGTCCGGACCACAGCCAACGGAGGTGCGCGTGCCCGAAGACCTGACGATTGCCGCCGTCGACGACGAGGCGCTCGCCGTGGCCGTCGCCGCCTTCCGCGGGCTCCAGCGCGGTGCCGGGATCGGCGACTGGAGCGGCTTCCTCGACCTGCTCGCGGACGACGTCCGGCTGATCATCCCGTTGCCCGTTTCGGCCGGGCTGACGGGGCTCGAGGGGCTCAACGTCGGGATCGAGAAAGCGCGGAAGATGTTCCGCAGCCATCACGAGCAGCGCGACGGCAGCGTGCGCCTGGACTGCAAGCGGATCGCCGCAAACGGCTCGCTGATCGTGATGGAGGGCCGGATCGAGGGCGACCTCGCCGACGGCCCGATGGCGAGCGGGCTGGTCTTCATCTTCGAGGTCGCGGACGGCAGGATCGCCTCGATGTACGAGTACGCGATCACGAGCGACGACACGCTCGAGGGCAGTCCCTGGAAGGACCTCTCGTTCGGTCGCGAGGCGTTCTCCGCGCCGGCGATCCCGGCGGACGAGTCGCTCTTCGCGTGATCGCCACGTCGCTCCGTGGCACGAAAGGGTAACGAGCGTTACACTTGCTCCCCGGCCGGTTGAATCGCCGGCCGGCGCGGGGGCGCGCAGGGCGCCGCCGGCGCTCGGCGATCGGAGGAGCCGTGACGTCGTCAGGGACAGCGCAGGGCGTGTGGGACCCCGAAGCGGCCTTCGCCGCGATGGCGACGAGCCCCGACGTCCTGCTCTCGGACGTCTACAACGAGCTGCTCGAACAGGAGGCCGTGACCCGCGTCGGCAGTCCCGACGGGATGTGGGGGATCTTCACGTACGCCGACGTGGTCAAGGTCGCCGGCGACTACAAGACCTTCAGCAGCGTGACTCCGCGCCCGGGGGCGGGACGGGTCCTGCCGCTGGAATGCGACCCGCCCGAGCACGCGCAGTACCGGCGGATGATGAACCCGTCGTTCGCGCCCGCCAAGATCGCCGAGGCGGAGCTCGACGTCCGGCCGTTCGCCGCGGCGATGCTCGACGAGATGATCGCCGCCGGCGAAGCCGACTTCGGCGCGACCTTCGCCTACGAGTTCCCGATCCGGGCGCTCTGCAAGTTCATGCGGATCCCGGAGGACAGCTGGACCGAGATCCGCAACTGGCACCATCGGCTCGTCTACGAGGGCGACCAGAACGAGCCGGGCCGGCCGAAGCGCGACGAGATGGTGGCCGAGTTCGTCCCCTACATGATGGCGATCGTCGGCCAGCGCCGGGCGACTCCGGGCGATGACGTCGTGACCGCGATCATCAACGGCGAGGTCGACGGCGAGCCGCTCGACGACATCGCGATCGTCGGTCTGATGATCGCGCTGTTCATGGCCGGCTTCACGACGACCACCGGCGCGATCGGCAACCTCGTCCTCCGCGTCGCCCACGACTCGGAGCTGCAGGCGTTCCTGCGCGCGAACCCCGATCGCGTCGCGGATGCCGTCGAGGAGTCCCTGCGGCTCGACTCGACACAGCAGACGATGCATCGCATCTGCACGACCGACACGGAGCTCGGTGGCCAGCGGATCAGCGCCGGCGACTACATCTCGCTGCACTTCGGCTCTGCCAACGTCGACGAGCGGCGCTGGCCGAACGCCGCCACGTTCGACCTCGATCGCAAGGACAAGCACCAGCATCTCGCGTTCGGGCGCGGGGTCCACAAGTGCTACGGCGCGCCGCTGGCGCGGATGGAGATGCGCGTCGTGCTCGAGGAGCTGCTCGCACGCACCGACTCGTTCGCGATCAGCGGCCCGATGCGGCGGCTGACCTGGCCGGCGCAGAAGATCGAGACGCTGCCGCTCTCGTTCGTGCCCCGCGGCTCCTGACGGGCTGCTAGCCGGGCTGCGCCGGGGCGCTCGCATCCGCTCGGCGGTCGAGCACGGCGATGAACGGGTCGAGCGGCTCGCCCTCGGGGTACACGTCGCCGAACAGCGTCGCGCCGTGCGCGAGCAGCTGCACGTTGCACGCTCGCCAGACGTAGGCGTCCTCGGTCGCCTCGAAGTCGAAGGCGAACGTCGCGAACGGGGCGAAGCCGTCCTCGTCGCCGCTGCGCGCGGCGACGAACAGGGTCCCGGTACCGTCGGCGGTATCGATCCACGGATCCGCGAGGCGCATCGTGAGCATCCCGAAGTGCCCGCTGAAGGTGACCTCGCCGCCGAACCTGATCGCGCCGTTGCCCGAGGTCTCATCGAAGTGGGCGCCGGCGGGCGGGAAGGTGATCCCGCGGCCGGCGGTTTCGATGGCGCCGCCGGCAAGGACGCCGCGGCCGTCGGGCATCCCGGCGATGTAGCGCAGGAAGCTCGTGCGGATGGTCCAGCTCAAGCCGATCGGCTCGATCATCACGTGACGTTCATGCGAACACCCATTGACCTTGTCCCCGGCTCGGGACGATAATGGTCGTCCCGAGAATCGGAGGTCGAGATGTCCCGTGTGATGGCGGATTGCCGCCGCTGGCCGAGCGACTCGAACTGCTCGCTGACGATCATCGGCGAGGAAGAGGAGGTGGTGCTGGCGGCCGCTGAGCATGCTGCCTCGGTCCACGGCCACGAGAACACGCCGGAGTTGCGTGCGCAGATGCGCGAGTTCCTTGAGCCGGCCGAGGCATACAGCAACGCGCCGCGCGCTCCGGAGCCGCTGCCCGGCTGAGTCACAGGGCGGTCGCATGGCCGGCTGCCGTTCGGGTATCCCAGGCCGGACAGGTCCCTCGACACAGGAGTTGGAGCGATGGCCAAGCTGAAGAAGCGCGCGACGCGCAAGGCCGTGACGATGACCGGTAGGCACATGGTGCGCGGGACGGCGGCGAAGGCGCGCCGTTCGCGTCTGCGGACGGGGAGCCTGCTGAGCGCCGGCGCGCTGCTCGGCGCCGGCGCCACCTGGATGATCTCGCGAGGCCGCGGGCGGGGCAGCAGCGTCGCGACGTCGTAGCGGCGTCGCGCGCCCGGCGACGACGCGAGCGCTACGACGGCGCTCGCGTCGGCTCGTCGGGCTGTGACTCGACACCGTCGAACGTGACGGAGACGTGCTCGTCGTCCTTGTGTTGCTCGATCTGCGCGAGCGTCGTCAGCGCCCGCCGGTCGGCGTCCTCGAGCGGCTCGAACATCGCCCGCGGCCAGAGCCGTTTCGACAGGACGACGTTGAGCTCGGCGGTGTAGACGACGATCCGGGCGCCGAGGAAGAGCCAGGTCAGCAGACCGATCACGGTCGCGAAGGTTCCGTAGGTGGTTCCCGCGCCCTTGACGACGTGCGCGATGTAGGCGCCGCCGAGCGCCTGCACGATCGTCCACAGGATCGTCGCCGCGACCACGCCGGGCCACAGTTCGCGGTTCGGGATGCTGTCGTCGGTCAGCAGCCTGAAGGCGGCGCCGAACAGGACCACGTTGGCCGCGAGGGAAATGAGGATCCCGGCGACGAACAGCAGCGGCCCGCCGAGCCCGCCGGCCGCGAGCCCCGAGGCGGCGGTCGAGACCAGCTGCAGCGTGCCGAGGACCGCCAGCATCGCCAGGCCGCGGAGCCGCGACCAGAGGAAGTTCGGCCGGTCGCGATGGGGAACGCCATAGACGCGGTTGAACGCCGTCTGCGCGGCGAGCGTGACGGCGAGGCCGGCCAGCAGCGCGCCGACGATGCCGATCGCCAGCGCCAGCCCGCTGCCCTTCAGCGAGCCGGCGCGAAGCTGCTCGCCGACGATCGGGATCTGGCGCAGTGCCGAGTCGAGCACGGCCTGCTGCGCGTCGGGGTTGCCCTCCAGCACGAAGCCGAGCCCGCTGACGAACACCATCAGCAGCGGGAACAGCGAGAAGAAGCCGTAGTAGGCGATCACCGCGCTGAGGTTGCTGCCCTGATCGTCGCCGAACTTCTTGATCACGGCGTACGGGATCGCCAGCGTCCGATGCCGGCGTTGCAGCGAATCGAACGACTTGGCCGGCCCGAGTACATCCATGTCAATTCCCACTACCCATTGAGGACGATGCCGAGGCGCGTGCCCGAGCCGCTACCCATAGCATGCGGGCGATGAGCGAGCGCACACACTGCCTGGTCGAGATCCCGAAGGGCTCGCGCAACAAGTACGAGTGGGACGAGGAGCTCGGGGCGATCAAGCTGGACCGCTTCCTCTTCAGTTCCGTCGTCTATCCGACCGACTACGGCTTCATCCCCGACACGCTCGGCGAGGACGGCGACCCGCTCGACGCGATGGTCTGCGTCTCGGAGCCGACGTTCCCGGGCTGCATCATCCCGGTCAAGGTGATCGCGCTGTTCCGCATGCGCGACGAGAAGGGGATCGACGACAAGGTCCTCTGCGTGCCCGAGTCGGATCCGAACTGGAACACGCTCGACGTGCTCGACGACCTGCCGATGCAGCTGCGCGACGAGATCAGCCACTTCTTCGCGATCTACAAGCAGCCGCAGGGCATCCACGTGCAGGTCGACGGCTGGTACGAGCGCGAGGACGCGCTGCAGACGATCTCGGTCGCCCGGCAGCGCTGGCTCGACCGCGAGGAGTAGCCCGGCGCGGCCGCGCTCAGCTGACGACGACCTTCGCCTTCATGTTGAAGTGCAGGGTGCAGACGTACCGGTACGTGCCGGCCCTCGCGAACCGCACCGTGTAGGCGCCCTTCTGCTTCGTCGCCGAGCTGCGGAAACGCAGCGCGCCGCGGCTCGTGACGTTGTGCGGCGTGGTGCCGTCGAGGAATCGCCACGTGACCGCGTCGCCCTTGTGGACGCGCGTCGTCGCCGGCGAGAAGTCGATGTCCTTGATGCGAACGGTCGTCGTCGTCGCGCTGCTCGCCGTCGCCGACAGCGCCAGTGCGAACAGGAGCCCGAGTGCCAGAACCAGTCGTCTCATGCCCGCAGATACGGACGCGGGGCCGCGCCGGATCACCAGCGCCTCGATGCCAGCTCGGCGGCCGGCACCGCAACGTCCGTCTGTGGCGCGTGTCATCACGGACATGCGCTCACGACTGCTGCCGGCCGTGCTTCTGCTGACCTTCGCGACCGTCACCGCGACGGCGTCGGCGGCGACGCCGCAACCGAACGCCGTCACCGGCACGTCCCAGAGCGTCACCGTCAACACCGCGCTGCTCAACGGCACGGTCGACCCGAACGGCGTCGACACGAACTACTACTTCCAGTACGGGACCAGCACCGCGTACGGCGCCAAGACGGCGACACGCTCGGCAGGCAACGGCGCCGACAACATCGCCGTCCAGCTCTCGGTCGGAGGCCTCACTGCCAACACCGTCTACCACTACCGGATCGTCGCCGTCGGCGGCGGCGTGACGATCCGCGGCGCCGACCGGATCTTCCGCACGGCGCCGGCGATCATCCCCGAGCCGTCGAAGCTCGAGCTCGCCCGCGCGACGATCAACAAGACGACGAACTGGATCGACATCCTCGCGCCGATTACCGCCCGCGCCTCGGGCGTCGTCAGCCTCGAGCTGTTCGGCGCCCACCAGGTCCACCGCTGGACCGCCCCGATCAGCTCCAGCGACGGCCGGATCCTCGACCGCGAGACGATCCCGCCCGCACAGGCCGCGCTCGGCACCGGGATCCTCACGATCACCTACCGCGGCGACGCCGACACGCGTCCGCAGGTCGTGCGCCTGCGGGCCGCGAACAATCCCGCGAACCTCGACGCGTCGAGGCCGACGATCGCCAACGGCCATCTGCTCGCGAACGGGACGATCAACGGCGCGGCGCGCGGCATCGTCCGCGTCCAGCTCGAGTACTTCTCCGGCGGCCGTTCGACGACGCTCGAGAAGACGGCGCCGATCGCCAACGGCAGCTGGCGGCTCGACGCGTTGCTCTCGCCGGCCGAGCAGGCGGCGATCGCCACCCGCCGCGGCACCGTGCACTCCTACGTCCTCTTCACGGGGTACCTGCCGGCGAAGATGCGCGGCGAGATGCAGGCTTACGAAGTGCTTGGCGCGCAGTAGGGCTTGGCGGCTAGGCGCTCATCCGCGCGCGGTCGCGGCCGTTCGCCTTGGCCTCGTAGAGCGCGGCGTCCGCGCGGGCCATCAGCCCCTCCGCCGACTCGCCGCGGCGCCTGACCGCGAAGCCTGCCGAGCAGGTCTGCCCGTAGGGGACCAGCGCGCGCAGGCGTTCGATCACCTCGCGTGCCTGCGGCGCCGCGCTGCCCGGCATCAGCAGGCCGAACTCCTCGCCGCCGATCCGCGCGAGGACGTCGCCGCTGCGCAGCGTCTCGCGCCAGGCCGCGGCGACCTCTCGCAGCAGGCGATCGCCCGCCGGGTGGCCGTGGGTGTCGTTGTAGGCCTTGAAGAGATCGAGGTCGATGATCGCGATCGTGAACGCCGCGCCTTGCCGTAGCTGTGCCTCGACACCGGCATCCCAGGCGCGCCGGTTGAGGATCCCGGTCAGCGGGTCGGTCTGCGACATGTCGGTCAGCTCGCTGACGAGGTCCGAACGGTCGATCACGACCGCCGCTTCGTGGGCGAGCAGCGAAACGATCGTCGCCCGTGTTCCCGGATGGCCGACCTCGGCCGGCCAGGAGACGACGAGCACGCCGATCGGCTGGTTCCCGCGCAGCAGCGGCTCGTAGAGCACCGAGGCAGGCATGCCGGCGGCGCGCCACAGCTCCGGGTTGCCGACGTGCGACTCGATGTCTTCGGTGATCAGGATCGGGATCCCGGTGTCGAACGCGTCGCGAACGCCGTTGTGACCCTCGATCGAGATCTCCATCGGCTCGGCCTCGATGCCGGCGATCGCCGTGCAGCGCATGAACCCGGGGCGGCTCGGCTCGTAGATGATCGCGGTGCTGGCGTCGCCGATCGCCATCGCCGCGTTGCAGACGTCGATCCGCCCCTGTCCGCTGCGGAACAGCCCGCGCAGCGTGTCGCTCACCTGCTCGAGCATGTGCTCGCGGTCGACCGCCTCGTCGGCGCGGTGCCGGACGTCGGCGACGAGCCGTTGCGTGGTCAGGCCGATGACCGAGCTGATCGCGATCACGATCGCCGAGGAGCGGAGGCCGGCCTGCGGATACGACGGCGCTCCGATCGCGATGATCGGGACCAGGTAGACGGCCGCCATGCCGCCGAGGACGACGAGCAGGTCGCGGCGCGCGGAGCTGTAGAGCGCGGTGTAGAACACCGGGACCAGGGCGAGGATCGCGATTCCGGAGCTGGCGCCCCCGGCCGACTCGCGCAGCAGCGCGAGCGCGAGGAGGAAGATCAGCGACGACAGCGTGTGTGGCAGCCGCCGCGTCAGGCGCGGGCGCAGCTCTCGCAGCACGCGGGCCGTCACCGCGACGAGCACGAGGACGGTCGCGATCGCGTATTCGCTCCAGTCGATCGTCGTGCCGACGATCACGCTGAGCCATGCGAGGACGATCGTTCCGATAAATGGGGCGAGCTTGATCGCTAACGCGCTGCGATCGCCTGCCGCGGTGTCCATTTTTATGTCTTCGGCAGCTGCGCGTCCGAACTGGAGTCAGGGTGCGGCGATCGCCCTGCCCAGCGAGCGGTGAAGCTGTGTCTGGGCGCCGTGTTTCAGCCGCCGCCGCGCGCCAGCGGCACCGTCAGGACTGGCACGGGTGAATGCGCCGTCACGTGCTGCGAGACGCTGCCGGCGAACGCCGATCGCAGCCCGGTGAGGCCGCGGGTGCCGACGACGACGAGCTCTGGTGCGCGCTGCTCGGCGAGTGCCACGATCCCGGCCCAGATCGCCTCGCTCGTGCTGACCGCGCCGCCTCCGGCGACGAGCCCGGCCCGCGTCGCGCGGTCGATGCCGCGCTGGGCGACCTGGCCCGCGAGCTCCGCTTCGCGCTCGAGCATCGTGCCCGCTTCGTCGTAGGCGATCGCGTAGACGGCTGCTCGCGCAGCGGCGCTGGAGACCGGCTCCCAGACGTGGACGACCTCGACCGTGCTGCCCGGGAACAGCGCCGCGGTCGTGTCGATCGCATGGTCCGCGTTCTTCGATCCGTCGTAGGCGATGAGAATCATCGTGTCTCCTTTTCGTTCATGCGGGGGCCGGCGCCGGCGCGGGTGCCGGCTGGCGCGCGCGGGAGCGGCTGGGGATCAGCAGCGAGACTCCGAGGCAGATGACAAGGGCGGCGATTCCCATCAGGAACGCCTGGTTGTAACCGTCGACCGTCGGTAGCCCGGAGGCGACGACGCTGCCGGCGACGAGCGTCGCGGCGATCTGGCTTCCGAAGGCGGATCCGACGGATCGGGCGACGGTGTTGATGCCCGTCGCGACGCCGGTCTGGTCGGGCGGGACCGCCTGCACGATCAGGTTCGCCATCGCGGCGAACGCGAACCCCATGCCCGTGCCGAGCCCGGCCGACGCGATGAAGAGCGGCAGCTGGCTGTCGTGGACCGCGAGCAGCATCACGAAGCTCGCGAGGACGAAGCCGACGCCGGCGATCAGCGGCGGCTTCGAGCCGAAGCGGCGCTCGAGCGAGCCGGCGAAGGTGCCGACGAGCAGCATCGCCAGTGACATCGGCACGAGGAACATGCCGGCGGCGGTGACCGATGAGCCGAAGCCGAAGCCGGCGTGCGAAGGCGTTTGCACGAACTGCGGGATCAGCACGAAGCCGCTGAACATGGCGACGCCGAGCAGGACCGCGGTGAGGTTCGTCGTCCAGACGCCTCGCAGCGCCATCACCCGCATGTCGACGAGCGGGCTGTCCGAGCGCAGCTCGGAGCGGACCCAGGCGAAGAGGACGATCAGGCCGGCGGCGATCAGGCCGAGCGTCTTCGGCGATCCCCAGCCCCAGAGGTGTGTCTGGCTGACGGCGAGCAGGACGGCGCTCAGGCCGATGCTCATCAGCCCCGCGCCGGCCCAGTTGATCCGGCGCTTGGCTCGTACCGGGGATTCGGGGACGACGAGCGCCGTGGCGATCAGCGCGATCACGGCGATCGCCAGCGGCAGCCAGAAGATCCAGTGGTAGCTCATGTGGTCGACGATCAGCCCCGAGAGGACGACGCCGACGCCGCCGCCGAGGCCGAGCAGTGCGGAGAGGAAGCCGATCGAGCCGGCGACCTTCTCCTTCGGGAACTCGTCGCGGACGATGCCGAACGCGAGCGGGAAGACGCCGCCGCCGACGCCCTGGACGACGCGGCCGGCGACCATCAGCGGCAGCGACGTCGCGACCGCGGCGATCAGCGTCCCGGCGCCCATCCCCGCGATCGTCAGCATCATCACGTTGCGCTTGCCGTGGACGTCGCCGAGGCGGCCGAGGATCGGCGTCGCGACCGCGGCGCTGAGCAGGTAGCCGGAGAGGATCCAGGCGACGCCGCTCTCGCTGGCGCCGAGCTCTCGCTGGATCGTCGGCAGCGCCGGCGCGACCAGTGACTGCAGCAGCGCGTAGACGAGGCCGACGAGCGCGAGCACCGCGAGCGTCACGTTCGGTCGCGAAGCGGTGTGGGCAGGAGCGGCAGGAATCGGGCTGGTCATGTAAACGGACGATCCGTCTCGGTTATGCTAGCGCGATGAGCACGACGCTCGAGACCGGCGGCCAGCGCGCCGACGCACGCGCCAACCGAGCGGCGATCATCGCCGCGGCGATCGCGTGCTACACGGAGCAGGGGACCGACGTGGCGATCGAGGAGGTGGCGCGGCGGGCAGGTGTCGGCCGGGCGACGGTCTATCGCCACTTCCCGACGCGCGACTCGCTGACGGCGGGGATCATCGAGCAGTTCGTCGTCGAGTTCGAGGAGATCGCCGCGGGGTTGAGGCGGGGGCCGGAGTCGCTGTTCGAGATGCTGCGCGTGACGCTCGGGCTGAAGGCGGCCAACCTGCCGCTGTTCGAGATGCTCCCCTCGCGCCACGAGTGGACGGGGGAGGCGCGCTCCCTGAGCGCACGAGTCGAGACGGCGCTCGCCGGCCATCTCGAGGCCGCGCGGGAAGCCGGCGTCGTACGCGGCGACATCGACGTCAAGGACGTCCGCACGCTCGTCGAGATGCTCGCCGCGGCCGCCGGCCCGGACATGCCGCGCGACGAGCAGCGCCGGGCCTGGCGGCTGGCGCGCGCGGCGATCGGCCCGGCGCCGGACGCGCGACGCGGCTCCTGACGCCCCCGCCGCTCGCGTCGTTGCGGGCGATCGTGGTAAGCCTCGCCCGTGCGAGTGCTCGTCTGGAACCTGTTCCACGGCCGCGCCGTCCCGCCAGCAGGGCGCGCGCTGCTGGGCGAGTTCGCGACGGTGCTGCGGAGCTGGGACTGGGACGTCGCGCTGCTGCAGGAGGTACCGCCGTGGTGGCCGCCCGCGCTGGCGCTGGCCGGCGAGGCCGAGCAGCGCAGCGCGCGAACGTCGCGCAACCTCGGCCTTCCCGTGCGGCGCTTCATCGCCGAGCGCTGGCCGGATGCGATCAAGTCCAACGGCGGCGGCGCGAACGCGATCCTCGTGCGCCACCAGGCGATCACCGGGCACCGCGTACGGCGCCTGCGATGGCTGCCGGAGCGGCGCCTCGTCCACGGCGTGCGGCTGGCCGACGGCACGTGGGTCGCGAACCTCCACGCGCAGGTCGGCTCCGAGCGGCGCGCGCGGGCGGACAGCTCCGCGGCGAGCGCGGCCGCGCGCGGATGGGCGGATGGCGCGCCGCTCGTCCTCGGCGGCGACTTCAACACGCGCGAGCCGGACCTATCCGAGCTCAGCCACGCCGGCGGCCGAGGTGTCGACCACGTGTTTGTGGACGGGCTTGCGCCGATCGGCGTGACGACGGTGCTCGATCGCGGCCCGCTCTCTGACCACGCGCCGCTGCTCGTGACGCTCGCTTGATCGCCGCCGCGGGCTCCGGCGGCCTCGTCCGCTGGACGTTCGTCTGACCCTCGCACGCGGGTCGCTTATCTTGCCGCCGCCTAGCCCTCTGTTCCACCAGCCACCCACGAGGCACTCATGCTCGAGCACATCGGTACCCCTGGATTCGAAACCCTCTCCAAAGCCGACGCCGCCGTTTGCGAGAACGTCCTGGCCCTGCTCAACGACGGCCACGAGCCGCTCGTCGCGGAGGTCGGCGTCGGGATCGGCGCAACGACGAAGGAGCTCGCCCGGCTGCTGGACAACCGAGGTGAGCTGCACATCTACGACTTCGAGGGCAAGGTCGGCGAGCTGATCGCCGATCTGCGCGAGCTCGGCTACGAGAACGTGGTCGGCTTCGGCAACACCCGCAGGCACTGGGACTCCTACAACTGGAGCTTGATCAAGCAGCTGCAGGCGACCCCCGAGCCGATCTACGACTATGTCTACCTCGACGGTGCCCACACGGTGCTCCACGACGGGCTCGCGTTCTTTCTCTGCGACCGGATGCTCAAGGTCGGCGGCTGCATCGACTTCGACGACTACTTCTGGTCGGTCGCCGGCTCGAAGTGGATGGCCGACAACCGGTACGAGTTCATGACCGAGGATCAGGTCGCCGAACAGCAGATCAAGCTGGTGGTCGACACGCTCGTCGTCCCCGATGAGCGCTACGAGGAAGTCACGCCGCACAAGGTCTACCGCAAGGTCGCCTGACGGCGGTCGCGCGCGCCGCGGATCAGGGCACGTCGGTCGTGCGCGTCGTGCGCTCGCTGGCGCGGCCCGATCCCCGTCCGCCGCCGTCGCGTCCGCCGACGATGCTGACGACGACGTTCGTCGGCGCGCCGGAGACGATCACGGGCACTTGTGCGGCAAGCGGTCCATCGTGGCTGTTTCCGCCATTCGCGTTTCCCTGCGCGCCGACGGTCGCGGCCCCCGCGCCGTTCGCGGCCTGGGCGCCGCTCGGATTGGTCTTCGCGTCGGTATCGGCGTCGGCGCGCTGACGGCCCGGCGCGGAGGCGCTGGCGCCGCGGCCGTCGGGGCCGCGCGGTTTGTCGGCGTCCTGCTTGGCCTTGCCGTACGCGTTGCCGTTGCCGTTGCCGTTGCCGTTGCCGTTGCCGTTGCCGTTTGCGTTGCCGTTTGCGTTGCCGTTTGCGTTTGCGTTGCTGCTTGCGTGCGGGTTGTCCTGCCCCGCCCCGGAGCTTGGCGCCGGCGTGGTCGCGGGCTCGGTGGGCTCGGTGGACCCGGCGGCGTC
>DASRHW010000033.1:0-17066 GCA_035650375.1 Solirubrobacteraceae bacterium | reverse complement strand
CGCCCCTTGCGCAGGTCGTCGCCGCGGATCGACGCCTGGCTGGCGATGAAACGCTGGGCGAGCTCGGCCTCGGACATCTCGAGGCTGAAGAGGGCGACGGCGCGCGGATCGGTCTTGTGCAGCGCGACGTTCTCGGCCATGTTCGTGACGAGCGCGCTCTTGCCCATCGACGGCCGCGCGGCGATGATGATCAGGTTGCCGGGCTGGAAGCCGCCGGTGATCTCGTCGAGGTCCGCGAAGCCTGACGGAGTGCCGGTGATCGACTGGTTGCCGGCGGAGAGCTTCTGCCACTTGTCGATTTCGGCGAACAGCACCGTGCCGACGTTCTGGAAGTCCTTCGTGCGGTCGTCGTGGGCGACCTCGAACATCGCCCGCTCGGCCTGCTCGACGATCTCCTTCGGCAGCGCCGCGTTGTTGAGGACCTGGGCCTGGATCTCGTACGTGGTCGCGAGCAGCCGCCGCATCAGCGCGTGCTCGCGGACGATCTGCGCGTAGCGGCGGGCGTTGCCGGCGGCCGGGACGGCGCCGGCGAGGCTGTCGACCGCCGATGTTCCTCCGACCTCCTCGAGCTGCCCGAGCGAGCGCAGCTGCTCGGTGACGGTGAGCACGTCGATCGGCTCGTTCTCGGCGTAGAGGCCGAGCATCGCCTCGTAGATCAGGCCGTGGCGCTCGCGATAGAAGTCCTCGGCCTTGAGACCCTCGTCGATGACGAGCGCATAGAGCGTCCGGTCCGACAGCAGGATCGCGCCGAGCACGGACTGCTCGGCCTCGAGCGAGTGCGGCGGGGCGACGCCGACGGACGGCGGCGATGGAGCCTCGGAGGGGAACGCGGACACGGTCACTCGAAGCTAGCGGCGGCGACGGCCGTCATGCAGCGCCGCGCCCGGCGAGTCCCCGCTCCGACCGAGAGTTTTGTGACGAGGCGCGTGAGCGCCGGACTACTGCTCGGTGACGATCGTCTTGACCGTCGCGGTCAGGCCATCGCCGACCTCGACGACGACCATGTACGTGCCGACGGACTTGATCGGCTCGTCGAGGTGGATCTTGCGGCGGTCGATCGTGATCGACCGCGCCTCGGCGATCGCGTCCGCGAGGTCCTGCGTCGTCACCGACCCGAACAGGCGGCCGTCGTCGCCGGCCTGCTGGGCGATCGTCAGCACCGTCTTGTTCAGCGTCGCGACGTGCTCCTGTGCACGGTCGACGGCGTCGCGCGCGGCCTTCTCGTCGGCTTCGACGCGGCGCTGAGCCTCCTGGAGGCCGCCCTTGGTCGCGGGCGCCGCGAGCTTGCGCGGGATCAGGTAGTTGCGCAGGTAGCCCTTCGAGACGTCGACGACGGCACCCTTCTCGCCGAGCGCCTCGACGCTCTCCAGCAGGATCGCGGTCGGCACTAGCGCTCCTCGTCGCGCCGCGGCGCGCGCGTTCCCTCGCGCGCTGCCTCGTTCACGTACGGCAGCAACGCGATCTCGCGGGCGCGCTTGACGGCTGTCGCGATCTGGCTCTGGTGACGGCGGCAGGCACCGGTCAGGCGCTGCGAACGGATCTTGCCGCGCTCCGAGATGAAGCGACGCAGCGAAGCCGTGTCCTTGTAGTCGACCTGCTCGATCTTGTCCTTGCAGTACGGGCAGGACTTACGACGGCCGGTCCCGCCGGGACCGACCTTCTTGTCGCGCCGGCGTGCCGGCTTGGTGCTGGTCGAGCTGCTGCTGCGCTTAGCCACGAAAACGTCCTCGAAGTCTCGCTACTCAAAAAGACGCGCGCCTCCAAGGGCACGCGCCAGCACAGTGTAGGGGCTTCGAGGTCCGCCGAGACGCCCGGCGCGGGCGCCTCGGACGGGTACGAACCGAGTGCCCTAGAAGGGGATGTCGTCGTCGGCGACCGTGCCGTTGCCGCCGCCGACGGGCGCGAAGTCGCCGGTGTCGACCGGGACGTCGGTCCGGGCCGAGAAGCCGCCGCCACCGCTGCCACCGTCGGGCGAGCTGAGGAACTGCACCGAGTCGGCGACGATCTCGACCGCCTGGCGCTTCTGGCCCTCCGCGGTCGTCCACTCGCGCCACTCGAGGCGGCCGTCGATCGCGACGCCGCGCCCCTTCGACAGATAGCGCGCGGAGTTCTCGCCCTGAGCGCCCCAGACGGTGACGTCGAAGTAGTTGGGCTTGTCCTGCCACTCGCCGGTCGAGCCGTCCTTGCGGCGCGTGTTCACGGCGACGCGCAGCTTGCAGACTGAGGAGCCACTCGGCAGGGCACGGAGCTCGGGGTCGGCGGTGAGGTTGCCGGTGATGATGACCCGGTTGATGTTCGAGGCGGCCACTGGGGCTCCTTTCGGGAACGAATCAAAGACTGATCGCGAGTCTAGACCGGGGTCCGGAGGGTAGGGTCGCGACGTGGTGGAAAGGGTGCATTTTGCGCGGACTGCGGGGCAACGCCGGGCGCGTACGGTGATCCGGCACGCCGATCGGAGCGCATGAGCGGCGATGGCTGAGACGCTCATCACCACCGCTGTGGCCCTGACGGTGTTCATGCTCGCGACGTGGACGCTGAGCGTGCGGCTTCGCGATGTCTCGATCGTCGACGTCGCGTGGGGCTTGGGCTTCGTGATCGTCGCCGTGATCGCGTTCGCGACGGGTGACGGCGATCACGGCAGGCGAACGCTGATGCTGGCGCTGACCGCGATCTGGGGGCTGCGGCTGGCGGCGAGCATCGGGCGGCGCAAGCTCCGCCACTCGGGAGAGGATCCGCGCTACACGGTGATGCGAGACCGCCACGGCCGGGGCTTCGTGCTCGTCAGCCTCTTCACGGTCTTCCTCTTCCAGGGCCTGTTGGTGTGGGTCGTCTCGCAGGCTCAGCAGGGCGCGTCGGCGCAGGACGGCCCGCTCAACGCGCTCGACTGGGCCGGCATGGCGGTGTGGACAATCGGCCTCGCCTTCGAGGCGATCGGCGACGAGCAGCTCGCGCGCTTCAAGGGCGATCCGGCGAACCGTGGCACCGTCATGGATCGCGGGCTCTGGCGCTACTCGCGCCATCCCAACTACTTCGGAGAAGCCTGCCTCTGGTTCGGCTTCGGGCTGATCGCGGTCGCGGCCGGCGCCTGGTGGGGCCTGATCGGGCCGCTCGTGATGACGCTGCTGCTGACCAAGGTGTCAGGCAAGGACCACCTCGAGCGCTCGTTGCGCAAGCGCCCGGGATATGCCGGCTACGTCAGGCGGACATCGGGCTTCGTGCCGTTACCGCCGCGACGACGAGCGAGCGAAGCCGGGTCTTAGTCGCCGGCGGGCGCGGCGGCCGGCTCGGCGTCTGCCGGCTCGGTGTCCGCGACTGCTTCGGCGGGCGCTGCCTCGGCCTCGGCCGGCGCATCGACCGCGACAGGCTCCGCAGCCTCGGCGGCGGTGTCGTCGGCCGGCGCGTCGACGGTGACGCTCGCCGGGCGCGGCTCTGCGCGCTGCTCGACCGGCGGCGGGGTTCCCGGCGCCAGCTTGACGATCCGGTAGCGGACGACCTCGTCGACGATCCGCAGCTGGCGGTCGAGCCGCTCGAGCACCTCGGCCGTCGCGTGGAACTGCAGCAGGTGGTAGTCGGCGTCCTTCTTGTGGCGGATCTCGAACGCCATCTGCCGCGGGCCCCAGTCCTGCTTGTTGACGACCTCGCCACCAGCGGCGACGATCGCCTCGGCGGAGGCGACGATCTCCTGACGGCGGCTGTCTTCAGCCGTCGTGTCGAGCATCAGGACAAGGTCGTAGAGGGGCTTGGTCGCAGGCATAAAGAGAGGCCTCGGAAGGCGGCGCGCCACGATAGCAAAGGGGCGAACGACGCCCGAGCGGCGCTAGTGCGGGCCGTGCCCTGGTGGTCGCGGATTCGCTGGCGCAACACGAGTGCCGCGTTTGCCGTCATCGCGGCATTGGGACTTGCCGCATGGCCCGGCCGCGGCACCTCCGTGACCGTTCCCGACGGTCGCGTCGAGTCGGTCGCGGTGCCGGGGAGCGAGCGGCGATCCACGACTCCGCAGCCGCCGGTCACGAGGCCGGAACGTGCTCCGCGCCCCGCCTCGAGGAAGCGCCCACCGGCACGGCGCAGGATCCACGCGGCGAAGCAGACGCGGCCCTCCGAACGGCCGGACGTGGTCACGGTGCCGCGCGCGGCGCCCACTCCTCCGGCGCCGGCGGTCGACGGCGCCGAGTTCGGGCTCGACTGAGCGCGACCCGCCGCTAGCGGGTCTGCGCCTTCTTGCGGATGTCGGCCAGCTGATCGTCGATCCAGTCGCCCGGATCACGGGCGGTCACCGTCGCCTTCAGGCCCTCGGCGCGGGTGCGGCGCTCGGCTTCGGGCATCGTCAGCGCCGCATGGATCGAGTCGGCCGTCTCCTGCACGTCGAACGGGTTGACCGACAGCGCGAAGTCGCCGAGCTCCTCGTGAGCGCCGGTGTTCTCAGACAGGATCGAGACGCCGTTGCGCTCGTTGACGAGCGGCCCCTCCTTGGCGACGAGGTTCATGCCGTCGAACATCGCGTTGACGAGCAGCACGTCGTAGTGCTTGTAGGCGGCGACCGCCTCGTCGAGGTCGTCGCGGAGCTTGAGCTGGATCGGCATCCAGTCGGGCGTGCCGTGGCGGTGGTTGACGACGGCCACGAGCGCCTCGATCCGCTCGAGGTACTCGGCGTACTCGGGCACGTCGGTTCGCGACGGCATCAGCTGGGCGATGAAGGTGACCTGCTCGCTGAACTCCGGATGCTGCTCGAGGAAGAGATCGAAGGCGGAGAACCCGCGCAGCACGTTCTTCGACAGGTCGGCGCGGTCGACGCGAAGGATCAGCGAGTTGCGGCGGCGCTGCAGCAACTCGCGCTCGAACGTCTGGACCCGCTCCGACTGCGCGGTCTTCTGGAATGCCGCGGCATCGATCGGCAGTGGGTAGGCGCGGACCCAGACCTCGCGGCCGTCGACGTGGACGACGGACCGCTCATGGTCGACCTCGAGCTCCATCAGGTCCGAGCAGCACTGAAGGAAGTTGCGCCGGTAGGCCTGGGTGTGGAAGCCGACGATGTCGTTGGCGAGCAGGCCGTGGAAGAGCTCCTCGCGGATCCGGCGCGGCAGCACGCGCCAGGAGTCGGACTGCGTCCACGGGATGTGGATGAAGTGGTGCAGGAACGCGTCGGGGCGCGCGCGCCGGACCATCGCCGGCAGCGTGTAGAGGTGGTAGTCGTGGATCATCACGACGGGCGCCTCCTGCCCCTCGATCTCCTCGACGACGGCGTGTGCGAGGTCGTCGTTGACGACGTTGTAGCCGAACTCGAACGCCTCGACCTCGTGCCTGCGGATGTCCGGCGCGTTGCTGAGGTCCCAGAGGTAGTGCTGGATGAACCACAGCATCGGGTTCGCGAAGATGTTGTAGAAGCGGTCGTAGGCGTCCTCGTCGGAGACGACGAAGCGCACGAGGTACTCGCCGCCGTTCGGCCGCTCGACGGTGAACGAGCGATTGCCGGCCTCCTCGGCCTTGCGCGCATCGCCGGGCGTCATCGCCGAGGCGATCCAGGTCGCGTCGCGGTAGGAGGCGAGCCCGATCAGGGCGGTCACCAGACCGCCCGTGCCGCGCGACATCGTGCCGTCGTCGGCGAATGTCACCGGCCCCCGGTTGGAGACGAGCACCAGTGGGCGCGCGCCGTCGTTCATGGCACCGACTCTATTCGCCGGGGAGCTCGGCGAAGATCCGCAGGTAGTCGCGCAGGTAGCGCGGCGTCAGGAAATGGGTCCGGACATGCTCCTTGCCGGTGCGTCCGAGCTGCTTGCCCAACGCGGGGTCGCGGAGGATCCGCAGGATCCGGTCGGCGCACTCCTCGACGCTGTCGACGAGGTAGCCCGAGACGCCGTCATCGACCTGCAGCGGGATTCCGCCGACGTTGCCGCCGACGAACGGGCGCGCCTTCCACAGCGCTTCGCTGACCGTCAGTCCGAAGCCCTCGCGGGTGGACTTCTGGACCAGCACGTCGGCGTGCGACTGAAAGGCGTTGACCTCGATCCCGCCGACGTTGTTGAAGTTGTTGAGGATGTGGATGTCGGGGTCGCCGTCGGCGTGCGCGATCGTCGAGTTGAAGAAGTCCCAGCCCTCCGGGTCGTCGGAGGCCATCGAGCCGACGAGCGCGAGCTGCGCGCCGGGGAGCTCCTCGCGGACGAGGCGGTAGGCGTCGATCACGCCGAGTGGGTCCTTCCAGGGATCGAATCGCGACACCTGGCAGATCAGCGGCCGGTCGACGTCGATGCCGAACTGGTCGCAGACGTAGGACGCGTCCTCGGGTGACAGCGCCATGTTCTTCGGCGCCAGCGGGTCGATCGCCGGCGGCACGATGTTGACGGAGCCGTCGAGACCCGCGGGAACGTACTGGGGCATGTGGAACAGCGACTGGTGATAGGCGGCGACATACGGCAGCAGCCGCTCGATCGTCGCCGGGTTCGGCGTCGAGAGATCGATGTGGCAGCGCCAAACCCAGCCCTTGGCCTTCTCCGGGACCAGCGTCCGCAGCGCCGCCGGCTGCGGGTCGTGGATCAGGCAGACGTCCCAGCCACCGGACAGCTCGCGGGCGTTGATCTCGTTGTACCGCTCCCACGTCGTCCACTGCTCGGGTGAGAGGTCGTCGGGCGCGCCCTGCAGCGCGTTGTGCATCAGCTTCGTCGCGTTGAAGAACTCCTCTTCGCCGTAGATCACCTGCCACTCGCAGTCGAGGCCGACGTCGTTCATCAACGGCACGAGCGTGTAGAGGATCTCGCTGACGCCGCCGCCGAACGCGGTTGCCGAGACGTGGACGACACGACGGCCGGCGAGTGGCTCGGCCAGCGTCCGGATCTCGTCGATCAGATCGCGGCCGACGAGGTGGGTGTAGTCGGCGAGCGATTTGGCGCCGACGGCGACAGGTTGAAGCATGCAGCCCCCGGTTCTCGACGACGAGGGGCCGACGATAGACCGCGCTACGGACTGTCCGCCGCGGGCCGCGACGTCAGCGTCACCGAGAGGGTCTGGCGCTTGCCGTCGCGGATGATCGCGATCGACACGGTCTGCCCCGGCTTGTAGCGGGTGAGGACACGGGTCAGATCCTCCGAGCGGGTGATCGCGCGCCCGCCGACCGCGGTGATGACGTCGGCGCCGCGCGGTACCTGCTCGGACTGGAAGGTCGTCGTCGAAGCGCCGGAGCGGAGGCCGCCGCGTGCCGCGGGGCCGTTCTTGGTGATGTCGACAACGAGGACGCCGCGGCGCACCGGTAGGTCGAGGAACGAGGCCAGCTGCGGATAGAGCGGCGTCGTGCTGAGCCCGAGGTAGGCGTAGTCGACCTTGCCGTCGGCGCGGAGGTCGTCGACCGAGCGCCGGACCAGGTCGACCGGGACGGCGAAGCCGACGCCCGTGCCGTCGCCGGTCTGGGAGCGGATCTGCGAGTTGATGCCGAGCACGCGGCCGGCGGCGTCGACGAGCGGCCCGCCCGAGTTGCCGTGGTTGATCGCCGCGTCGGTCTGGATCGCGCCGACGATCGAGAACCGCGTCAGCGAGCTGATCGTGCGGTCGGTCGCCGAGACGACGCCGACGGAGAGCGACTGCTCCTCGCCGAAGGGGCTGCCGATCGCGGCGACCGGCGAGCCGACGCGAACGTCGGCGTCGCGTCCGAGCACGAGTGGCCGCAGCGTCAGTCCGCCAGGATCGACCTTCAGCAGCGCGACGTCGGCGTCGGGGTCGACGCCGACGATCTTCGCCGAGACGCGGTTTCCGTCCTGGAAGCGCACGTAGACCTGGTCGACCTTGCGGACGGCGCTGCCCGTGCCGGTGGTCACGACGTGGGCGTTGGTGACGATCTCGCCACGAGCGTCGAGGACGAAGCCGGAGCCTTCGGCCTCGGAGTCGGAGGCGGCGCTGCCCGTGCCGGTGATGCTGAGGATCGTGACGACGCCGGGAGCGTCGCGCTCGTAGATCGTGTGCGCGTCGAAATCCTCGCCGCGCGCGGACGACTGGCTCGAGACGACCTCGACCCGGGTCCGCTCGACCGTCGTCGCGGTGCTCGCCGGCGCTCCACCGGCGATTCCCCCGTCCTTGTCGCCGCAGCCGGCTAGCGCCGCCGCGAGCGCGAGGACGATCAGCGGCGTCGAACGGGGAACTCGTGACACCCGGCTCAGAATGGCATAGTCGCCGCCGTACGCACCGGCAGCGCGCCGGTAGTGTGCCTCGGCGGATGCTCGACCCGATCGTGTACAGGGCAGCCTTTCTTCCTGCTCTGTTCGCGCTGGTCCTCGCGGCCTTCTCGCTCACGGACAGGCCGCGGCCGTTGCAGACGACGCTGTCGGCCGACGCCTTCGATCAGGGCGATCACGCGTTCACGCGACTGCAGCAGCTCGCGAAGGCGTTTCCCGATCGCCGGCCCGGCAGTGCCGGAGACAACCGGCTCGCGACCGTGCTCGCGCGCGACATGCGTCGCGCCGGCTTTCGCGTCACGACACGTGTCGACAGCGGCCGCACCGTCGACGGCAAGCGGCGCCTGACCACCGTGATCGGCACGCGGACCGGCCAGCCCGGCAAGGGCATCGTCGTCATCGCCCACCGCGACGCGCTGGGCCGCGGCGCGGTCGCCGAGCTCTCCGGCACGGCTGCGCTCGACGAGCTCGCGCACGTCTACGAGGGCCGCAGCACGCGTCGCACCCTGACGCTCGTGTCGACGAGCGGCGGCGGCGCCGGAGCGGTCGCGTACGCGCGAACGCTTCGGCCGGCGACCACCGACGCCGTGCTCGTGCTCGGCGACCTCGCCTCGGCGCAGCTGCGCAAGCCGTGGGTGCTGCCGTGGTCGGACGGCCCGCAGCTCGCGCCGGTGCGGCTGCGCCGAACGGCCGAGGTCGCCGTCCGAGACGAGACAGGACAGGACGCCGGCGGCTTTCGCACCAGCACCCAGGTGGCGCGGCTCGCGTTTCCCTTCGCGATCGGCGACCAAGGGCGCTTCAACGTGCGCGGGATCCCTGCCGTGATGTTGCAGGCGACCGGCGAGCGCGGCCCGGCGGCCGGCGCCGCGGTCAGCGCCGACCATCTGCGCGTGTTCGGTCGCGCCGCGTTACGCACGATCGGCGCGCTCGACAACGGCAGCTCGCTCGACTCCGGCCCGGGCACCGCGATCATGATGCGGCGAAAGGTGCTGCCGCGGTGGTCGGTGCAGCTGCTCGTCGGCGCACTGCTGTTTCCGGCGGCGCTGGCGGCGATCGACGGGCTGGCGCGTGTGCGCCGCCGCCGCCATGCGATCGCCGTGTGGGCGCGCTGGATCGCGATGTTCGCGCTGCCGTTCGCCGTCGCCGCCGTCCTCGCGCGGCTGTTGGGTGCGACGGGGATCGTCTCGGCGCCGGTGACCCCGGTTGCGGGGGATCAGGTCTCGGGCGCGACGATCGCGCTGATCGTAGTCGGTCTGGGCTTCCTGCTCTCGTGGCTCGCGGTGCGTCCGCTGGAGCGGATCGGCGGCTTCGGGGAGATGATCGGCGGTGGGCCCGCCGCGGCGCTGTCGGTGACCACGATCGCGATCACGACGGTGGTCTGGCTTCGCAACCCGTATGCGGCGGCGGTGCTCCTGCTGCCCGCGCATCTCTGGCTGATCGGTTCGGTGCTGCGACTGCCGCGCACGGCGGCAGCGCTGCTGATGGCGGTCTCGCTGCTGCCCGCGGCCGCGGTGCTCGTCGTGTATGCGCGGGCCGTCGGGCTGTCGATCGGCGACCTGCCTTCGTCGCTGCTGCTGCTCGTCGCCTCCGGTCACGTCGGCATGCTGTCGCTCGTGACGCTCTGTGCACTCGCCGGTTGCGCCGTCGCGGCGGCGTCGCTGGCGCTGAAGGCGCCGTGGAGCGACGATCAGCCCGCGAATGGCGGGTCTGGCGGCGGCGGCTCGATCGGCGGGCCGGGCGGCGTGCCGTTCCTGGACGGTCCGGGCTCGATCGGGCGCGCCGACGCAGGGATCGGCCATCGCCGATGAGGGCGGCGCTGCGCCACGTCGCCAACGTCTTGATCGTCGCCGGCGTGCTGTTGCTCGCCGATGCCGCGCTGACGGTGGTGTGGCAGGAGCCGATGTCGGCCTATCTCGCGCACCGGCAGCAGAACAAGCTGTCGAAGACGCTCGTCGAACTCGACCGAGCCGGCTCGTCTCCGTTGGAGACGCGCGCACTGCACGCGATTCACGACCAGTCCGCGCGGGTGGCGTTCCTGGCGCGGTCGCTGCGGCGCCGCGTCGACGATGGTGGCGCGCTCGGCCGGATCGTGATTCCGAAGATCGGTGCCAGCTACGTCTTCGTCAACGGCACGAACACCGCAGACCTTCGCAAGGGTCCCGGCCTGTACGAGGAGACGCCCTTGCCCGGCGTCAGCGGAACTGTCGCGATCGCCGGGCACCGCACCACCTACGGGGCGCCGTTTCGTCATGTCGACGAGCTCGAGCCCGGGGACACGATCCGGGTCGAGTTGCCGTACGGCGACTTCACCTATTCGGTCGAGAGGCGCCTGATCGTCAAGCCGACCGCGCTCTGGGTGACGCATCGCGTCGGGCACGACCGGCTCGTCCTGTCGGCGTGCCACCCTCTCTACAGCGCGGCGAAGCGAATCATCGTCTTCGCCCGCTTGGCGCGGACGCAGGTCCGCGGCGCGGCCGCAGCGTAGATCTTCACCACTCGGACACTTGTCGAGAAACGGACCCGAACCTCGCGACTCCGCCTTCCGCGCGCCGATGCCCGCGGAACAGGATGGAGGAGCTCAAACCGTGAGCGAGCGGACGATCCACGTCAACGATCTGAAGGCCAGCGTCGAGAAGGCGTCCTACGTCGTCGACGCACGCGCCGTCGCCGAGGCATTGCTCCGGCGGGTGGGCGATCTTCGCGGCCCGCGCGGAGGCGGGGCTCCCGCCCGCTACGGCTGACCTCAGCCGAGCCGGTGCTCGAAGCCCGCCAGCACGACGACGTCTCCTTGGGCATCGACCAGCGTCAGGCCGGCGGCGCCGTCGGTCACACGGCCGACGACCGTCACGTCCGCGGGGACGGCGTCGGGAGGCAGGCAGGCGCACAGCTCGTAGTCCTCGCCGCCTGCCGCGGCCTGCTCGATCGTGACGCCGTCGAGCCGCGGAAGCGCCGCCAGCTCGACGGCGATCGCCACGCCGCTCGCGGCGGCGAGGTGCGCGGCGTCGGTCGCGATCCCGTCCGAGAGATCGATCATCGCGTGCGCGCCGGCCGCGGCGAGAGCGCGGCCCTGCTCGAGCCGTGGCTCCGGCCGCAGGTGTGCGCGCAGCAGCTCGGCAGGCGCGGGGGCGCCGGCCTCGAGCGCCGCCAGCCCGGCGGCGGCTGCCCCGAGCGTGCCGGTCACGACGACGACGTCGCCGGCCTGGGCGCCGTCGCGGCCGATCAGCGCCTCGAGGTCGTCGGCCCAGCCGACGACGGTGACGGAGATCGTCAGCTCGGCCGAGCGCGTGACGTCGCCGCCGGCGATCGCGGTACCCGTCCGCCGCGCGAGCTCGGCCATGCCCTCGACGAGCCGTTCGGCGCCGGTGACCTCCGGCGGCACGCCGAAGGCGAGGTAGGCCTCGCCGGCGTCGGCGCCCATCGCGGCGAGGTCTGAGAGCGCCCCGGCCAGCGCGCGATGGCCGATGTCCTCGAGCGTCGCCGCGCCGCCGAGGCGGAAGTGGACGTCCTGCACCATCGAGTCGACCGAGACGACCGCGAACGGCCGTGCGCGGACGACGGCCGCGTCGTCGCCGATCCCGCGCAGCAGTCGCGGCGGCGCGTCGGCGACGATCCGATCGATCGCGGCGATCAGGGCGAGCTCGTCGGCGATGGCGGCGCTCCTCGGGCCGGTCAGCGCGGGCCGGCGCCGCCGGGGTTGGGCGTCGGCACCGGCGTCGGCACCGCACCGGCGGGCGTGCTCTGCGTCTGCGGCGTTCCCTGCTGCGTCGTCTGTGTGCCCTGGCTCGGCGCCGTCGTCGCGCCGGGCGTCGGCTGCGTCGGGGTCGTCTGCGTCTGCGCCTGCGGGAACGGCGAGCTCGTGCCGTCGTCGGACATCCGGCTGGCGGCGGTTCCGTAGCGCATGTAGAGGCCGTTGAACGGCCGCGGCTGGAACGCCGTCGTGGGCTGCGGGAACTCGCCGCAGTAGCCGCCCTTGGCGGTCTTCATGTAGGCGCCCCAGATCGGTGCGGCCGCCGCGCTGCCGGAGGCTCCGGGCATCGGCTTGGGGTCGCCTGCGTGGCCGACCCAGACAGCGGTCGACAGCTTCGGCGTGTAGCCGACGAACCAGGCGTCGGTGAAGTCGTCGGTGGTCCCGGTCTTGCCGGCTGCCGGACAGCCGGTGGCGGCGGGAACGCCGGTGCCGCCCTTGACGTTCTGCTCGAGGATCTTCGTCGCCTCGTAGGCGACGCCGTCGCTGAAGACCTTCGTCCGCTGCGGCTGGAACGGCGTCTCGCTGTGGCCGTCCGGGAACACGACCTTCGTCACCGACGTCGGCCGGGTCCGGTAGCCGCCGCTGGCGATCGTCGCGTATGCGCGCGCCATCTCGAGCGGGGAGACGCCGTCCTCGATGGCGCCGAGCCCCTCGGACGGATAGCCGTTGAGCTTCGACGTGATGCCCATCTTTCGTGCGGTCTCAGCGACCTCCTTCGGACCGAGGTCGAGGTCGAGCTGCTGGTAGACGCTGTTGTCCGAGCTCAGCGTCGCGCGGACGAGATTGATCCGGCCCTTGTAGGTGTTGTCGTACGTCTTGACGTCGATCTCCCTGCCGGTGCGGCGGTCGAAGAACTTCAGCGGCATCGACGTGTAGCTCGTCGTCACAGGGTCGACGCCGCGCTCGAGCGCCGTCATCAGCACCATCACCTTGAACGTCGACCCGGCGGGACGGCCGCCCTGCGTCGCGAGGTTGAACTTGAGCTCGCCGTAGTTCCGCGAGGGCGCCATCGCGCGGATGTACCCCGTCTGCGGGTCGATGCTGACGATCGCCGCGTCGCGGTCGGTGCCGGCGATGCCCTTGGCCATCGCGGCGCGCGCGGCGCGCTGCTTGCGCAGGTCGAGCGTCGTGTAGATCCTCAAGCCCCCCTTCTGCACCGTGTCGGCGCCGTAGCGCCGCGTCAGCTCGGAGATGACGTAGTCGAAGAAGTAGCCCTCGCGGCGCTCGGTGTAGTAGTGCGACGGGGCCAGCCCGGGCGGCTCGGCCTTGGCCTCGGCCGCCTGCGCCGGCGTGATCGACTTCGCCCGGACCATCTGGTCGAGCACCTCGTTGCGCCGCCTGAGCGCCGCCGCGGGCTGGAAGCGCGGGTTGTACTGCGTCGGCGCCTGGGGCAGGCCCGCGAGCAGCGCCGCTTCGGACAGCGTCAGCTGCGACGCCGGCTTGTTGAAGAAGATCCGCGCCGCCGCCTGGATGCCGACGGCCTCCTGGCCACCGGCGGTGCCGTAGGGGACGCTGTTGAGGTACTTCGTCAGGATCCAGTCCTTGCCGACGCGGCCGGGATGCTCGTTCTCGAGCTCCTCGGCGAGCTTCGCCTCGCGGATCTTGACCTTGTAGTCGCGCTTGCCGTCTTCGCGCGGGTAGAGGTTCTTGATCAGCTGCATCGTCAGCGTCGAGCCGCCCTGGACGGTCTCGTGCGACTGGAGGTTCTTCATCGCGGCACGGACGATGCCCTCGAAGTCGACGCCTTTGTGCGCGTAGAAGCGCCGGTCCTCGATCGCGACCGTTGCCTGCTTGACGGCAAGCGGAATGGCCGACGACGCGATCGGCGTGCGCAGGATCGGCGACTGGATGAAGCCGAGGCGCTGGCCGTCGGCCGCGTAGACGGCCGAGCTCTCGCCCTGCGGGACGGGTTGCAGCGAGCTCAGCGACGGCGCCGAGGCGGCGACGGCGATGACGTAGCCGACGATCCCCAGCAGCGTCACCGCCACCAGCGTGAAGAAGCCCCCCAGCGCCAGCACGAGGGGCCGCATGCCCGCGTGTCGCTGTCGCCGGCGACGTTGACGTTCGCGTCGGCTCACTGCCCTGGAGGGTAGTCCCGGCCGCGGGCCGGCATCGCAGGATCTGCGTCAGGCGGTGACGAGCGGCCGCAGCTCCTCGCCGGCGTCCTGCGGGTGCCGGCGCAGCGCGCCGTCGGGCCCGGTCGTGTAGGCGCCGGAGCGATCGAGCGCCGGCGAGTAGACGTGGATGCTGACGGCCGGACCGCCGCCGCCGTGCGTCACGCGGTGGATGTCGTGCGGAGCGACGTCGAACGTCGCGCCCGGCAGGTAGGTCGAGTGCGTCGGTGGGCCGTCGAGCACGAGCCGCTCCTCGCGCAGCAGGCCTTCGATCACGGTGATCGAGGCGGCGGAGCGATCGTGGTCGTGAAAGCCGGTGTCGTGTCCGGGCATCCAGCAGATCAGCCAGGCAGAGACGTGCTCGTCCTGGATCAGCGGCGTGTAGGTGCGCTGGCCCGGCTCGTGGCGGACGTGGTCGCGCCACAGCCAGGGGCGTGAGCCGAGCTCCGCGGCGGCGGTGCGCAGCTCGTCCTCGGTGAGGTCGCGGTCGCGTGGAAGATCGATCATCTCCCACAATGTACACAATCCCCACTGACTTTACATAGATTGTCGGGAATCGCCCTGAGCCTGGAGCTCGGAGACGGCGCGCAGCGCCGCGCGCCGCAGCTCGGCCTCACGCCCTGCACGGGTTGCGGAGCTGGTTGCCGCCGCCGACACGGCGAGCCGCACGCCCTCCGCTGCGGACTCGGCGACGGTCACCGCGACGACGTCCTCGAGCGCCTGGATCGCCTCGATCGCCGCTTCGAGATCGGTGGTCGCGGGAACCCAGATCGACGCTTCGGGCGACACCAGGCCGAGAACGGTGTCGTTATGCAGGATCGCGGCGGCGAGACGC
Source organism: Solirubrobacteraceae bacterium (assembly GCA_035650375.1). Classification (GTDB taxonomy): domain Bacteria; phylum Actinomycetota; class Thermoleophilia; order Solirubrobacterales; family Solirubrobacteraceae; genus BP-464. Next base: position 2,216 of record DASRHW010000033.1, on the reverse strand, counting down.
TCGTTCGGGATGACGATCCGGGTGCCGCTCGCCGTGCGCAGGTAGGTGTACGTCAGCCGCACGTCCTCCACGGTGCCGCACTCACCCTCGATCGTCACGACGTCGCCGAGCCGCAGCGGCTGGGTCACCGCCAGCAGGATCCCGGCGATCACGTTGGCGAACGTCTGCCGCGCGGCGAAGCCGACGACGACGGCGGCGATCGCGCTCGACGCGAGCACGCTTGCGGCCAGCCTGTCGAGTTCCGTGAACTGCGCCACCGCGAGGGCGATGCCGACCGTCAGGATCGTGACCTCGATCACGCGACGCAGGAACCGCAGCCGCGTGTCGGCGCTGGCGTCGAGGCGATCGCTGATCACACGTGTGCTCTGCGCCCTGCGCAGCGCGCGATCGACGGTCCACGCCAGCAGTACGGCGAGGACCACGATGACGATCGCGGTGCGCTCGTCGGTGTCGAGGAACGCGAGCCGCTGACGTTCGAGGATGAGGTTCGCAACGATGTGCCGCATGGCCACGGACGCTAACCGAGCGCGAGGACTCGTCGGCCCGCGCCGGCCGGCGGCCGGCGCGCTCGCCACCGCCTGGGCCGACTGGCGGCCGTCGGTCCTCCTCGCGGCGCGGGCGCTCCTGGTCACGCGCGTGGTGCTGTGGCTGGTTGCGATCGCGGCCGTCGAGATCGCCGGGATCTCGGCTCGCGCCGCCGACTTCGACCCCGAGGGGCTGACGCGTCCGTACGGCGAGCTCGGCAACCTGCTGCTCGCTCCCGCCGCACGCTGGGACAGCGTCTGGTTCCTCTCGATCGCCCACGACGGCTACTCCGACGCGGCGCGCACGGCGTTCTTTCCCCTGTACCCGCTGCTCGCTCGCGGGGTCGTCGGCGGGCTGCTGCTGTCGTTCGCCGCGTCGCTGATCGGCCTGGCGGCGCTGCATCGGCTCGGGCAGATCGAGCTCGGCGAGCCGGCCGCGCGCGCGGCGGTCTGGCTGATCGCCTGCTTTCCGGCGTCGTTCTTCCTCACCGCGGTCTACTCCGAGGGGCTGTTCCTGGCACTGTCGGTCGGCGCGCTGCTCGCGGCGCGTCGTGAGCGCTGGGTGTGGGCAGCGGTGTTCGGCTGCCTCGCGGCGGCGACGCGGAGCGCCGGCATCGTGCTGCTCGTGCCGCTGGTCATGGTGTGGTGGACCCAGCGGCCGCGGCGCGGACGCGACGCCGCCTGGCTCGCCCTGGTTCCGCTCGGGCTCGCCGCGTACTGCGCCGGCCTGGCGATCGCCGGGCTCGACGGGCTGGCGCCGTTTCACGCCCAGGACGTCTGGTTCCGCAGCTTCGCCGGGCCGTTCGCCGGAGCCTGGGATGGCGCCGTGGCGGCGTTCGACGGCGCTCGGCAACTGTTGTCGGGCTCGCGGACCCCGGTGTACTTCGCCCGCGCCGGAGGCGACCCGTACATCAACGCGGCGCACAACCTCGAGCTGTTCGCCGCGCTCGTGGCGGCCGTGCCGGCGTTGATCGGGGTCTGGCGCCGGCTGCCGCCCGCCTACGGCGCCTACGTCGTCGTCGCTCTGGCGCTGCCGCTGTCGTGGCCCGTCGAGCCGCAGCCGCTGATGTCGTTGCCGCGCTTCGAGCTGGCGCTGTTCCCGCTCTTCCTCTGGCTTGGCTGGTGGGCCGTCCGCGGCCGCCGGCGGCTGCTCGTCCTCTGTGGCCTGATGTTCGCGCTGCAGGCGCTGGCGGTCTCCGAGTTCGCGACCTGGCACTGGTTCGCGTGATCCGCGCTGTCCTGCTCGACGCGATGGGCACGCTGCTCGAGCTCGAGCAGCCGGCTCCGCTGCTCGTCGGCGAGCTCGCGCGAAGGGGGGTCGCGATCTCCGCGGGTGAGGCACGCGCCGCGATCGTCGCCGAGATCGCCTACTACCGCGAGCACCACGACGAGGCGTCGACACTTGACCTGCTCGACGACCTGCGCGCGCGCTGCACCGCCGTCCTGCGTGAGGCACTTCCCCCGCACGCGCGCGAGCTCCCGGGAGACGAGCTCGGCGCGGCGCTGCTCGCGGCGCTGCGCTTCCGCCCCTACCCGGACGTGCCGGACACGCTGCGGGCGCTGCGTTCGGAGGGGGTCCGTCTTGTGGTCGTCTCGAACTGGGACGTGTCGCTGCACGAGCAGCTGGCCACAACGGGGATCGCCCCGCTCGTCGATGCCGCCGTGTCGTCGGCGGAGGTCGGCGCGTCGAAG
>DASRHW010000032.1:0-3599 GCA_035650375.1 Solirubrobacteraceae bacterium | reverse complement strand
TCTGACGGCTGGCCGAACCGGAGGTGACGGGTGGAGACGGTGTGGCACGTGGCGGCGGCGGCCCAGCGAGCGCCGAGGATCAATCCGGGTGACACCGCATGGGTGCTCGCCTCGGCAGCACTGGTGTTGTTCATGACTCCGGGGCTGGCGCTCTTCTACGGCGGGATGGTGCGAGCCAAGAACGTGCTCGGCATGCTCATGCAGAACTTCTTCTGCATGGGCCTGATCAGCGTCATCTGGGCCGCACTGACGTACTCGCTCGCGTTCAGCGGCGACAACAAGTGGATCGGGAACCTCGACCTCGCCTGGTTGCGTGACGCGGCGGCGACGTCGCCGACGGGCTTCGAGCTGTCGATCCCGCCGCTCACGTTCCTGGCCTTCCAGCTCATGTTCGCGATCATCACTCCCGCCCTGATCACAGGGGCGGTCGCGGACCGCATGAAGTTCTCGGCCTGGGTGTGGTTCATCGGCCTCTGGGCGGTCCTCGTGTACGCCCCGATCGCGCACTGGGTGTTCTCGCCCGCCGGCTGGTTGTTCAAGCGGGGCGCCCTCGACTTCGCCGGCGGGACGGTCGTGCACATCAACGCCGGGATCGCCGCGCTGGCGGCAGTGATCCTGCTCGGCAAGCGAAGGGGCTGGCCCAACCACCCGATGCCACCGCACGCGCTGCCGTTCACGCTCATCGGCGCCGGCATCCTGTGGTTCGGCTGGTTCGGGTTCAACGCCGGTTCTGCGCTCAAGGGCGACGGGATCGCCGCCCAGGCGCTGGTGAACACCCACATGGCGGCGGCGGCGGCGATGCTCGGCTGGCTCGCTGTCGAGCGCCTGCGCACCGGCCATGCGACCACACTCGGAGCCGCATCCGGCCTGGTCGCCGGATTGGTGGCGATCACGCCGTGCGCCGGATTCGTCGGAGGCATGGCACCGATCTACATCGGTCTCATCGCCGGCGGTGTGTGCGCGCTCGCAATCAGCATGAAGTTCAAGTTCGGGTACGACGACTCGCTCGACGTCGTGGGTGTGCACCTTGTCGGCGGCCTGGTCGGTTCGCTCCTGCTCGGCTTCTTCGCCGACGCGACGATCAACCCCGCCGGAACAGACGGCGTCTTCCTCGGCGGAGGGTTCGGCTTGTTCGGCGAGCAGGTGCTCGCGGTCGTCGCCACGATGGTGTGGTCGTTCGCCGTGACGTTCGGCATCGTGTTCGTGCTCAGCAAGGTCCTGCCCGGCGGCATCCGGGTCTCGGAGGAGGACGAGGAAACCGGCCTCGACCTCAGCCAGCACTCGGAGACCGGCTACGCGCTGGAGCGCGTGTGAGCGCCCGCGAACTAGGAAGGATCGAGGACTCATGAAGCTCATCGTGGGCATCGTCAAGCCGTTCAAGGTCGACGACGTGAAGGACGCCATCAAGGACCTCGGGGTGCAGGGCCTTACGGTCTCCGACGTCCAGGGGTTCGGCCGTCAGCGCGGGCACACGGAGGTGTACCGGGGCGCCGAGTACACCATCGACTTCGTGCCCAAGGTCCGGGTCGAGATCCTCGTCGACGACGGCGATGTCGATCGGGTGGTGCAGAAGCTCGTCGAAACGGCTCGCACCGGCAAGATCGGCGACGGCAAGGTATGGGTCGTGCCCGTCGACAACATCTGGCGCATCCGGACCGGGGAGACCGGACCCGACGCCCTCTGACCCGGTCGTCGCCTCCGAGCTGCGGGCGGCACGTGATCGTCTCATCGGCGATCACAGTCGCCGCGGGGCGGCGTTCGGGCGCGCGCTCGCGGAGCTGCTCGACGGGACACTGACACGATCGCTCGCCTCCGCCGCCGAGGCCGTCGAAGGACGGCTGTCGCTGGTGGCGGTCGGCTCGTACGGCCGGGCCGAGCTGAGCCCGGGCTCCGATGTCGACGTGGTGCTGCTGCACGACGGCCACACGGACGTGGCCGAGGTCGCCGACCGACTCTGGTACCCGCTCTGGGACGCCGGGTTCGTGGTCGGTCACGCGATCAACACCGTCAAGGAGGAGGTCGCGCTGGCCGAGCGTGATCTGCACGCGCTCACCGCGTGGTTGGACGCCCGCCACGTCGCCGGCGATCCCGAGCTGTTCGCGGACGGCGTCGCACGCATCCGTCGGCTCGCGAAGCGGCGCCGCGCCCGCCTGATCGACGACCTGCGTGCGGCCGCCGAGGTCCGGCGCCAGAAGTTCGGCCTCGTGGCCGAGATGCTCGAGCCCAACCTCAAAGACGGCAGCGGCGGCCTGCGTGACGCCCAATCGCTGTCCTGGGCCGGATGGACGCTGGGCGAGCCGGGTGGGTGGCACGCGCTCGTCGAGCAGGGCTACCTCCGCGGCGGCGATCCCGGCCGCCTGGCCGCCGCGATCGGACGCCTGCTCGACGTGCGCGTCGCCCTGCATCGGGTCACAGGCGGCCGGTCCGACGTGCTGACGCTCCAGGAGCAGGATGCGGTCGCCGTCGAGACGGGCGCGGAGGACGCCGACGCGCTCGTGCGCGACCTGGCGGGCGCGGCGCGCGCCATCGCGTGGCTCGTGACGGACGTCTTCGCCCGGCTCGAGGCCACCGAGCGCGGGCCCGGTGGTCGTGTCTCGCGGCGCGATCGCGACCTCGGCGGGGGAGTGGTCGTGCGCGACGGGCGAATCGCGTTCTCGGCCGATGCCGTCCTCGACGCGACGCTCGTGCTGCGAGCGGCCGCAGCCGCGGCCGAGCTGGGCGCGTCGTTCGACCGCGCGTCGCTCGAGCGCTCGAAGGATATCGGCGTCGTCGAGTGGGACGCCGAGGCCCGCGCCGCCTTCGTGTCTCTCCTGCGCGCCGGGCGCGGCGCGGTGCCGGTGTTCGAGGCGCTGGATCAGGCCGGCGCGCTGACGCTCCTGCTCCCCGAGTGGGATCGGATTCGGTCGCTCCCGCAGCGCAACGCGTATCACCGGTTCACTGTCGACCGGCACCTGCTCGAAGCGGTCGCGGAGTGCGCGGCGCTGCTCGACGACGACGGGTTCGACGGCGAGGTCGCGCGCCGCGCCCGCGCCGACCTGCTGCTCCTCGCCGCCCTCCTCCACGATCTCGGGAAGGGGATGGAGGGCGACCACTCGGTCGTCGGCGCCGAGGCCGCCGTGGAGCTCGCTCGTCGCATCGGCGTCGACGAGCCCGGTGTCGCCACGCTGGACTGGCTCGTGCGCCACCACCTCGCGCTCGCCGAGACCGCCACGCGGCGCGATCTGTCGGAAGAGGCGACGATCACCCGCTTCGGGCGTCTCGTGGGCACCTCCGACCGGCTCGACCTGCTCTACGCGCTGACCGTCGGCGATTCGCGCGCCACCGGCCCCGCCGCCTGGGGGCCCACGAAGGCCGCGCTCGTCCGCGAGCTGTTCTCGAAGACCGACAGCCTGTTCGAGCTGGGCGTCGTCGGTCCCGGACTGGACGCCCACCGTCGCGAGACCCTCGAGCGCCACCGTGCGCTGCTGGCCCGTCGGGAGCTGGCGATCGACTGGAGCGACCGCGACGACGGCCTGATCGAGTGCGCCGTCGCCGCCCCCGACCGCACCGGGCTGCTGGCGCGAGTTGCCGGCGTCCTGGCGCTCTTCGGCTTCGACATC
>DASRHW010000031.1:0-6056 GCA_035650375.1 Solirubrobacteraceae bacterium | reverse complement strand
CGAGCACGAACTACTCCAGACGTGAGCGCTGCAAAGGCCCGCACCCGACTCAACATCCTGCTCGAGGAGCGCAGCACGGCGCTGCGCACCCCGCTTGCGGGCAACCGTGTGTACATGGACAGCCTCGAGGCCGACATCGCGGCGTCGCACGCCGCCTTCGTCGGGGCAGCGGTGACCGAGGTCGCCGTCCTGCGCGCCGAAGTCTTCGGTCGCCAGTACGGCTGACGCCGGCCTAGCGCGCGGCGGCCCAGCCGCCGAGCCGGGCGACGGCCTCGTCGATGACGTCTTCGCGTTTGCAGAAGGCGAAGCGGAGGAGCGCTTGCGCCTGCGGGCCCGGATCGGCGCAGAAGGCGCCGATCGGGATCGCGACGACGCCGGATTCGTGCGGCAGCCGCATGCAGAGCGCCATCGCGTCGTTCTCGCCGAGGGCGCGTGCGTCGGCGCTGAGGAAGTACGTGCCGGCACTGTCGAGCACCGTGAAGCCCGCATCCCTGAGCCCGGCGGCGAGACGGTCGCGCTTGGCCGCCAGCGTCGCCGACAGCAGCTCGATCTCGCTCGTCAGCGACAACGCGGTCGCGGCGGCGTGCTGCAGCGGCGTGCCGCCGGCGAACGACAGGTACTGCTTGACGCCGCGGACCGCCGCGACCAGCTGGGAGGGGCCGCTGGCCCAGCCGATCTTCCAGCCTGTCAGCGAGTGCGTCTTGCCGAGCGAGGAGATCGTCAGCGTCCGTTCGGCCATCCCGTCGAGCGTCGAGATCGGCACGTGCTCGCCGTCGAAGACCAGGTGCTCGTAGACCTCGTCGGTGATCGCGATCAAGTCGTGCTCCCGGCATGCCGCGGCGAGCAGCTCGAGCTCTCCGCGATCGAGCACCCGCCCGGTCGGGTTGTGCGGCGAGTTGAGCAGCAGGATGCGCGCCGCCGGACCGATCGCGGCTGCGATCGCGTCGGGCGTGACCCGCCACTGTGGCGGCTCGAGCACGATCGGTCGCGAGCGCCCGCCGGCGAGCGCCACGACGGCGCGGTAGGCGTCGTAGGACGGGTCGAGCATCACGACCTCGTCGCCGGTTCCGACGAGCGCGATCAGTGCCGCCGCGAGCGCCTCGGTCGCGCCGAACGTGACCTGGATCTGCGACTGCGGGTCCAGCTCGATCCCGTAGTGGCGCTGCTGGTGCGACGCGATCGCCTGGCGCAGCGGCTCGACGCCCGGCAACGGCGAATACTGGTTGTGACCGGCGCGCATCGCCGCGACGGCCGCGTCGACCACTGCCGCCGGGCCGTCCTCGTCGGGAAACCCCTGGCCGAGGTTGATCGCGCCGGTCTCCTCCGCGAGCGCCGTCATCACGCTGAAGATCGTCGTCTCGGTCGGGTCGCTCATGACCTCGAGGCGCGTGCGGCTCGCGGCGTCAGGGAGAAGGCGTCGGCGAGCAGCTCGTAGGAGCGGCGCCGGGCCTCGTGGTCGTAGGCCAGCGTGACGACGAGCACCTCCTCGGCGCCGTAGACGTCGGCGAGCCGCTCGATCTCGAGGCGCACCGCTGACGGCGCGCCGTAGATCGCGCGCCGTCCCGGGGGCTGCGGCGACGTGTCTCCGCGGTCGTGGAGGAAGCGCAGGGCCTTCTCGGGCGGCGGTAGCGCGATCGGCGTTCCGGCGCGCAGCAGCGCGAACGCCATCCTGCTGGACGCCGCGATCGCCCACGCCTCCTCCTCGGTCTCGGCGCAGCAGACCGCGAGCGCGACGATCGTCCGGGGCGCCTGCTCGCGCACGCCGGGCGTGAAGCGCTCGCGGTAGAGGCCGGCGAAGTCGACGCCGCCGGGGTTGATGAAGTCGGCGAAGGCGTACGGCAGACCTAGCTCGCCCGCCCAGATCGCGCTCTGCGGCGACGAGCCGAGCAGCCACGGCGCCGGCGCCTCGGGGCGTCCCGGCATCGTCGAGGCAAGGTGCGCGAAGGCGAAGCCCTCCGGCTGCTCGCCCTCGATGTAGCCGAGCAGCTCGGCGAGCTGTTGCGGGAAGTCGTCGGGATGCGCCTGGCGACGGTCGCGCTGCAGCGCGAACGCGGTGTACGGGTCGCTGCCGTTGGCGCGGCCGACGGCGAGGTCGATCCGGTCCGGGAAGAGCCCGGCCAGGACGCTGAACGACTCGGCGACCTTGAACGGGCTGTAGTGCGGCAGCATCACGCCGCCGCTACCGACCCTGATGCCGCTCGTCACCGACGCGATCGGCCCGATCAGCGCCTCCGGGCTGGCACCGGCGACGAACCTGCCGCCATGGTGCTCTGAGACCCAGTAGCGGTGATAGCCGAGCTCGTCGGCCAGGCGCGCGAGATCGAGCGTGTTGCGCAGCGTCTCCGGCCCCGTCGAACCCTCCGAGATCATCGACTGGTCGAGCACGCTGAGACGCAGATCAGACGACACCGCCTCTTCCACGGTAGTCATCCGATCGCCGCGCGCACGAGCGGCGCGAGGCCCTGCCGCTGACCGGCCGCGTTGGGGTGGTAGCTCTCCGTCAATGGCGTCGAGAGGCCGTTGAGCCACGGGTCGCGGTCGCAGACCGCGTGGCCGGTGAAGGCCGGGATCGGGTCGGCGAAGGCCAGTCCTCTGGCACGTGCGCGGCCACGGATCGTCGACGCGAGCAGCTCGGCAGTGGTGTTCAGGCGCGCCCGGTCGTCGGCGCTGAACCACGTCAGCAGGTTGCAGTCGCGGCCGGAGAACAGGCGTGGATAGCCGACGGCGACGCCCAGTGCCTGCGGTGCGAGCAGGCGGATCCGCGCGTAGAGCGCGTCCAGCCGGCCCGGAAGCGTGTCGCGGATGAACGCTTGCGCGGCGCGGACGCGGCCGGCGCAGTCCGACAGCCAGCTCGGTTTCGCACACTCGCGCAGCACGTCGGCGAAGCCGGCGTCGTTGCCGCCCACGGTGATCGTCACGATCGTCGTGTCGGGCCGAAGCGCGGCGAGCTGGCGCGCGAGCACGTCGGTCGTGCGCGCGCCGGAGCAGGCGGCGAACGCGAGCTGGGTGCCGGGCCGCTCGCGGGCGACGACGGCCGGGAAGGCGAGCGACGAGCGCCCGCATGCCGCGTCGGTGTAGGCGCCCGTGCCGAGGCCCGACGAGTACGAGTCGCCGAGCGCGACGTAGCGATCGCCGGCCGTCGCGGGCGTGGCGACGAGGGTTGCGATCAGCAGCGTGGCGGCGAACGCGAGCGAACGAGCAAGAACGGGCATGTGACCTTTCGGCGGCGGTGCGGGACCTGGCGATCGTCGCCGCGTGAGCGTTCGCGGCGGCGCGCGTTTCGCGACCGCTTGCCGCCGATCGCGGCCGGCCGGGGCCGCTCCCGGCCGAGGTTTAGGCTCGGCATAATGGTCAGTGTGAGCTCGCGAACACATCGCCGGGACGGCGCCTGATGGCGGCCGAGCCGTCACGTCCCTCGGAGGCGATCGAGGATTACGCGAAGGCGATCTACGCGCTCTCGCGGCGCGGGGACGGCACCGTGACGACGAACGCGCTCGCGGAGCGGCTGGCGGTGACACCCGCGTCGGTCTCGGCGATGGTCAAGCGGCTTGCCGAGCGCGGGCTGGCCGAGCATGTCCCCTATCGCGGCGTCGCACTGACCGCCGACGGCGAGCGCGTCGCGCTCGAGGTGATGCGCCACCACCGTCTGCTCGAGCTCTACCTCGCCGAGCATCTGGGCGTGCCGTGGGACCGCGTCCACGAGGAGGCCGAAGCGCTCGAGCACGTGATCTCCGAGGACCTCGAGGCACGGATCGCGGCAAAACTCGGCAACCCCACGCACGATCCGCACGGCGACCCGATCCCGGATGCCGACCTCGTCATCGACGAGGGCGAGACGGCGAGCCTCGCCGAGCTGCACCCCGGTCAGAGCGGCAGGTTCGTCCGCGTGTCGGATGCCGATCCCGAGATGTTGCGCTACCTCGACGGCCGCGGCGTCCGTCTCGGCGATCGGCTTGAGGTCGTCGATCGCCAGCCGTTCGACGGTCCGCTGACCGTACGCCTCGGCGGGGCCGAGCAGGTGCTCGGCGGCGGGCTCGCGGCAGCGATGCGGATCGAGCTCGACGTCTGAGCGTCAGACGCTCAGGCGCTCGGCCGCGTCGCCGTCCGCCCCGCCCGCGCACGTCTCCTCGATCCGCGCGCGCCCGTCGACGAGCGCCAGCTTCGTCGCCCTCGGCAGCAGCTTGACTCGCGCCTCGAGCGATCGCGCTTGGGTGCGCGACGCGCAGCGCCACGCCGCCGCGACGCGGACCGGCAGCCGCGCGCGCGTGTAGGCGCCGCCACGGCCGGCGCTGTGGCTCGCGAAGCGCCGCTCGAGGTCGGTCGTCCAGCCGCAGTAGAGGCTCGAGTCGGCACACGCGAGCAGATAGACGAAGGCGTCCTCGCTCATCGAGTACGCGTTCGGCCCGGCGGCGCTCAGCCCTGCTTCGCCGCGCGTAGTCGCGGCAGGATCTGTTCGCCGTAGGCGCGTAGGGCGCGTTCTTGGTCTTCGCCGGGGAAGTGGAAGACGAGGTGGGTGAAGCCCATGTCGATGTATTCGAGTAGCCGTTCGACGTGTTCGTCGGGGTCGTCGGAGACGATCCAGCGTGAGGCGGCGCGTTCGACCGGCAGCGCGTCGGCGAGCCGTTCCATCTCGACGGGGTCTTCGACGCCGGTCTTTTCGTCGGGCGTCAGTGCCAGCGCGCCCCAGTTGCGCGTGTCGTTGAGCGCTCGCGCGCGGTCGCTGTCGAAGGAGACCTTCATCTCGATCATCAGGTCGAGGTCGGCGATCGAGCGGCCTTCCTTCTCGGCGCCCTCGCGAACTGCCGGCAGCAGCGTGTCGACGTAGAGTTCGCGGCCCTTGCCGCTGGTGCAGATGAACCCGTCGGCGAGGCGCCCGGCGAGCCGCGCCGCCGCCGGTCCCGACGCGGCGATGTAGAGCGGCACGCCGTCGGCGGGGCGGTCATAGACGGTCGCGTTCTCGGTCGTGAAGTGATCGCCGTCGAAGTTGACGCGGTCCTCGCGCCAGAGCTGCTGCATCAGCATCACCGCCTCCTTGAGCTTCTGGAAGCGGACCTTCTGCTCGGGCCAGTCGACGCCGAGCGGTACTTCGTTCATCGCTTCGCCGGTGCCGACGCCGAGCATCACGCGGCCGGGCAGCAGGACGCCGAGCGTGGCCATCGCCTGGGCGACGATCCCGGGGTGGTAGCGGTAGCTCGGGGCGACGACGCTGGTGCCGAGCATCACGCGCTCGGTCCGCTCGCCGACGGCGCCGAGCCAGGCGAACGAGAACGGCGAGTGCCCGCCGGTGTGGCGCCAGGGCTGGAAGTGGTCGGAGATGACGACGCTGTCGAAGCCGACCTGCTCGGCGATCACCGCGAAGTCGAGCAGCTCGCGCGGGCCGAACTGCTCAGCCGACGCCTTGTAGCCGAAACGCATCTGCGGTGCCATCACAACCTCCGTCGGGGAATCGGCTCGCAGCGTAGTCCGCGGTCGGCGGTCGGCTCGGGCGCGGTTGCATGATCGCAAAGGCGGGCCTAGGCTCTCGTCATGGCGCTCGCTGACGAGAAGTACATGCTGTTGACGACGTTCCGTCGCGACGGACGAGCGGTGGCGACGCCGGTGTGGGTCGTCGCGCTCGACGGCAGCGACGTCGGCTTCTGGACGAGCTCCGGATCGGGCAAGGCGAAGCGGCTCGCGCACACGCCGCGCGTCACGGTCCAGGCCTCCGACGGTCGCGGCCGCGTGAAGGAAGGCAGCGCGCCGATCGACGCCACGGCGCGCGTCGTCAGCGGTGGCGAGCTCGCGACGATCCGCGAGCGCGTCGTCGCGAAGTACGGCTTGATGACGAAGTTCACGAAGCTGGCCGGAACGCTGATCGGGATCGTCAAGGGCAAGCGGATCCCGTACGGCGACCGTGGCGTGATCATCACGCTGCCGCCCGCTTCGTAGCCTCGCGTCAGTCGATCGTCAGCACGAAGTGGCCGAGCTTGCGGCCCTGCTCGATCTGTGCGTGCACGGCTGCCGCCGACTCGAACGGGAACGTCGCGATCAGGTCGGCTGGAAGCGCGATCGGCGCG
>DASRHW010000030.1:0-3675 GCA_035650375.1 Solirubrobacteraceae bacterium | reverse complement strand
CTCCGACATGCCGCGCGAGAGCACGGTCGTCGCGTTGAGGTGGGCGAACACCGATGCGGGCGCCGGGTCCGTGAGGTCGTCGGCCGGCACGTAGATGGCCTGGACCGAGGTGACCGAGCCCTGGCGGGTCGAGGTGATGCGCTCCTGCAGCTGGCCCATCTCGGTCTCGAGGGTCGGCTGGTAGCCGACCTGGGACGGCATGCGGCCCAGCAGCGCCGAGACCTCCGAACCGGCCTGCACGAACCGGAAGATGTTGTCGATGAACAGCAGCACGTCCTGGCCCTGCTCGCGGTAGTACTCCGCCATCGTCAGGCCGGAGAGCGCGACGCGCATGCGGGCGCCGGGCGGCTCGTTCATCTGGCCGAAGACGAGCATCGTCTTCTCGATGACGCCCGACTCCTTCATCTCGAGCCAGAGGTCGTTGCCCTCACGCGAGCGCTCGCCGACACCGCAGAAGGCCGACAGGCCGCCGTGCTCCTGAGCGAGGTTGTTGATCAGCTCCTGGATCAGCACCGTCTTGCCGACGCCGGCGCCGCCGAACAGGCCGATCTTGCCGCCCTTGGCGTACGGCGCGAGCAGGTCGACGACCTTGATGCCGGTCTCGAACATCTCCTGCGTCGGCGTCAGGTTCTCGACCGACGGGGCCGGGCGATGGATCGGCCAGCGCTCGACGTCGCTGCTGATGTCGGCGCCGAGGTCGATCGGATCGCCGAGCAGGTTGAAGATCCGCCCCAGCGTCTGCTCGCCGACGGGCACCGTGATCGGGCCGCCGGTGTCGACGACGACCGCGCCGCGCGCGAGGCCGTCGGTCGTGTCCATCGCGACCGCGCGCACGCGGTCGTCGCCGAGGTGCTGCTGCACCTCGCAGACGAGCAGGCCCTCGTCGCCGCGATCGATTGTGATCGCCGAGTTGATCTCGGGGAGGTCGCCCGGGAAGACGGCCTCGATGACGACGCCCTGGATCTCGACGATCCGGCCGGTGGTGTCGGTTGCTGTAGACATAATTAACTCCTGTTTCGTCCTACCGTCACCGCTGCGCGGCGACGTCCGGACGACGTTACGTAAGGGATTCCGCTCCTGCGACGACTTCCATGATCTCCTGCGTGATCTCCGCCTGGCGGGCGCGGTTCATCTCGAGCGTGAGGTCCTCGATGATCTCCGAGGCGTTGTCTGAGGCGCTGCGCATCGCCGTCATCCGGGCGCCGTGCTCGGAAGCGGTGCTCTCGAGCAGCCCGCGGAAGATCGAGATCTCGACGTAGTCCGGCACCAGCCGGCGCAGGATCTCGACGGGCTCCGGCTCATACTCGACGAGCGCGCGCTGCGTGCCGTGCGCCTCGCCGTCGTCCTCGGGCGCCTCGCCGCCATCCTCGTCGCCGAGAATCGTCGCCTCCTGCAGCGGCAGCAGCGTCTCACGCCGCACCTCCTGCGTCAGCGCCGACACGTAGCCGTTGTAGAAGACCTCGACGCGGTCGACGACGTCGTCGACATACGCCGCCATCAGCGCATCCGCGATCGTGCGCGCGTCGCCGTAAACCGGGCGGTCGGTGAAGCCGACATAGCTGCCTGCGACCTCGCGGCCACGGAAGACCAGCGACGACACGCCGCGGCGGCCGGAGGCGAAGAAGGTGACGGTGCGGCCTTCGGCCTCGTGCTCGGCGGCGGCCCGCAGGCCGGCGCGGATGATCTGCGAGTTGAAGGCGCCCGCGAGGCCGCGATCGCTCGTCACGAGCATGATCGCGACACGGTCCGAGCGCTCGTGCTGCTTGAGGATCGGCAGCGAGCCGAGCTCCGCGCCGGCGGCCTCGGCGGCCTGGCGCGTCATCCGCCGGATCGCGTCGGCGTACGGGCGCAGACGCGCGATCCGCTCCTCCGCACGGCGCAGCCGCGCCGCGGAGACCATCTCCATGGCGCGCGTGATCTTGCCGATGTTCTGAATCGACGAGATCCGGTTCTTGACGTCGCGCTGGCTCACGCCGTGGCGACCTCGGGCTCCGGAGCCTCGTCGGCAACGTCGACCGGCGCGGCGACCTCGGCTGCACGGGCGCGCGGCTTGTCGTCATGCGCGTCGAGCGGCTGGCCCTCCTCGTCGAGGTCGTAGCCGAAGTCCTCGGCGTACTGCGAGACGACATCCTTGACGGCGCCCTGCGTCTCGTCGGACCAATCGCCGCCGGCGATCGTCGTGAGCAGGTCGGCGGACTCACTGCGCAGGCGCTGGTCGAGACCGGCGAAGAACTCCTCGACGCGATCGGAGACGATCCGGTCGAGGAAGCCGTTGGTGCCGGCGAACACCTGCACGACCTGGACGGCGACCGGCAGCGGCGAGCGCTCGTGCTGGTTGAGCATCCGCACCAGACGCTCACCACGGGCGAGCGTCTTCTGGGTGTCGGCGTCGAGATCGGAGCCGAACTGCGCGAACGCCTCGAGGTCGCGGTACTGCGAGAGCTCGATCTTGAGCCGGCCGGCGACCTTCTTCATCGGCGAGATCTGGGCGTTGCCGCCGACACGCGACACCGAGATGCCGACGTTGATCGCCGGGCGGACGCCGGCGTAGAACAGTTTCGGCTCGAGGAAGATCTGGCCGTCGGTGATCGAGATCACGTTCGTCGGGATGTAGGCCGAGACGTCGCCGGCCTGCGTCTCGATGATCGGCAGCGCCGTCAGCGATCCGCCGCCGAGGTCGTCGTTGAGCTTGACCGCGCGCTCGAGCAGGCGGCTGTGCAGGTAGAAGACGTCGCCGGGGTATGCCTCGCGGCCCGGCGGGCGGCGCAGCAGCAGCGACATCTGGCGGTACGCGTAGGCGTGCTTGGTCAGGTCGTCGTAGACGCAAAGGGCATGGCCGCCCTTGTAGAGGAAGTACTCGGCCATCGCGCAGCCCGCGTATGGCGCCAGGAACTTGATCGGCGCGGCCTCGTCGGCGGACGCGGCGACGATGATCGTGTTCTCGAGCGCGCCGGCCTCGGCCAGCGTCTCGGCGAGCTGGACGACGGTCGCCATGCGCTGGCCGATCGCGACGTAGACGGAGACGACGCCGGAGTCCTTGTTGTTGATGATCGTGTCGATGCCGATCGTCGTCTTGCCGGTCTGGCGGTCGCCGATGATCAGCTCGCGCTGGCCGCGGCCGATCGGGATCATCGAGTCGACGGCCTTGATGCCGGTCTGCATCGGCTGCGTGACCGGCTGGCGCTGGACGACGCCGGGAGCCTTGAACTCGGCCGGGCGGCGCTCGGCGAAGGCGATGTCACCCTTGCCGTCGAGCGGGTTGCCGAGCGGGTCGACGATGCGGCCCAGCAGGCCCTCGCCGACGGGGATGTCGAGCAGCTGGCCGGTGCGCTTGACCGTGTCGCCCTCGACGATCTTGTCCCAGTCGCCGAACAGCACGGCGCCGACGTTGTCGGACTCGAGGTTCAGCGCCAGGCCGGTGACGTCGTGCGGGAACTCGAGCATCTCGAATGCCATGCAGTTCTCGAGGCCGTGGACGCGGGCGATGCCGTCGCCGACGGACAGCACCGTGCCGACCTCGGTCAGCTCGGCGGCGCCGGAGTCGAGGCCCTCGATGCGGCTCTTGAGGATGGACGTGATCTCGTCGGGCTTGATCTGCATGGTCATGTAGGTCTCCTAGGCGGCCGAAGCCACCGACTTACGAAGCTGTTCGAGGCGATTGCGGATGGAGGCGTC
>DASRHW010000029.1:0-5608 GCA_035650375.1 Solirubrobacteraceae bacterium | reverse complement strand
GAAGTCCTCGGGGTAGTAGTCGAGCAGGCAGTACGGCCGGGCGCCGGGGGCGCGGCCGTCGAGGATCCGCGAGTAGTTCTCGATCCCGTTGCAGAAGCCCATCTCGCGCAGCATCTCCATGTCGTACTGCGTGCGCTGGCGTAGGCGGTGCGACTCAAGCAGCTTGCCCTCGGCGTCGAGCTCGGCGCAACGCGTCTCGAGCTCGGTCCCGATCTCCTCGACGGCACGGTCGATGCTGCCGTCCTTGACCGAGTAGTGCGACGCGGGCCAGATCGCGACGTGCTCGAGGTCGTCCTCGAGCAACTCTCCCGTCAGCGGGTCGAAGTGGCTCAGCCGCTCGACCTCGTCGCCGAACATCGTCGCGCGGTAGGCCGACTCGGCGTACGCAGGGAAGATCTCGAGCGCCTCGCCGCGGACGCGGAAGTGGCCGCGGCCGAGCGCGACGTCGTTGCGCGAGTACTGCATCGACACCAGCTTGCGCAGCAGCGCCTCGCGATCGATCGTGTCGCCACGCTTGATGATCTGCATGTTGCGCTCGTACGTCTCTGGCGAGCCGAGGCCGAAGATCGCCGACACGCTCGCGACGATGATCACGTCGCGGCGCGCGAACAGCGCCGCCGTGGCGGCGTGACGCAGGCGGTCGATCTCCTCGTTGATCGCCGAGTCCTTCTCGATGTAGAGGTCCTTCGACGGGACGTACGCCTCGGGCTGGTAGTAGTCGTAGTAGCTGACGAAGAACTCGACGGCGTTGTCCGGGAAGAAGGTCCGGAACTCGTTGCAGAGCTGCGCCGCGAGCGTCTTGTTGTGCGCGATCACCAGCGACGGACGCTGGATCTCGGCGATCACGCCGGCCATCGTCATCGTCTTGCCGGTGCCGGTCGCGCCGAGCAGCGTCGTGTAGCGCTCGCCGGCGGTGACCGAGGTCGCGATCTCGGCGATCGCCTTCGGCTGATCCGCTGCCGGGGTGAAGAGCGGATCGAGACGAAACTCCGGCATTCCCGATGAAGTCTAGATGGCGAATTTCACGAAGCGGGGGTGTCAAGTTCGTCACCGTTTCGGTCGATGCATTCGACGTGCGATCCGATGCCAAGAACGCGCGCCGGCAGGCGACGCTCACGAGGCTGAAGCTGCTCGAACGCGAGGGCGACCCGTCGCTGACGGCGTTGACCCGGATCGCCGCCTTCATCGCCGGCACCCACGCGGCCGCGATCCACGTGTTCGACGACTCGTACCAGCATCGGGTCGCCGCGGTCGACGCCCCGCTCGGCAGGCATCCGCGCGAGGACGCGATGTGCCACCTCGTCGTCGACGACGAGCAACACATCGTCTGTGAGGACGCCACCCGTGACCCGCGCTTCTCCCACTCATCCTTCGTCCAGGGCGACGAGCCGGTCCGCTGCTACGTGTCGGTGCCACTGCGGATGGCGGATGCCACCGTGATCGGCACGCTCTGCGCCTGGGACACCCGGGCAGGCGCGATCAGCGCGGAACAACTCGCGCGGCTCGACGACCTGGCCGAGCAGGTCGCTTCGATGATGCAGTTCACTCGCATCGTCGCCGACCTCGGCGACGTCGCGGTCCACGATCCGCTGACGGGTGCGATCAACCGGCTTCTGCTCGACGACCGGCTCGCGAGCGCCTTCGCACGCCAGATCCGCCGCGGCGGCCGCGTCCTCGTCGCGGTACTCGACATCGATCACTTCAAGCGGATCAACGACACCTACGGTCACGACGCCGGCGATCGCGTGCTGATCGCGATCGCGCAGCGCCTGCGCGTCTCCATGCGCAACGAGGACACCGTCGCACGGCTCGGTGGCGACGAGTTCGCGATCATCGCCGAGATCACCCCCGACGGGATCGACGCCGAGCACCTGATCGACCGCATCGAGCAGGCTCTGGCGCCGCCGATCGCGTTCGGCGGCAGCGAGCAGCGCGTTCACGTCAGCGTCGGCGCGGCGTTCGCGCAGCCCGGTGACGACGTCCGCACCGCGATGAGCCGCGCCGACGAGATCATGTACGCGCGCAAGACGGCCGCGCGCGACGGCCGCTGACGGTCTCTCGCCAACCGAGCAACATTTCGCGAGCGGGTGTGGCTAGCCTCGCTGTCGATGCCTTCCACCGCCGCTGAGGTCAACAAGAACCACGCCCTCGCGCTGCTGGCGCTGACGCAGTTCATCGTCATCATCGACGCCTCGATCACGAACGTCGCGTTGCCGTCGATCGGCAGCAGCCTGAAGATCCAGCCTTCCGACCTGTCGTGGGTCGTCAACAGCTACACGCTCACGTTCGGCGGCTTCCTGCTGCTCGGCGGCCGCCTCGCGGACCTCTTCGGCCGGCGGCGGTTGTTCATGCTCGGGCTGATCGTCTTCGGCCTCGGCTCGTTTCTCGGCGGCCTGTCGCAGTCCGAGGGCTTCCTCGTCGGTGCCCGGGCGCTGCAGGGGCTCGGCGCCGCACTCGTCTCGCCCGCGGCGTTGTCGATCCTCACGACGACCTTCGCCGAGGGAGCCGAGCGCAACCGCGCGTTGGCCGTCTGGGGCGCTGTCGCCGGTGCGGGCGGGGCCGCCGGCGTCCTGCTCGGCGGCTTGCTGACCGAGATCGACTGGCGGCTCGTGCTGTTCGTCAATGTCCCGGTCGCCGCGGCCGCCGTCATCGCGACGCCACGTGTGCTCGCCGAGTCCCGCGGCGATACCGCGGTCACGACGCTCGACATCCCCGGCGCGATCACGGTGACCGGCGGCCTGACGCTGCTCGTCTACGCGCTCGTCGACGCGGAGTCCGCCGGCTGGGGCTCGACGACGACGGTGGGGCGCATGGTCGTCGCCGCCCTGCTGCTGGCCGCGTTCGTCACCATCGAGCTCCGGACCCGCCACCCGCTGATGCCGTTCTCGATCTTCCGCCTGCGCACGCTGCGAGGGGGAAACTTCACCGGCTTCCTGCTCGGTGCGAGCCTCTACTCGATGTTCTATTTCATGTCGCTGTACCTCCAGCGCGTGCTGCATCTGTCGGCGCTCGAAACCGGGCTGGCGTTCCTGCCACTGGCGCTCGTGGTGATCGTCACCGCCGGCGGGTCGGAGCCGCTGATGGCGCGGATCGGCTTCAAGCCAGTGCTGGTCGGCGGCACGGCGATCATGGCGGCGGCGCTGCTGTGGTTCTCGGGAATCTCAGCCGATGGGTCCTTCCTCGCCGACGTGCTCGGCCCCGAGATGGTCGCCGCCCTCGGCCTGGCGCTCGCGTTCGTCACCGTGACCGTCGCCGCCGTCACCGGCACGAAGCCGGACGAGGCCGGCCTGGCGTCAGGCCTGATCAACACGTCACAGCAGCTCGGTGGAGCGCTCGGCCTCGCGATCGCCGTGTCGGCGTCGAACGCCCGCATCGCCGACTTCGGCATCGGTGGCCAGGGTAACCCGATCGCGCTCACGCACGGCTACAAGCTGGCCTTCCTGATCTGCGCCGGCTTCGCGATCGCCGCGGCGCTGACGGCCGCGTTCGTGATCTCGTCGCGCGACTCACGCGAGCACGCGCTCGCGACACAGCGCGGCGAAGCCCCGCCCGCTGCCGTCTGACGGCCGCCTCCGCGCTAGACGCCGCTGAGCCCGAGCTCGCTCGCGTAGGCCTTGCGGTAGTCGCGTTTGGCCTTCTCGACACGACCGACGTACGTGCGCGTCTCCGGGAACGGGATGTCGGCCGGGTGCAGCGTGCGCGGAGAGCCGGCGCTCTCGAGCCAGCGATCGACGTTGCCCTCGCCGCCGTTGTAGGCGGCGAGCGCGAGCAGCTCGTTGCCGTCGTAGCGCTTGAGCAGGTAGCGCAGGTAGTACGTCCCGTAGGAGATGTTGACCTGCGGCGTCGCGAGGTCGTCGAGCTCGAACGCGCTGCCACCGGAGAGGTGCGCGATGTAGCGCGCCGTGTCGGGAGTGATCTGCATCAATCCCTTGGCACCGGCATGCGACGTCTGGTCGCGAAAGTGTGATTCGGTGTAGATCACGGCAGCGATCAGCGAGGGGTCGACGTGCTTGTCGGCGGCCTGCTGGCGAATGATGTCCTCGTGCCGCAGCGGCAACGTGATCTCCTGCACGGCGTCGTGGACCGCCGGCACGATCAGCTCGGCGGCGACTCCCGCGAGGCCGATCACGGCGATGATCGCGACGACGCGCCGCCGGACGTGACGGCGGCGAACGGCGGCCGAGCGGCGGGCGGAGAGATGTCGCGGGTGTGCGCTCACGTCCGCTCAAGGGTGGCAAGCACGTCCGACAACCTCTGCTCGAGTTGCTCCGGAGTGCCCGCGTTGTCGACGGTGAACGTCGCTCGTGCCGCCTTGTGCTCCTGCGTCAGCTGCCGTGCCGAACGTTCGGCGATCGCCGTCTGGCCACGCCGGCCGAGACGCTCGGCACGGATGTCGTCATCGGCGATGACGGCGATCGTGGCGTCGTAGACGGCCTCCATGCCCGCCTCGAACAACAGCGGCGTCTCGACGACGACCGCTCGTGGCGGCGGCAGCCGCGCCGAGGCGGCGGCGCGAAATGCCGCGACCTGCTCGGCGACGAGCGGCCACAGCAGCGTCTCGAGCCACTCCCGCTCGGGTGCATCGGCAAAGACGCGGCTCGCGATCGCCGAGCGATCGACGACGCCGCCCGGCGCCATCTCGGTACCCCAGCGGCCGACGACGGCATCGATGACGTCGTCGCGTTCGTAGAGCCGGTGGACGACCGCGTCGGCCGACACCGTCGCCGCGCCGAGGCGCTCGAGCGCCGCGAGCGCGGTCGACTTGCCCGCGCCGATCCCGCCCGTCAGCCCGATGAACGGCACACGGGACACGGACCGGCGGCGGCGCTACGTCCCGCTGTCGACAGGCGCCGGCTCGGCCGGCGCTTCCTCGACGGCCTCGGGCGCCTCAGCGGCAGCTTCCGGCTCCTCGACGGCCTCGGGCGCCTCAGTTGCCTCAGCGACAGCCTCCGGTTCCTCGACAGCCTCAGGCGCCTCGACAGCCTCCGGTGCCTCAGCAGCGGCGGCCTCCGGCTCCTCGGCAACCTCAGGCGCCTCATCCGCCGGCGCCCCGCCGAGCGGCGTGCCGCCGAACGCGGCGACGACGTCGGCCGGAACCGCGCCGCTGCCCGTGAACGCCTCTTCGGTGAGTCCACCGTCGGACACGTCGTCGAAGCTCTCGACGGCGACCGGCGTGCCTGCGGCGGCACGGAGCTCGCTTGGCAGCACCTGGCCCTCGACGCGCTTGACGCTCAGCGACAGGCGGCGACGTTCCTGGTCGATCTCGAGGATCTTGACGCGCAGCTCGTCAGCCGGCTGGACGACCTCACGTGGGTTCTCGACGTGATGGTTCGCGAGCTCGGAGATGTGGACGAGGCCCTCGACGCCGTCGAGGATCTCGACGAAGGCGCCGAACGTGACGACCTTCGTCACGGTGCCCTCGAGCTCGTCGCCGACGCGATAGGTGTCGACGACGCGCTGCCACGGATCCTCTTGCGTCTGCTTGAGGCCGAGGCTGATGCGCTGACGGTCGCGGTCGATGTCGAGCACCTTGACCTGGACCGAGTCGCCGATGTTGAGGATCTCGCTCGGGTGGTTGACGTGCGACCACGAGAGCTCGGAGATGTGG
>DASRHW010000028.1:0-2084 GCA_035650375.1 Solirubrobacteraceae bacterium | reverse complement strand
ATGCTCGACGACGGGACGCTACAGCGCTACATCGACGAGCTCTCGGTCACCGGCCTCACGTCGAACCCGACGATCTTCGACAAGGCGATCGGCGACGGCTCAGCGTACGACGAGCAGATCGACGAGCTCGCGTCCGGCGGGCTCGAGGGCGAGGCGCTGTTCTTCGAGCTCGCGCTCACCGACCTGCGCCGCGCGGCGGAGCTGTTCGAGCCGATCAACAAGCGCACCGACGAGGTCGACGGCTGGGTCTCGCTCGAGGTCTCGCCGCTGCTGGCCGACGACGCCGAGGCGACGATCGATCAGGCCCGGGAGCTCCACGGGAAGGCGGACTGCAACGTGTACATCAAGATCCCCGGCACCGAGGCCGGCCGCACCGCGATCGAGGAGTCGATCTTCGCCGGCGTGCCGATCAACGTG
The DNA here is from genome assembly GCA_035650375.1 of Solirubrobacteraceae bacterium. Taxonomy (GTDB): domain Bacteria; phylum Actinomycetota; class Thermoleophilia; order Solirubrobacterales; family Solirubrobacteraceae; genus BP-464. The sequence continues at coordinate 1,667 of DASRHW010000028.1, read as the reverse complement.
ACGCTGCTGTTCTCCCGCGAGCAGTATCTCGGCGCCGCGGAGGCGTTCATGCGCGGGGTCGAGCGGCGGATCGATGCCGGGCTCGACCCGTCCGTGCCGTCGGTGGCGTCGCTGTTCATCAGCCGCTGGGACGTGGCAGTGGCCGACGAGGCGCCGGCCGAGCTTCGCAACCGCCTCGGCATCGCGGTCGGCAAGCGCGCCTACCGCGCGTATCGCGAGCTGCTCGACTCCGAGCGCATGCAGCGGCTCGCCAACGAGGGCGCCCGTCCCCAGCGGCTGCTGTGGGCGAGCACCGGGACCAAGGACCCCGACGCGTCCGACACGCTCTACGTCGAGGCGCTCGCGGCGCCGTTCACGGTCAACACGATGCCCGAGAAGACCCTGCTCGCGGTCGCCGACCACGGCGAGATCGGCGAGCCGATGGCGGCCGACGGCGGCGACGCCGAGGACACGCTTCGGGCCTTCGGTGACGCCGGGATCGACGTCGACGCGCTGGCGGCCAGGCTGCAGACGGAGGGCGCCGAGACGTTCGTCGCGTCATGGCGCGAGCTGCTCGACACGGTCTCCAAGCAGCTCGCCTGAGGCCGCCCGCGGCCGCGATAGGGTGCCGCGCGAGATGACAGGGACGGTGCCCGCATGAGCGAGCTGCTCGAGACCGCGGCCTGGCGGGCGCTGACGGCGCACCACGGCGAGCTGGCGGGCCGCCATCTGCGCGGGCTCTTCGACTCCGATCCGGATCGCGGTACGCGACTGACCGCCGAGGCCGCCGGCCTGTACCTCGACTACTCGAAGAACCGGATCACCGACGAGACCGTCCGCCTGCTGGTCGAGCTGGCATCCGAGCGCGGGCTCGCCGAGCGCCGCGCCGCGATGTTCCGCGGCGACCACATCAACGTCACCGAGGACCGGCCGGTGCTGCACGTCGCGCTGCGGATGCCGCGCGACCGGTCGCTCGTGGTCGACGGCGCCGACGTGGTCAAGCAGGTCCACCAGGTGCTCGATCGGATGGCCGCGTTCACCGACCGCGTCCGCGGCGGCGAATGGCGCGGCCATACGGGCGAGCCGATCCGCAACGTGATCAACATCGGCATCGGCGGCTCGGACCTCGGGCCGGTCATGGCCTACGAGGCGTTGCGCCATTACTCGCGGCGCGACATGACGTTCCGCTTCGTCTCCAACATCGACGGGACGGACTTCGCCGAGGCGACGCGCGATCTCGACCCGGCCCAGACGCTGTTCATCGTCTCGTCGAAGACGTTCACGACGCTGGAGACGATGACCAACGCCCACACGGCCCGCGAGTGGGCGCTCGCCGGCCTCGGCGGCGACGAGTCGGCGATCGCCAAGCACTTCGTCGCCGTGTCGACGAACGCCGAGGGCGTCTCTCAGTTCGGGATCGACACCGACAACATGTTCGAGTTCTGGGACTGGGTCGGCGGCCGCTACTCGATGATGTCGGCCATCGGGCTCTCGACCATGATCGCCGTCGGCCCGCCCGCCTTCCGCGCGCTGCTCGACGGCGCGCACGCCATGGACGAGCATTTCCGCACCGCGCCGTTCGAGCGCAACCTGCCGGTGCTGATGGGCCTGCTGGCTGTGTGGTACAACAATTTCTTCGGTGCGCAGACCGTCGCCGTGCTGCCCTATGAGCAGTATCTGAAGCGCTT
>DASRHW010000027.1:0-12329 GCA_035650375.1 Solirubrobacteraceae bacterium | reverse complement strand
GCGCAGCATCTCGAGCAGCCCGCGGACCTTGCGGCCGCGGCCGCTCGTCTCGCGGATGCGCCGGCGCAGGTCGCTCTCGGCGACGCTCACAGCCCGGCCGCCTGGCGCTCGGTCGGCTTGCGGGTGAGGAAGACCTGGTCGGGCAGGCCCTTCTCGACGATCGCGCGGTACAGCTCGCTGGACGCGACGAGCTCGTCGTGGCTGCCGTGGGCGGTGATCGAGCCGTCCTCGAGCACGACGATCTCGTCGGCCAGGGCGATCGTCGACAGGCGGTGGGCGATCACGACCGTCGTCCGGCCTCGCATGACCTCGCGCAGCGCCTCCTTGATCTGCTGCTCGGTTGAGGCGTCGACGCTCGACGTCGCGTCGTCGAGGATCAGGATCCGTGGATCGGCCAGCAGCGCTCGCGCGATCGCCACGCGCTGGCGCTGGCCGCCGCTGAGCGTCAGCCCGCGCTCGCCGACGCGCGTGTCGTAGCCGTCGGGCAGCCGCTCGATGAAGTCGTGGGCCTGAGCACGCCGCGCGGCCAGCTCGACGTCGTCGCGCGTAGCGTCCGCGCGGGAGTAGGCGATGTTGTCGTGGACGCTGGCGCTGAAGAGAAACGGCGCGTCGTCGACGACGGCGATCGCCTGGCGCAGCGAGGTCGGCTCGATCGCACGGACGTCGACCCCGTCGACGAAGACCGCGCCGGCGCTGACGTCATAGAGCCGCGGCAGCAGCGCCACGAGCGATGTCTTGCCCGATCCGGTTGCGCCGACGAGCGCGATCGTGCGCCCCGCCGGGATCTCGAGCGTCACGTCGCGCAGCGCGTCGTGCGTCGCGCCCTCGTAGCGCAGCGACACGTCGCGCAGCTCGACGCGGCCCGCTCCGGGCGGCAGCGGTTGCGCGCCCGGGGCGCTGACGATCAACGGCTCGCGGTCGAGAATCTGGAACAGGCGCGCGCCCGAGGCGGTCGCGCGTTGCGCCAGGCCAAGGGACATCCCGAGCGTCCGCATCGGCGCCAGCAGCATCAGCAGGTACGCGTAGAAGGCGACGAAATCGCCCTGTGTCATCGATCCCGAGATCACCTGGCGACCACCGAAATAGAGCACCGCGGCGAGCCCGATCTGTGGTAGGAACCCGATGAACGGCCCATAGAAGGCCTGGAGTCGCGTTGACACCATCGCCTGGTCGAAGACGCGCCCGACGCGGAACGAGAAGCGCTCGCGCTGGCGCTCCTCGCGCGCGAAGGACTTGATCACGCGGACGCCGGAGATGTTCTCCTCGACCTCGGCCGTCAGCTCGGCGATCCGCTGCTGGACTTCCTGGATCGCCGGTCGTGAGCGTGTGCCGTAGCGCCGCGCGATCCAGATCACGAGCGGGACGGGCGCGAGCGAGATCGCGGCGAGCTCGGCGTCAGAGGCGAACATCGCCGCCGACGCGAGCAGGATCGTCAGCGCCGACTGGACCAGGAAGACGAGCCCGTAGCCGAGGAAGAAGCGGACCGCCTGGAGGTCAACGGTCGCGCGGGACATCAGCTGGCCGGTCTGCTGGCGGTCGAAGAAGCCGAGCTCGAGCCCCAACAGGTGGTCGTAGACGCGCTGGCGCAGCTCGCGCTCGACGCCGAGCGAGACGATGCCGCCGATGACCCGGCGGCCGACCGTCAGCAGCATCCGCAGCAGCCCGGCGACCGCGATCGCGATCGCGAGCGTCGTCAGCTCAGCCTCGTCGCCGGCGCGGATGCGGTCGATCGCGCGCCCCGTCAGCCACGGGATCGCGACCGTCGCGCCCATCGCGAGCACGGCCAGGACCAGCGATCCCCAGACTCCGCGCCGGTGCGGGCGCAGGAAGCCGAGGAGTCGCCGGAATGTCACCACCGAGACCAGTCTAATTGCCCAAGCAATCACTCCCGGCGGGAGCGATACTGCGGCGATGGCCGCGTCCCAACCGGCAGGATTGTGCGATCGCTGCGCGCATCAGCGTGTCGTCCGCACGGGTCGCGGGTCGCGGTTCTCGCTCTGCGAGCGGTCCAAGAGCGATCCGGCGTTCGCGAAGTATCCGCGGCTGCCGGTGCTCGCCTGCGGCGGGTACGAGCCGCGTCCTGCGGCCGGCGGATCGCCGCCTCTGGACGTTTGACCTATTCACAAATGGGGCTCGGCGCGTCAAGATGCGCGCATGGACGCGGCACCGGTGGTCACCTGTACGAGCTGCAAGCGCGTATGGCGCAGCGCCGCGATGGCCGAAGGACTGCGCCATGTCGGCCACTGCCCGCGCTGTGGAGGCGAGCTCGAGTTCCACGACGGTCCGGTTGCCGAAGGCCCGGACCGCGATGGCAAGGCGCTCGAGGGAGTCGAGCCGCATCTCGCGCTCGGGATCCCGAAGCGCTGACGCCTCGGGCGACGGCCGCCCGCTGAAATAGCCTGCCCGGATGCTCGCGTTGACCAGCTACGCCGTCGTCGTGGCCCTGCACGTCATGGCCGTCACCGTTGCCTTCGGCTTCTCGCTCCTGGCGCCGGTCTACGTCCCGTTCGTGCGCCGCACACATCCGCGGGCGCTCGGCGCGCTGCACGACGTCCAGTACATGATCGAGACCCGCGTCACCGGGCCTGCGATCACGCTGCTGTTCCTCGCGGGCGTCTACCTGGCGAGCAAGAACGACCTTTGGAGCGAGAGCTGGGTGCAGGTGCCGATGACGCTGCTGGTCGCGATCGTGATCGGCGGCGTCTTCGTGATCAAGACGATCAAGCGCATGGCTGTGCTCGCCCACGCCGAGCTCGCCGGTCCAGGCGACGGTGGGCCGGAGCCGGGCGGTGAGTACGACCGGCTCTACGGCCGCTACCTCATCGTCCAGAGCCTGCTCTGCGCCTTCGTCCTGCTCGCGATCTTCTTCATGGTCGCCAAGCCCAGCTGACTGAGCCGCTGAGCGGGGGCTGACGGCGGGCCCACGGGCGGTTATCGTCGGCGGATGTCGATCAGCGAGCGCGAGCAGCGCGCCGCCGACGAGGCGTACGCGGCGTTCTCGTCGGTCGTCAGGACGGGCGCGGCGACGGTCATCTGGCTGCCGGAGCTGCCGATGGTCCCGATGCTCAATCGCGTCGTCGGGCTTGGCAGTGGGCACCCGGCGACGGAGGCCGACGTCGACGCGGCGCTCGCCGCGATCGAGCCTGGCGTCAGCTACTACGTCGCGGTGGCGCCGCACGCGGAGCCGCCGCGGCTGCCGGAGTGGCTTCGCGCGCGCGGCCTGGAGCCGGGCTGGGGCTGGATGGCGTTTCGCCGCGGCGTCGACGATCCGCCCGAGGTCGAAACGACGCTTGAGCTGGTCGAGGTGGAGGCCGAGCCCGACGTGGCCGCGTTCGCGCGTGTGGTGCGTGAGAGCTACGGGCTTCCACCCGCCGCGGACCCGGTACTGGCGAACGCGGCGCGGTCGCCGTGGCGCTGCTGGCTCGCGCTCGAGAACGGCGAGCCGATCGCGGCGGCCGGCCTGTTCGTGTCCGGCGGCGTCGGCTACCTGGGGATCGGCGCGACGCTCGCCGACCACCGCGGCAAGGGTGCGCAGACGGCGCTGCTCGCCGCACGCATCCGCCAGGCGGGGACGCTCGGCTGCGACCTCGTCACGACAGAGACCGGCGAACGCGACGGCGACCGCCCGAGCAACTCGTATCGCAACATCCTCCGCGCCGGGTTCGAGGAGGTCGCCGTGACCGCCAACTGGCGGGGCAGCTCCTAGCGCGAACCTGGTCCGCCTGTCTGTGGGATCGCGGCCGACCTGCCGATAACGGTGGCATGGCTGCTTCGATGCCACGCGGGCTACGGGCGGTCACGCTTCTGATTGTCTGCTGGCTGGTCGGGCTCCAGGTCCACGCGGTGATCCCGTCGCATCCGGGAGAGACCTCGATCTTCGGCAACTGGGCGACGGAAGCGGTGCAGATGCTGGCCGCGGTGCTGTGCGCGGCACGGGCACGCGGCCTCGCCGGACATGAGCGACGCGCCTGGAATCTGATCGCCGCCGGCATCGTCGCCTGGACGCTTGGCGACGTCTACTGGAACGTCTTCCTCGACGCCGACGTCGTTCCCGTCCCGTCGATCGCCGACGCCGGCTACCTGCTGTTCATCCCGCTCGTGCTCGCCGGCATGGTGATGCTGATGCACGCGCGGCTGCCGCGCGTGCCGCGGACGGTGATCGTCGACGCGGTCATCGTGCTGCTCGCTGCTGGAACAATCGGCGCGGTCGTTGTCGTCGACCCCGTGGCGGAAACCGCGACCGGCGACACGCTTGCGATCGCGACGAATCTGGCGTATCCGGTCTGCGACCTGGTGTTGCTCGGCGTCGTCATCGCGGCGATCGCGCTACGCGGCTGGCGACTCGACCGCACATGGTCGCTGCTCGGCGCCGGCGTGATCGTCTTCTGGGTCGCCGACAGCCTCTACCTCGTCGGCGCCGCGAACGGCACCTACACGACACCGAGCCTGTACGACGTGGGCTGGCCCGCGTCGACGCTGCTGCTCGCGCTGGCCGCGTGGCAGCAGCCGCCCCCGGCGCAGCGGCCGTCGCAGCAGCGCCACCGCATGCACGAGGTCGTGCTGCCGATGACGCTCGCGTGCGCGGCGCTGATCGCGGTCGTGCTCGGGACCGAGACGACGACGCGCGTGCCCGCGGTGATCCTCGGCTTGGGGTGCATGGTCGCGGTGATGACCCGGCTCGCGATGACGTTCCGCGAGAACATCGCGATGCTCGAGGCGAGCCGCTTCGAGGCGGCAACCGACGACCTCACTGGCCTTGGCAATCGCCGTGCGCTGATGTCCGCGTTGGAGCGGCAGCTGCCGCTCGCGAACGACGCGCGGCCGTTGGTGCTGGCGTTGTTCGACCTCGACGGCTTCAAGGGCTACAACGACACCTTCGGCCATCCTGCCGGCGACGCGGTGCTCGCCAGGCTTGGCGGCGCACTGGGCCGGGCCGTCGCCAGACGTGGCACTGCTTACCGGATGGGCGGTGACGAGTTCGGCGTACTGATCGAGCCCGGCAGCGAGGTTGCGCAGCCGATCCTCGAAGCGGCGGCGTCCGCGCTCAGCGATCGCGGTGAGGGTTTCGAGGTCGGCTGCTCGTACGGATCGATCGTGCTGCCGCGCGAAGCGACCGAGATCGAGGAGGCGCTGCGCCTCGCCGATCAGCGGATGTACGCGGCGAAGAACCGCGGCCGCCGCTCAGCCGGGCGGCAGAGCAAGGACGTGCTGCTGCGGGCGATGGCGGAGCGCGATCCGCGCCTCGGCGCGCACATCGCCGATGTCGCCCGGCTGGCCGAGGCGGTCGCGACGCGGCTCGGACTGCCGGTCGACCATGTCGAGCGCGTGCGGCATGCCGCCGAGCTGCACGACATCGGCAAGGTGGCGATCCCCGACGCGATCCTCCACAAGCCAGGGCCGCTCGACGCGCACGAATGGGAGTTCATCCGCAGCCACACCGTGATCGGCGAGCGGATCATCGCTGCGGCCCCCGACCTCGAAGGCGTTGCGGTGCTCGTCCGGTCCAGCCACGAGCGCTTCGACGGCGCCGGCTACCCCGACGGCCTGGGCGGCACCGAGATCCCGCTTGGTGCCCGCATCGTCGCCGTCTGCGACGCCTTCGACGCGATGGTCACGAATCGCAGCTACCGGCGCGGTGTCGCTGCAGAGGCGGCGATCGCTGAGCTGCGGCGCTGTGCCGGCACGCAGTTCGACCCGGTGGTCGTCGAGGCATTCTGCGGCGCGTGGGCCGACCACGGCAACGAGCTGAGCCAGGCTGAGGAGGTCCGCCAGCAGCTGTAGACGGCACTCTCCGATCCTGGGAGTGTTGGCCGATGAACCCCCAACGGATAGGCGCCCTGACAGGCGTGCTGTTTGTCATCCTCGTGATCGTCGCCTTCGCTGTCGGCGGCGAGACGCCGGGCACCGACGACTCAACGCGTGAGATCGTCTCGTACTACGTCAACAACGACACGGAGCAGATCATCGCCGCCGGTCTGCTCGCATGGGCGTCTGTCGCGCTGTTGTTCTTCCTCGGGAGCCTGCGTCAGACGCTGCGGCGAGCGACGGGTGACGATGGCGGCTTGTCCGCCGTCGTCATGCTCGGCGGCGTGTTCATCGCCGTCGGGGCGACGGTCTTCGCCGGGCTGACGTTCGCTCTCGGTGACGCGGCCGACGACATGCCGGTCGACGCCATCGTCGCGCTGAACACGCTCAACAGCGACATGTTCGCCACTCTTGCCGTCGGTGTGGCGACGTTCAACCTCGCTCTCGGCTTGGCCACCCTGCGTCACCGGGTCTTCCCGAAGGCGCTGGGGATCCTGGCGATCGTGGTCGGGATCGCCGGGCTGACGCCGCTCGGCTTCTTCGCGTTCCTGGTGACCGGGCTCGTGATCGTCTGGGCGAGCGTGCTGCTCGCGATGCGGGCGGGATCGGTGGCGCCACCGCCAGCGATGCCGTCGAGCCTCTGACGACGAGTTGCAACCCGGTCCCGGCGCCGCGCGCGCCGGGACCGGGCGTGGCTCGGTCGTCAGCCATCTTCGGGCAGCCGCTTGACCTCGACCAGGTGGAGCCCCAGTCGCTGAAGCCTGTCGAGGACGCCGTGAAGCTCGGACTGATCGCGGATCTCGCCGCGGATGACCGTCTCGGATGGGCGCACCGCGGTGGTGAACTCGGCGAACTCGTCGACCATGCCACGACTGAACGCGCCGGTGACCCGGATCTCGTACGTGTCGCTCACTGTGGGCTCAGCATCGCGGTCGCCTGGGTGACCGGCGCTCATCCGCCCGGGGTGAGAATGGCCGGCGCGACAGCTGAGGCCGCCGCCCGGGTCGGGCGGACACCCGCTCGCAGACACATGTGCGCACCCTTGCAAGCCCGCAAATTGGGTGCGACGGTCGGTCGGCTCCGGCACATTCCTCCCCGCGAGCGAGAAACGAGTCCAGATGGCGAACGGACGTCGAGCAGACAGGGAGAGCACGAGCGCGCCCCAGGTCGTCGAGGATCGCCTCGTACCGCCCGGCAACGCTCGGATCATCTCGCGCCCGCGGCTGCTGGCGATGGCCGAGGCCGGTGCGGCCGGCGCGCTGACGCTCGTCGCGGGCCCCGCCGGCTCGGGCAAGACGGTGCTGCTCGGCGACTGGGTCAGCACGCCCGAGCGCCGCCGGCGCACCGCATGGCTCACGCTCGACCGCGCCGACAACGACCGCCGGCGCTTCTGGATCGACCTGACCGCGTCCGTCGCACGGGTCGCAGGGCGCGATCGTGAGCGCCTCGGGCTGCTCCGCGCTCCGCCGCGCGGGTCGGCCGATGGATTCGTCTCGAGCTTCATCAACGCGGCGAACGGCCTGCGCCGCCCGTTGGTCGTCGTCCTCGACGATGCTCACGAGCTGACCTCGCCCGAGGTGCTCGCCGATCTCGACGCGCTGATCGAGCACGCCTCGGCGGGGATGCACTTCGTGATCTCGACGCGCGTCGACCTGCCTCTGCGCCTCCAGCGGCTGCGCGTGGCCAGAGCGCTGAGCGAGATCCGGATGGACGATCTGGCGTTCACGCTGCCCGAGACCCGGGCACTGCTCCAGGCCGACGGCCTCGCGCTCGACGAACGGGACGCCGCAACGTTGTGGGAGAAGACGCAGGGCTGGCCGGTGGCCGTGCGGATCGCCGCCCTGTCGTTACACGGCCGTGAGGATCCGTCCCGGTTCGTCGAGCAGTTCTCGGGCGATCACCGAACGGTCGTCGACTACCTGCTCGACGAGGTGATCGAAGGTCTGCCCGACGAGACCGTCGACTTCCTGCTGCGCACCGCCGCGTTGCGGCGCATGTCCGCCTCGCTGGCCGACGCGGTCAGCGGGGTCGAGGACGGCGGCCGCCGGCTCGACGACCTCGTTCGCCGAAACCTGCTCGTCGCACCGGCCGACGAGGCCGGCCACAGCTTTCGCTACCACCCGCTGTTCGCCGAAGCGCTGTTGGTGCTCCAGCGCCGGCGGCTGAGCGCCGAGCTGCCCGAGATCCACCGTCGTGCCGCGCGCTGGTACGCCGCCAACGGGGACCCGTTGGAGAGCATGCGCCACGCCGTCGCCGCCGAGGACTGGCGCTTCGCTGCCGATCTCCTCGTCGAGCACTGGCTACGCCTGACGATGGCCGGTGACGGCTCGGCGCTGCGCGAGCTGGCCGATCGGCTGCCGCCGAGCCTGGTCCGCAGCGATCCCGAGGTCATGCTCATGGTCGCGGGGCTCGCCCTCGACGAGGGTGACGATCATGAGGCCGATCGGCTGATCGACTGCGCCGCGTCCCGCGCCGGTCGTCTGCCGAAGGCGCGCCGGGAGCGCTACGAGATCGCGTCGGCGATCACGCGCCTGTATCGCGGCCGCCTGGTCGGAGATCCCGACGAGGCGCTCAGCGCGACGCGTGCCGTGCTTGCCGATCAGTGGGATCGGGCGATGGCCGGCGACCTGCGGGCGATGACGCGTACGAGCCTCGGCATCGCCGAGTTCTGGGTGGGCAACATCACGGACGCCGCCGCCGACGTTCAGGTCGGCGCGGTCTACGCCACCGAGGGGCACAACGACTACGCGCTCGTGTTCGCGCAGGGGTGGGCGGCGCTGATCGACGTCGTGGCCGGACGCCTGGTCGAGGCCCGGCGCAAGGCACGCGCAGCGCTGGCACTCGCTGCCCAGCGAGGCTGGCAGGAGATCGCACAGGCGGCGCCGGCACACGTCGCGCTCGCTGCCGTCGCGCTGCATTGGAACGACCTCGGCGAAGCGCATCGAGCCGCCGGCGCGGCGCGGGCGGCGATGGGCCCGACGGGTGATCGCTCGCTGCGAGTGTGGGTGGCGCTGGTCCAAGCCCGTGCGACCAGTGCGCAGGGAGAGGCTGACACGGCGCTCGGTCTGCTGCGAGCGGCGACCGCGGGACGCAAGGAGCGTCCACTGCCACTGGTCCTTGGCGACCTGGCCGACGGGCTCGAGGCGCGTATGCACCTGTTGCTGGGCGAGCACGAGATCGCGTCGCGGATGGCCGACGCGCTCGGGCACGGGCGCGGGGCGTTCGCGTTGACGTCGGCCGCCTACGTGCGGCTGGGGCTTGGCGAGCCCGAGGCCGCCGTCGATCTGGCCAATGTGGTCATCGCAGCGTCCGAATCGCCGCCGCCATCGCTGATCGAGGCCTGGACCACCACGGCGATCGGGCACGACATGCTCGGACAGCCCGACGAAGCACTCGACGCGCTCGAACGGGCACTCGACATCGCGGAGCCGCGCGGCTACCGGCGGTCGATCCTCGACGGGGGGCTGCGGGCCGGTCTGCTGCTGCGCAGGCTGATCCGGCGCGGCACGGCTCATCGTGCCTTGGCAGGCGAGCTCGTCTCGGCACTCGACGGCAGCGCGCCGCCGTCGACGACGATGCAGTCGACGCTGGCCGAGGCACTCAGCGACCGCGAGCTCGTCGTCTTGCGCTACATGCCGACGCCGCTGCCGTACGCGGAGGTGGCTGCCGAGCTGTTCGTCTCGATCAACACCGTCAAGACCCACGTGCGCCACGTCTACCGCAAGCTCGACGTCGAGAGCCGGCGTGAGGCTGTCGACCGGGCGCGCGAGCTGCGTCTGCTCAGCCCGTCGGCGACGGGGTAGGCCGACTCGGGCTCTCCTCCACGATGGCCTGTCGCAGCGCGAACAGCCCACCCGCGAGGGCGACGACGAAGACCAACGCTCCGAGCAGCGTCTGCGTCATCGGGAACGGGCCCCAGGCGAGCAGCAGCAGTACCGCCACCGCGCCGGCGGCAGTGCTGATCCCGGGCTGGTCGATGAGGTAGGGGGCGATGCGGCGCCGGGCCGAACCGGCGCGCGCGCTCGTTCCGGCGAGCCAGGCGCCGGCAGCGAGCCCGGAGCCGAGCAGGAGGACCGAGGTGGCGCTGTCGCGCAGGAGCGACGTCCCAATCGCCCAGGTGGCCGTCGCGGCGTCATGGGTCGCGCCGCCGCCGGTCGCCGCGTCGACGACCTGGTTGCCGGCGAACCTTCGCACGAGCAGCAGCAACAGCGCGACGATCACGAAGTCCAATCCGACCCAGGCGAGCACGTGCGCGCGGCGCCCGCCGGCGAGCGCGACGGCGCCGGCGAAGCAGGCGACCGTGAGCACGATCAGGACCCAGACGAGCTTCTTGAACAGGTCGACGTAGCCGCGGACGGAGTCGAGCTCGTCGCGATCGAGTACGTGGACGATGCCGCTGTCGTTGGGCAGCTTGGCGACTGCCTCGTCGCCGAGCCCGACGCGCGTCGCCAAGCGCCCGAGCATCGGCCGGAGGTCGAGGACAACCTGCGCCGCGGGGCCGGTGGCATCACCCTCGATCACGGCCACGAGGCGCTGATGGCTGATCCGGTTGGCGTTCTCCCAGAGCTGCTGGAAGGCGTCCGATGCGAGCGCGCGACGGGCGGCGCGCTCGGCGACGTCGCTCAGCGCGCCGGCGACCGCAGGCGCCAGAGGCTTGGCCTGGTCGGGCAACCGCTCGCGGACGCGATCGACCGCCGTGTCGCCCGCGAACAGCTGTTCAGCGAGGTACGCCGCCGTCGCGCTCTGGATCGCGGGGTCGCGCAGCAGCGATGTGCTCGTGTCGACCCAATGGTCGGTCTGCAGTGCTTGGCGGTTGATCCAGACGGCCAGCGAGCCGGCGAGCAGGAACAGCGTTCCGAGCACGAGCAGCGTGCTGACGAGCAGGCGGTGGCGTCTGGGCACGCGATGAGCCTGGGCGCCGGCCGGATGAGCCTGCCTCATCCGCCCGGGGTGAAGCGGCTCGACGTTCACCCGGCGTAGGTGATCGCCGGTCACCCGGCAGCCGCCGAGGATGGGCGGCATGAGCGACAACCCGTCCGCCGGCGTCGGCCGGAATCCGTCGGCACGCCGGTCTCACGCCGGGCCGCGGATGCAGATGACCAGCGGTGTCTTCATCTTCGCCGGCGTGGTCTCGGTCATCGCCGGCCTGCTTGCGATCTTCGTTCCCGGGCCGACGCTCGTCTTCCTCGCGATCGTGATCGGTTTCAACCTGATCGTCGTCAGCATTCTCGGCCTGGTCGAGCTCGTCGTCGACGACGACTTCGAACAGGGGTCCAAGGTCGGCAGCGGGCTGCTCTGCGCGCTTGCCCTGGTAGCCGGCCTCGTCGTGCTGCGTCATCCCGACGACAGCGTGCTCGCGCTGGTCATGGCGATCGGGATCTGGTTCGTGATCGCCGGCATCTTCAGCCTGATCTCCGCGCCGTTCGCCGATCGGGGCCGCGGCTGGCGGGTGCTGTGGGCGCTCGCCGAGATCGCGCTGGGTGTCGTCGTCCTCGCGCTGCCCGACGTGAGCGTCAAGACACTGGCGGTGCTTGCGGGGATCGGCTTCTGCGTACGCGGCGTGGTCTACGTCATCGAGGGAATCGCGATGCGCCACGTCGGCCACGGCGATGGCCCCGCGCCCGTGGCCGGCGCGGCTCAGCCGGGGTGACTCAGGCTGCCGGCCGAGCCGGGGTGCTCCTGCGGTGCAGCGCATACGCGGCGATGCCGGCCGGCAGCGGCAGCCAATAGGCGACGAGCCGGTAGGCGAACGTCGCCAGGACCGCGTTGCCGATCGAGACGCCGGCAAGCTCCAACATCGCCGTCAGGCCTGCTTCGACGAAGCCGAGCCCGCCGGGCGTGATCGGGATCTGGCCGAGCAGCTGGGCGGCACAGAACGCGAGCAGCACGAGCGACGGGCTCGGATGCGAGCCGACCGCCGCGAGCGCCGCCAGCAGCGTGGCGTAGTCGAACGCCCAGCGCCCGATCGTCGCCGCCAGGGCGGGGCGGTAGCGCGGGCCGAGCGTGCCCATGATCCGGTCGCGCTCGCGCAGCAGGCGTCTCGGCAGGCCGCTGCGCGGCTCGTCGCGTCTGCTCACAGCGTTCAGCAGGCGCTGGATCGTGCGGCCGATCCAGGACAACGGTGCGTCGAACAGCGCGCAGGCGATGCTGAGGCCGAGCAGCACGGCGAACGCACCGGCACCGGCGATCGCCGCCTCGACGAGGTTGCGGTCGACGGTGCCGCGCACGATCGCCGGGATCGCGAGCACGGGGAGGGCGAGGACGACGGCGAACGTCAGCAGGTTGACGGTGGTCAGCGCCGCCGCCGTCGCGCGCGGCCGGAGCCCGCCGCTGACGAGCATCCGGTACTGCAGCGCCCCGCCGACCATGCCGCCGCCCGGCGCGACCTTCGCGAGCGCGCCGCCCGCCAGCTGCGACATGACGATCGCGCCCCAGCGGCTGTCGGGCAGCGACAGCCGCTGCAGCGCCCAGAGGCAGCCAAGCGCCGTGGACTGGAGCGCCACCATCATTGCGAGCCAGGCGAT
>DASRHW010000026.1:0-40664 GCA_035650375.1 Solirubrobacteraceae bacterium | reverse complement strand
AGGGGCGTATGCCGCGCACCGCCGGCGAGGTCGCGATGGACAAGTCGACGGCGAATCGAAAGCACTTCGCGCCCGGTGACGAGGTCGCCGTCCAGGGCGAGGCACCGCGCAAGAACTACCGGCTCGTCGGCACCGTCCGGCTCGCCGGCGCCGACTCGTTCGGCGGCGCCGCGGTCGTCGTGATGTTGTTGCCCGAGGCGCAGCGCGTGACCGGCCGCGAGGGCCAGTTCGACGAGATCGATGCCGCAGGGGAGGCCGGGACCGACCGCGAGCAGTTGAAGGCCGCCGTGCGGCGGGCGCTGCCCGCGCAGACGGTCAACGTGCGGACGGGGACCGAGCAGGCGCACGAGCAGTCCGACGACATCCGCGGTCTGCTGAGCCCGCTGCGCACCGCCTTGCTGGCGTTCGCCTTCATCGCCCTGTTCGTCGGCGGCTTCATCATCTTCAACACCTTCTCGATCACGGTCGCGCAGCGGACGCGCGAGTTCGCGCTGCTGCGGATCCTCGGCGCCAACAGGGGCCAGATCATGCGCGCCGTCGTCGGCGAGAGCCTCGTGCTCGGCCTGTTCGGCTCGGCGCTCGGGGTGCTCGGGGGTCTCGCCGTCGCTCCCGGCCTGCAGGCGCTGATGAAGGCGATCGGCGTCGAGCTGCCGTCGAACGGCCTCGTCATCGCGTCGCGGACGGTCATCGTGTCGCTGCTTGTCGGGACGTTCGTCACGCTCGTCGGCGGCGTCGGCCCGGCGCTGCGGGCGACGCGCGTCGCGCCTGTCGCCGCGCTGCGCCAGGGCGTCGCGCTGCCGGCCGGCCGCGCCGCGCGCTTCGCGACGCCGATCGCCGTGTTGCTCGCGATCGCCGGCCTGGCGGGCCTGATCGCAGGCCTCTTCGGCGGGCTGAAGTCAGGCCCCGCGCTCACGTTCATCGGCCTCGGCGCCGCGTGCGTGTTCCTCTCGGTCGCGCTGCTCAGCCCGCGGCTCGTCAAGCCGATCGCCTCTGTTCTGGGTCGCCCGATCGAGGCGATGTCCGGGATCACGGGACGCCTTGCGCGCGAGAACACCGTCCGGCTTCCCGGGCGCACGGCGATCACGGCCGCGGCGCTGATGATCGGCGTCACGCTCGTAACGTTCGTCTCCGTCTTCGCCGCCGGCGCGAAGAAGACGTTCAGTCAGGCGGTCGACCTCGGGCTGCGCGGTGACCTGATCCTCGTCGGCACCGGCGGCTTCCAGCCGTTCAGCGACGCCAGCACCGCCGCGCTGGAGAAGGTGCCCGGCGTCGCCGCGGTCTCGCCCGTGCGCTCGGCGACGGCAAAGATCCCGGGCCAGGACGGCACCGTGTCGATCACGGGCATCGACCCGGCGACGTTCGCGCGGATGTATCGGGCGGGCTGGGCACAGGGCAGCGATCGCGTGATCACGACGATGCGCCCGGGCGACGCGATCGTCGGCAAGAAATACGCGGAAGCGCACGACACCAAGGTCGGTCAGCGGTTGCAGCTGCTGTCGGCGACCGGTGCGACGACGACGGCCACCGTGCGGGGGATCCTGCACGACAAGGGCGGCGTCGTCGGTGACGTCGCCCTGCCGAACGCCGTCGTGTCGAGCACCTTCGGCAAGCGGATCGACGACTTCAGCATCCTCAAGTACGCGCCGGGCGCGGACCCGGCGACGGTGCGGGCCGCCGTCGACCGGACGCTGGAGCAGCAGTTCCCGTCGGTCGAGTCGAACACGGCGAAGGAGTTCGAGGAGAAGCAGGCGGGGCAGATCAACCTGCTGCTCGGCCTCTTCTACGCGCTGCTGGCGCTGGCGATCGTCGTCTCGTTGTTCGGGATCGTCAATACGCTCGTGCTGTCGATCCACGAACGCACGCGCGAGCTCGGGATGATGCGTGCGATCGGTATGGGCAAGAAGCAGATCAGGCAGATGATCCGCGCCGAGGCAGTGATCACGTCGCTGATCGGCGGCGTGCTCGGCATCGTCCTCGGGATCACGCTGGCGCTGCTCGTGATCCAGGCGATCGACGACTTCCTGATCGCGATCCCGGTCTTCTCGATCATCGCCGTCTTCGTGCTCTCGGGCCTCGCCGGCATCGGCGCCGCCGTGCTGCCGGCAAGGCGGGCGGCGAAGCTCGACGTGCTCGAGGCGCTGGCGTACGAGTAGGCGGAGGGTGGGCAGACTTGTGCGCCGCTATTGCCGACTTCTCGGCCCAGGCGCGGCGGAAGTCCGCTAGCCGGTCACGGGCGCCGCGTCGCCGCGCCGGTACAGCCAGTACAGCGCCGCCGCCAGCACTGCCGCGGCGCCGAGGTAGCCGACCTCGGTCCGCAACAGATCGTCGAGCGGGCCGGCGATCATCCAGACGACGAAAGCAGCCGCGCAGGCGAGCCAGATCGCCGCGGCGCGGCCTGCCTGGCCGCGCGCCAGCGCCGCCTGGTTGAGCGTGCCTGCGACGAGGTGAAAGCCCATCCCGCAGGCGAGCAGCGCAAGGCCGACGCGGCCGTAGTCGTAGTCGAGGCCGAACAGCTTGTCCATCGCGAACGGCCCGATCGCCAACAGGCCGAGCGCGACCGCCGCCGCGAATCCGGCGATCGCCAGCACCGTCACGCGGATCGCGTGCGCGACGTCACCGCCGCCCGACAGGTGCGGCAGCAGCGACGTCTGCACCGACTGGAACAGCTGCAGCGGCGCCCGCGCGATCAGCAGCGCGCTGAAGACGATGCCGGTGGTCGTCGAGTTCGCCGTCACGCTGACGATCAGCACCGCGGCGTTGAGCAGCGTCTGCTCGGCGAGCTGGACGCCGGCGACACCGAGGGCGAAGCCGCTGCCCTCGCGCAGCCCGACGGCATCGTGGTGCACGCTGCGCTGGCGGTAGGCCCACGGCGTGACGAGCAGCGACGCCAGCGGCGCCGCTGCGATGCCCAGGGCGACGGCGGTTTGGCCGGTCGCAAGGCCGACCGCCACGGCCAACGGGAAGCAGAAGCGTGAGACGCTCTCGAACAGCACCAGCAGGCCGTAGAGCGCGAAGCGCTGATGGCCGGCGAACCAGCCGCGCGCGAAGTACGACCCGGCGTACGCGACCGCGGCGACGACGAAGACCCAGAACAGCGCGCTCGAGCCGTCGAACGCGTCCTCGAGCGGCCCACGGAACGCAAGCGCTCCGAGCAGGAAGACGAGCGCGAACGAGCCCTGGATCAACAGGGGCGTCCGCAGCGCGCCACCCCGTCCCTGTGCGATCGAGCGCGACAGCAGCTGCTCGACGGGGCGGTAGAAGACCGACATCGCGATGAACAGGATCGACCACAGCAACGAGATCGCGCCGTACTCCGACTCCGTCAGGACATGGCTCGAAACAGAGAAGTAGGCGAAGGTGAAGACACCCGTCGACGCGATGCCGACCGACAGGATGCGAGCGCCGCTCGCGTAGCCGCCCGACGCCTCTACGGCCTCGGCGACCTCGAGTGCGTCGAGGTCGTCAGTCGCCAACGCGGACCAGGCACATCGTCCACGGGAACGGCGAGCGCGCCTCGATGACCTCGCCGTACTGCGAAAGCATCGCGACGAAGCTGCGCTTCGACCAGTGGTTGATGTGGCCGGGGGTGTTGCCGAGGTCGCGCCAGTAGGCACCCCGGGCAACGTTGACGACGCGCCACAGTGGCTCGCGCGGGACCGAGACCAGCAGCCACTTCGAGGCGCAGCGGGCCATCTCGGCGACCGTGTGCTCGGCGTCCGGCACGTGCTCGAGCACCTCGATCGCCGTCGCGACCTCGAACTCGTCGTCGGCGAACGGCAGGTTCTCGGCCTTCATGACGCGGTACTGGAGGTTCGGCGCCTGGCGGTTCTCCCATTCCGCGTGCAGCAACGGGTCGTCGAGATCCAGGCCGATGACCGAGCCGGGGACCCGCGGCGCCCACTGGTGCGTGAGCACGCCCTCGCCGCAGCCGACGTCGAGCAGGGAGCCCGGCGCGGCGCGCGTGAACAGCTCCTCGAGCGTGCTCTCGAAGCCGCGCATCAGCCGTTTGACGACGGGGTTGGTCGACCCGTACTTGTCGTAAGTGTTGCCGGTGACGGTGCCTTCACCGTCGACGGTCACGGTCGGGCTCATACGTGGAGTTCCTCTCGAGGGAGATCCGGCCCGCCCGGGGCGGGTGGGCCGGATGGGCCGGCCTGGGCGCCGGTCGTCGCCGCGGGCGAACCGGGGTTCGCCGGCGCGGCGCCGGGCTCGTAATGCGACGGCGGCACGCCGAGCGTCAACTCGATCCGGCGCACCCGCTCGAAGACGCGCTGGCTCATGATCCGCTGCGCGTACAGCAGGTCGCCGAGGATGCCGAGCGCGAACAGCACGACCGAGGCGTTGAACAGCACGGCGCCGAAGATCAGCGACTGCACATGTCCACTGCCTTCGCCGCTGACGTAAGCGATGAAGAAGCGCCCCCACGGGATCAGCGCGGCGACGAACAGCACCAGCGCCAGCGTCATGAAGACGCGCAACGGCTCGTACTGGGCGTAGATGCGGAAGATCGAGACCGTGTTGCGGCGAACGTAGGACCACATCGACGGGAACAGCCGCGACTCGCGTGTCTTCGGGTTCGTCCGGATCGGGACGTGGTCGATCGCCACCAGCAGCTTGCCCGCCTGGATGATCGTCTCGAGCGTGTAGGTGAACTTCGAGACGACGGCCATCTGCATCGCGGCTTCGCGGTTGTACGCGCGGAAGCCCGACGTCGTGTCGGGGACGTCGGTGTCCGAGGCTTGACGCACGACCCACGAGCCGAGCCGCTGCAGCGACTTCTTCAGCGGCGAGAAGTGCTCGATGTTGTGCACCTCGCGGTCGCCGACGACCATGTCGGCACGACCGGCGACGATCGGCTCGACGAGCTTGGGGATGTCCGCCGCGTCGTACTGGTTGTCGGCGTCGGTGTTGACGATCACGTCGGCGCCGAGCTTGAGGCTCGCGTCGAGGCCGGCCTGGAAGCCGGCGGCGAGGCCCTTGTTGTTCGTCAGCCGGACGATGTGGTCGACGCCGTGCTCTCGCGCGACGGCGATCGTGCGGTCGGTCGAGCCGTCGTCGATGACGAGCCACTCGACGACGTCGAAGCCCGACACCTCGCGCGGAAGATCGGCAAGGGTCGCCGGTAGCGTCGCCTCTTCGTTGAGGCACGGGATCTGGATGATGAGCTTCATGCGGAGCGTCTGTGCGGCGCGAGAAACCGAGCGTGCGACGCCGGTCCCGTAGCTTACCCCGCCTCATGCCGTCATCCCGCCAGTGGCCGAAGCTGCTTCTCGCCGCCCTCGCGCTCGCCACGCTGGTCGGGTTCTTCGTCTATCCCACGTACACGACGTACGACAGTCTCTACTCGCTGCTGTGGGGCCGCGAGGTGCTGCACGGGCACCTGCCGTCGTTCGAGACCTACCGCGCGCCGACCGAGCATCCGCTGGCGATCCTGTTCGGCGCGGGCCTCTCGCTGTTCGGCGAAGCCGGCGACCGGATGATGATCGCGGCGACGCTGGCGTCGTTCGTCGCCCTTGCCGCCGGCATGTACAGGCTTGCGGCTGCGCGCTTCACGCCGCTGATCGGCGTCATCGCCGCGGCGCTGCTCTGCACGCGTTTCGACTTCGCCTTCCTCGCCGCCCGCGGCTACATCGACATCCCGTACCTGGCGATGGTCGTCTGGGCCGCGGCGCTCGAGGCCGAGCACAAGCGCCGCGGCGTGCCGGTGCTCGTGCTGCTGGGGCTCGCGAGCCTGATGCGACCCGAGGCCTGGCTGCTGATCGGCCTCTACTGGCTGTGGCTCGCGATCGACCCTGCCTCGACGTGGACACGCCGGGCGTGGACCGCCGCCGTCGCGGCGATCGGCCCGGTGACGTGGGCCGCCGTCGACAAGATCGTCACCGGCGACGCGCTGTACTCGCTGCACTCGACGAGCTCGCTGGCCGAGGACCTCGGCCGCGCCAAGGGCGTGTCGTCGATTCCGCACGCGTCGTGGGCGTTCCTCGTCTCGCTCGACAAGTGGCCGGTGCTGGTCGCGGGCATCGCCGGCATCCTGCTGATGACGTACATCGCGCCGAAGCGCCTCGGGATGCCGCTGATCCTGCTCGTCGTCGGGCTCGGAACGTTCGTCCTCGTCGGGCTCGCGGGGCTGTCGATCATCAACCGCTACCTGCTGGTGCCGTCGCTGATGGTGATGATCTTCGCCGCCGTCGCGCTCGGCGGCTGGACGATGGTCGAGCCCGGGAGGGTGCGAACCGCATGGATCGCGGCATCGGCCGCGGTCGTGGTCTTCGGCGTCGTCTTCACGGCGACGCACGTGACGCTGACGCGCTTCGACACCGAGCTGGGCTTCCGCAAGCACTATCACCGCGCGCTCGAGCAGATCGTCGACGATCCGCAGGTACGCGCGGCCGTGCGCCGCTGTGGCCCGATCTCGCTGCCCAACCACAAGCTGATTCCCGACGTCCGCTGGCTCGCGGACCTGTCGAGCACGCAGGTCGTCGCCCGCAGCGACCCGAGCCAGAAGCAGCGGGTCCAGAACGGCGTCGCGATCTACGTCCTCGAGCGCTACGCGCTGTTCCGCCAGGCGTGGGTCAGCGAGGCCGACGATCCGCTCGACCAGGTCCCGCTGCCGGGCTTCGTCCGCGTCGCCACGAGCCGCTACTACAGCGCGTACGTCCGATGCGGCGGAGACTGAAGCGGGGCCCGCTTCCGGCGGCCACGTGGCCGCCTACAGCACCCGCTGGCCTTCGCGGGTTCGGGTTCGGGTTCGGGTTCGCGATCGCGGCGCTGCTGCTGGTGTCGTTCGGACTCCGGATCTGGGGCTACCGCAACGGCCTCCCATACGCCTACAACGCCGACGAGAACGCCCACTTCGTCCCGCGCGCGATCGGGCTCTTCGGCCACGGCTGGGATCCGCACTACCACGTCAACCCGCCCGCCTACACGTACCTGCTGCACATCGTCTTCGCCGTCTGGTTCGGCGGCCGCGAGGGCGTCTCGCATGCGTTCGCGACCGATCCCGGCAGCGTCTTCGCCGTCGCTCGCGTCGTCTCGGCGCTGCTCGGAACGGCCGCGGTCGGACTGCTCTACCTCGCCGGCGCACGGCTGTTCGATCGCCGTGTCGCGTTCCTCGCCGCGGCGCTGCTCGGGGTCGGCTTCCTGCCGGTCTTCTACTCGCACCTCGCGCTCAACGACGCGCCGGCGCTGGCGCCCGTCGCGCTCGCGCTGTGGGCGGCGGCGGGCGTGCTGCGGTTCGGCCGCCGCCGCGACTACGCGATCGCGGGGCTCGGCATCGGCCTCGCCGTGGCGACGAAATACACGGCCGGGATCGTCGCGCTACCGCTGCTGGCGGCGATCGTGGCGCAGTACGCGGCGCCTCGTGGCCGCAACGCGGCGGTTCGCGGCGCGCTGATCGCGGGCATCATCGCGGTCGCCGCGTTCGTGATCGCCGACCCGTACGCGGTGCTGAACGTGTCGGCCTTCCACGACGGCCTCGCGCATCAGACGACCGCGGCCGGAGACGAGCTCGGGAAGCTCGGGCTGACGCAGTCCAACGGCCTCGTCTACTACCTGTGGACGTTCGGCTGGGGGATGGGCTGGGTGGCACTGATCGCCGCGGCGGTCGGTGCGCTGCTGCTGCTGCGCGACGAGCCGCGGCTGTCGCTGGTCCTGGCGCCGGCGCCGATCCTGTTCATCCTCTACATGGGCTCGCAGGAGCGGTTCTTCGGCCGCTGGCTGCTGCCGGTCTTCCCACTCGTCTGCCTGCTCGCCGCCTACGGCGCCCTCGAGCTCGCCCGGATGGCGACCGCGCGCCTGCCGGCGCTGCGGCCGCTGGCGATCGGCGTCGCGGTCGCCGCGCTGTGTGGCCAGGGGATCTACTACGCCGTCCACAGCGACCGCGTGCTCGCGCGTGACGACACGCGTGCGCTGACGCGGGCGTGGATGGTCGACCACATCCCCGTCGGCGCGAGGATCGTCGCGGAGCCGGTCTCGCCGGACGGCTGGGCGCAGGACGTCGGGAGCCCTTCGGACACCGACAACGGCAACCGCTGGAACAAGTTCCCGACGAGCAGCGCTCGCAACCTGATCGCGCGCTCGGTCGTCGGCGGTTCGCAACGCACGCTCAACTTCGAGGACTACGAGCGGACGCTGGTGCCGGAGTTGATTCCCGAGTACGAGCGTCAGGGCTATTGCTGGGTTGTCGTCGGCTCGACGCAGCGGGGGCGTGCGGAGGCCGAGCCGGGCAAGGTGCCTGAGGCGATCGCCTATTACCGCCTGCTCGAGCGCCGGTCGCGCGTCGTCTTTCACGCGTCGCCGTACGACCCCGGCGCCGGTCCGGTCGCGTTCAACTTCGACTGGTCGTTCGACTACTACCCACGGGCCTATCACCGGCCGGGCCCGGAGATGACGGTGTATCGCCTGCGGGGAGGCAAGTGCGCGGTCGTATCCTGATCCGCAGTCGACGATGCCCGTCCTGACCGCCACCGATCGCGAGCTGCTCGAGCGCGCCGTCACGCTCGCGCACAACGGCGTCGGGCACGTCCATCCGAACCCGATCGTCGGGGCCGTGATCGCTCGCGGCGGCACGATCCTCGGCGAGGGCTGGCATGCCGACTACGGCGGCGCCCACGCCGAGGTCGAGGCGATCGCCGCCTGCAACGGCGCCGACCTGACGGGCGCGACGATCTACGTCTCGCTCGAGCCGTGCTGCCACAGCGGCAAGACGCCGCCGTGCACCGACGCGATCGTCGCGGCGGGCATCGCGCGCGTCGTCGTCGCGACCGACGACCCGAGCGCCAAGGCCAGCGGCCGCGGGCTCGGCATCCTCCGCGATGAGGGGCTCGACGTCGACGTCCTTGACGCCGCCGACGAGCTCGCGCACCGAGCCAGGCTCGACAACCAGGCATTTCGCAAGCACGCCCGCACGGGCCGGCCGTGGGTGCTGTTCAAGTCGGCGATGACGCTCGACGGCAAGGTCGCGACGCAGACCGGCGACTCGCAGTGGATCTCCGGCGAGTCGAGCCGCGCCCGGGGCCACCGCTGGCGCGCGTCGGTCGACGGCGTCGCTGTCGGCATCGGCACGGCGCTCTCCGACGATCCGCAGCTGACCGCCCGCGTCGAGGCCGTGCACAAGCAGCCCGCGCGGATCGTCTTCGACGCCGAGGCGCGGCTGCCGCTCGACTCGAAGCTCGTCAGCGCCGCGCCGAACGAGCGCCTGATCGTCGTGACCGGCCGCGCCGCGCAGCGCAGCGCGACCGAGGCGCTCGAGATGTCCGGCGCAGAGATCGTCGTCGCGACCGGCCAGCACGAGCCGGCACGGATCCACGACGCGCTCGATCAGCTCGGGGAGATGGGGTTGACGTCGCTGCTGCTCGAGGGCGGTCCGCACCTCGCCGGCGCGTTCTTCGACGCCGGCGAGATCGACGAGGTACGGCTGTTCCTTGCGCCGCTGCTGCTCGGCGGCCGCTCCGGCCGCGACCCGCTCGAGGGCGAGGGCGTCGAGAAGATCGGCGACGCGCTGCGGGCGCTGACGCTCGAGTGCGAGCAGGTCGCCGAGGATCTGCTGATCAGCGCGCGCCTCAAGGAGTGGTGATGTTCACCGGCTTGGTGGCGGATCTCGGCGAGGTGGCGACGATCGACGTGACGTCCGGCGGCGCGCGCCTGAGCTTCGAGTCGCGCTTGGCCGGAGAGCTGTCGGAGGGCGACTCGATCGCCGTCAACGGCGTCTGCCTGACGGCCGTCGGGCTCTCCGGGGCGCGGTTCGGCGCCGACGTGATGCAGGAGACGCTGCGCCGCTCGTCGCTCGGCGGGCTCGCGTCGGGCGATCGCGTCAACCTCGAGCTGGCGCTGCGCGCCAGCGACCGGCTCGGTGGCCACGTGATGCAGGGTCACGTCGACGGGCTCGGCGTCGTCGCCGCCGTCGGCGAGGACGGCTTCGCCCGGGTGGTCACGGTCGAGGCTCCCGCCGCGGTGCTGCGCTACGTCGTCGAGAAGGGCTCGATCGCGGTCGACGGCGTCAGCCTGACCGTCGCGCGCGTCGACGACCGCGGGTTCGACGTCTCGCTGATCCCGGAGACGCTCGAGCGCACGACGCTGGGCAGCGCCGAGCCGGGCCGGAACGTGAACCTCGAAGTCGACGTGATCGCAAAGTACGTGGAGAAGATGATCGGAGCACGAGGATGAGTTCAGTGCCGAACGAAGAGCTCGTCTTCGCCACGATCGAGGACGCGCTGGAGGACATCGCGGCCGGCCGGATGGTGGTCGTCGTCGACGACGAGGACCGCGAGAACGAAGGCGACATCGTGATGGCGGCGCAGTTCGTCACGCCCGACGCGATCAACTTCATGACGCGCCAGGCCGGTGGCTGGATCTGCCTGGCGCTGACGCCCGAGCGCTGCGACGAGCTCGGCCTCGAGCTGATGTCGGCGAAGAACGAGACGCCGCACCAGACGCCGTTCACCGTGACGATCGAGGCCCGCGAGGGCGTCACGACCGGGATCAGCGTTCACGACCAGGCGCGCACGATGCAGGTCGCGATCGACCCCGTGCGCGGGCCCGACGACATCGTCATCGGCGGCCACGTCCACCCGCTCAAGGCGCGCGCCGGCGGCGTCCTCGAACGTGCCGGCCACACGGAGGGCTCGGTCGATCTCGCCCGTCTAGCCGGGCTGATCCCGGCCGGGGTGATCTGCGAGATCCAGAACGAGGACGGGTCGATGGCGCGGACGGGCGATCTTGCCGCCTACGCCCACAAGCACGGTCTGAGGATGATCACGATCGCCGACCTGATCGCGTACAGGCGCCGTCACGACCGGCTCGTCGAGCGCATCGTCGAGACGTCGTTGCCGACCGGCTTCGGCGACTTCCGCGTCGTCGGCTACCGCTCGCTGCTCGACGACAAGCATCACGTCGCGCTCGTCAAGGGCGACGTCGCCGGCAAGCCCGACGTCCTTGTCCGCGTCCACTCCGAATGCCTCACCGGCGACGTCTTCCACTCGCTGCGCTGCGATTGCGGCGAGCAGCTCGAGGCGGCGCTGACGATGATCGACAGCCTCGGCGAAGGCGTCCTGCTCTATCTCGCGCAGGAGGGGCGCGGCATCGGCCTGCTGAACAAGCTCAAGGCGTACAAGCTGCAGGAGGACGAGGGTCTCGACACCGTCGACGCGAACCTCGAGCTCGGGCTGCCCGCCGATCTGCGCGACTACGGCATCGGCGCGCAGATCCTCGCCGATCTCGGGCTGACGTCGATCCGCATCCTGACCAACAACCCGAAGAAGATCCACGCGCTCGAGGGCTACGGGCTGACGGTCACCGAGCAGGTCGCGATCGAGCACCTGCCGAACCCGCACAACGAGAGCTACCTGCGGACGAAGGCCGAGCGGATGGGCCACACGCTGCACCACCAGGGCCTCGCGCTCGACGAGCAGATGATCGTCCAGGAGCATCGCCAGGACGCCGCCGCGCGCGAGAGTGGCGAGCAGTGAGCCGATACGCGATCGTCGCCGGCTGGTTCTACGAGGATCTCGCCGAACGGCTCGTCGCGTCGGCGCGCGCCGTGTTCGAGCAGGCGGGCGCGGAGAGCGACGTCTATGCGGTGCCCGGGGCCTATGAGCTTCCGCTCGCTGCCAGCTATTGCGCCGGCTCGGGTCGCTACGACGGCGTCGCCGCGCTCGGTGCCGTGATCCGCGGTGAGACCTCGCACTACGACCACGTCTGCGACGCGACGGCGCAGGGGCTGATGGAGGTCCAGCTGCGGACCGGCGTGCCATGTGCGTTCGGCGTTCTGACGGTCGAGACGATGGAGCAGGCGCTCGCGCGCGCCGGCGGCGCCAAGCGCGACCAGGGGCGCCACGCCGCGGAGACCGTGCTGACGATGGCGCGGCTACGCACCGAGCTCGCGGGGTAGGCTCGCGGCGATGGGCTCGGAGCTGCTCGCGGTACTCGTCCTGGTGGTGGTGCATCTGGTCGCGATGGCCGTGCTGTGGGTGATGCTGGCTGGCGACGAGAGCGACCGGCGCGGCTGGTGGCCGAGCGACAACGACGGCGGCGACGGCGGTTCACCGCCCGGGGACGACCGTCCACGCGGTGGTGGCCCGCCGCTCGGCGAAGCGGACCCGGCGCGCATGCGGCTTCGCGGTCCAGGCCGGCTCGCGGATGCACGCCGCCGGTCGCGGCGGCGTACGCTCGAGCCGCCGTCTCAGCCGGCATGTGTGCCCGACGGCGCGGAACGGGTGCCCAACCCGTCCGTTTCCTGACGCACGCCGCGCGCGCCGCTACACTGCCCGCCCACATGGCCAAGGTCTGTCACAGCTGCGGGAAAGGCCCCGCATTCGGGAACTCCCGTAGCCACTCGATGGTCGCCACCAAGCGCCGGTTCGATCCGAACCTGCAGAAGGTGAGGATCTTCGTCGGAGCGGCCAAGCGTCGTGAGTACGTCTGCACGCGCTGCCTGAAGGCCGGCAAGGTCACCAAGGCTGTCTAGGCAGGAGGCGCCGCGCGGCGTGTCCGACCCGAGCCTTGTTCGCTTTCGCACCGTTGTCGAGGGCGCGATGGCGCACCTCGAGTCGCGCCGCCAGGAGATCAACGACCTGAACGTGTTCCCGGTCGCCGATGGCGACACCGGGGACAACATGGTGCTGACCCTGCGCGCTTGCCTGGCCGAGCTCGATCGCCTCGCGGCATCGACCGGCGAACGGTCGCTCGACGAGATCGGGCGCGAGGAGATCGTGCAGTCCGTCGCTCGTGCCGCGCTGCTCGGCGCACGCGGCAACAGCGGCGTGATCCTGTCGCAGCTGATCCGAGGTGCTGCCGAGGAGCTGATCTCCCGGCCCGGCGAGCTCGTCGATCCGGTCCTGATCGGCTCCGCGATGATGCGCGCCGCCAACCGCGCGTACAGCTCGGTCCGCAACCCGGCCGAGGGCACGATGCTGACGGTGATGCGGGAGATGGCGGCCAGCGTCGCGACCGAGATCGCGCACCTGCCCGACGCGGACACGCGGCTCGGGCCCGACGCCGCGCCCGCGGTGCAGAACGAGCTGATCGCGGCGATCCTCGAGCGCGCCGTCGTCGCCGGCGAGGACAGCGTCCGTCGCGGCCAGGCGCTGCTGCCGGCGCTGCGCGACGCGGGCGTCGTCGACGCGGGCGGCTACGGCGTGACGACGATCTTCGCCGGCATGGTCGCGGCGCTGCGCGGCGGCGACGCTCCCGCGCTGGCGCATCACGCGCCGCCGCAGGAGACCCGCCGAGCCGATCCCGAGCACGTCTCGACGACCTACCGCTACTGCACGAACTTCGCCGTCACCGGCCACGAGCTCGACGTCGCGAGCTGGGTCGCCCCGCTCGAGGCGCTCGGCGACAGCGTCCTGGTCGTCGGCGACGACGCGACGCTGAAGGTCCACATCCATACCGACGAACCGGAGCGCGCGACCGCGTTGTTCGACGGCGTCGGCCAGCTGTCGCACCTCGACGTGGCGGACATGCGCGCGCAGACCGCACAGCGCTCGGAGCGGCTGTCGGGCAACGGCTCGGCGACGGGCAAGGAGCGCTGTGGCGTGCTCGCCGTCAGCGCCGGCCCCGGCATGCGGACGCTGTTCGAGGGGCTCGGCGCGAGCGTCGTCGACGGCGGGGCGACGCTGAACCCGTCGACCTATGAGCTGCTCGTCGGGATCCACGCGGTCACCGCCGACGAGGTCGTGCTGCTGCCCAACAGCGCCAACGTGATCATGGCCGCCGAGCGCGCGGCTGAGCTGTCGGACAAGACGGTGCGCGTCGTCGCGACGACGTCGCAGCAGGCCGGCCTCGCCGTCACGATCGCGCTCTCGGGCAGTCGCGGCGCGGACGAGAACGCCGCGGCGATGGAGCAGGCGCTCGAGCGGCTGCGCACGGGAGGCGTGGCACCCGCGGCGCGCGAGGACCCCGCCGGCCGCTTCGCGATCGGCGACGCCGTCGGCTTCGTCGACGACGAGCTCATCACCTGGGGTGACCCCGCGGCAGCGCTGCGCGAAGTGCTCGAGCGCGTCGGCGCCGGCGCCGAGCTGATCACGTGCATCGCCGGCGAGGGCGCGCCGCTTGCTGACGCGGACATCGTCGCGCTGGCGCCTGCCGGCGTCGAGCTCGAGTGCGAGACGGGTGGCCAGCCCAGTTGGTGGTATCTGGTGGCTGCCGAGTAGCTGAACGCGTCTCGCCGCCTCTGCCAGCGTCCTCGACCCTCGAAATACGGAGTATTCCTTCGGGTCTGCGTCCTTGGCAGCGACGACGAGCCATCGTTCTCTCTTGGGCTCGAAGTGACGAACTCCCGCTGCTCGCGTGAGGTCCGGCGCAGGGGGGAGAATCTCGACCGTGCGTGCCTTTGCCGACGACAGCGAACCGAGCGTCGACGACTGGCTCGCCGCCCCCGTTCGCTGGCCGCGGCCGTCGCGGCTCGACGAGCCGCTGACGTGGACGCACGGCAAGCTCGCGGAGGCGGCGGCGACGCTCGGGCTCGAGACCGTGGGCGACCTGCTCCGGCATCTGCCGCGTGGCACGGGGGAGGCGCGGACGATCGCCGACCTCGGCGACGAGGACGTCGCGACGGTGCTCGTCGAGGTCCGCTCGATCACGAGCAGGCCGGTGCGCCGGCGCGGGATGAAGCCGCTCGTCGAGGCCGTCGTCGCCGACGCCACCGGCACGATGAAGGCGACGTTCTTCAATCAGCCGTGGCTCCAGCGCAGCTATCCGCCCGGCACGCGGCTGATGCTCCAGGGCAAGTACCAGGGACGCAACCGCTTCCGCGTCGGCATGCACGCGATCACCGAGGCCCAGGCGGCTGTCGGCGACGCGGTCTCCGAGTATCCGGCGACCAAGGGGATCAGCTCGACGCATATCATGGCCGCGGTCCGAGAGCATCGTGAGGCCGCTCGGCACGTCCCAGAGCTGCTTCCGGCACGGCTGCGCGTCGCCGAGCGGCTTCCCGGCGTCGCGGCTGCGTTCGAAGCGGCCCACTTCGGCGACCACGAGGGCGGCCGGCGCCGGCTCGCGTTCGACGAGCTGCTGCTCGACCAGCTCGTGCAGACGCGGCTTCGTGCCCATCGGCGCGCCGACCTGGCCGCGATCGTGCTCGACGACTCGCCGACGTTGTCGCGGACGTGGCAGGACGAGCAGCTGCCGTTCACGCTGACCGGCGATCAGCGGCGCGCGATCGACGAGGTCGACGCGGATCTGGCATCGCAGCGGCCGATGCAGCGGCTGCTGATGGGCGAGGTCGGCTCCGGCAAGACCGTGGTCGCGCTGCACGCGATGCTGCGCGCGGTCGAGCACGGGCGCCAGGCGGCGCTGATGGCGCCGACCGAGACGCTCGCCGAGCAGCACTTCGCGACGCTCCAGGCGCTGATGCCGGGCGCGATCGTGCCGGCGGCCCTGCTGACCGGCTCGACGCCCGCCGCACGCCGTACCGACGTCCTGTCGAAGCTCGGCAGCGGCGAGCTCGGCCTCGTCGTCGGCACGCACGCGCTGCTCGAGGATCAGGTCGGGTTTGCCGACCTCGCGGTCGTGATCGTCGACGAGCAGCACCGTTTCGGCGTTCGCCAGCGCTCGCTGCTCGACGCGAAGGCGCGTCCCGGCCTTGCCCCGCACGTGCTGCACATGACGGCGACGCCGATCCCGCGAACCTTGCGCCTGGCGTCGTTCGGTGCCCTCGACGTCACCGCGCTGCGCGAGCTGCCACGCGGGCGCCGGCCGATCAGAACCCGCGTCGTCTCCGGCGAGGCGGCGCGTGCCGAGGCCTACGACACGATCCGCGAGCAACTCGAGGCGGGGCGCCAGGCGTTCGTCGTCTGCCCGCTCGTCGAGGAGTCCGAGGCGCTTGCCGCCCGCGCGGCGACGGCGGAGTTCGAGCGTCTGCGCGACGGCGAGCTGTGCGACTTCCGCCTCGTCCTGATGCACGGTCAGATGCGCCCGCGCGAGAAGCAGCAGGCGATGGCGGCGTTCGTCGCGGGAGACGCCGACGTGCTCGTCGCGACGACGGTGATCGAGGTCGGCATCGACGTGCCGAACGCGACCGTGATGCTGGTCGAGGATGCCGATCGCTACGGGATCAGCCAGCTGCATCAGCTCCGCGGCCGTGTCGGCCGCGGCAGCGAGGCGTCGCACTGCCTGCTGCTCGGGCCTACGGAGTCGAGGCGGCTGCGCGCGCTCGCGGAGCACGCGGACGGCTTCAAGCTGGCCGAGATCGACCTCGAGCTGCGTGGCGAGGGCGAGCTGACCGGCACGCGCCAGTCCGGGCTTGCGCGCTTCCGCTTCGCGCAGCTGCCCGACGACGCGGCGCTGCTCGAGCGCGCTCACGTCCATGCCGAGGCGCTGCTCGCCGCCGATCCGGAGCTCGCCGAACCCGAGCATGCGCTGCTCGGCGCCGCGCTCGCCGTGCACGAGACCGCTCCGCTGGCGGCGTGACGTGCGGATCGTCGCCGGCCGCTTCGGCGGGCGCCGGATCGAGGCGCCGCGCGGGACGAAGACGCGGCCGACGTCGGACCGGGTCCGCGAGGCGCTGTTCAGCGTTCTCGGTGACGTTACGGGCCTGGCGGTGCTGGACCTGTTCGCGGGCTCGGGCGCGCTCGGCCTCGAAGCGCTGTCGCGCGGGGCGTCGCGGGCGACGTTCGTCGAGCGCGATCCGGCGGCCCTGCGGGCGCTGGAGGCCAATCTGGCGGCACTCGGCGTCGAAGCCGACGTGCGCCGGGCGGACGCGAGGACGTTCGCTCGCAACGCATCGGCAACGGCCGCGCCATACGATCTGATCTTCGTTGATCCGCCGTATCGCGACGCGCCGGCGCTCAGCCGTGAGCTCGATCTGGGGCCGCTGCTGACCGCGACCGGTCGCATCGTCACCGAGAGCCACCGGAACGAGCCACTTGAGATCGACCTGCCCACGACGTTCGAGCGCCGCTACGGCGACACGGTGATCCGGATCCATGCCCACTGATTCGCGCATCTGCGTCTGTCCCGGCACCTACGACCCGGTCACGAACGGCCATCTCGACGTGATCGCCCGTGCCGCGCGGCTGTTCGACGAGGTCGTTGTCGGCGTCGTCAACCGTTCGACGCGCAAGAGCCCGCTGTTCACGATCGAGGAGCGGATCGGCTTCATCGAGGAGGCCGCCGCCTCGATTGGGAACGTCCGCGTCGAGCCGTTCGGGACGCTCGTCGTCGACTTCGCCCGCAGCGTCGGCGCACGCTCGATCATCAAGGGCCTACGGGCGATCTCGGACTTCGAGTACGAGATGGAGATGGCCCAGCTGAACCGAAATCAGGCCTCCGACATCGAGAGCGTGTACCTGATGAGCGGGCCTCAGTACAGTTTCCTGCGGTCCAGCGGGGTCAAGGAGCTCGCCACCTTCGGCGGGGAGATCGACGCACTCGTGCCCGCGCCGGTCGCCGCTCTGCTGAAGGAACGGCTCGCCCGCTGACGAACAAAGGTCTGCCATGGACGTCCTGGTTCTTATCGACAAGCTGGACGACCTCGTCCACAACGCCAAGCCGATCCCGCTGTCGGACAACGTGCGCGTCGACAAGGAGGAGATCTACGACATCCTCGACCAGATGCGCGCGACGATCCCTGAGGAGATCAAGCAGGCGCGCTGGATCGTCAAGGAGCGTCAGGAGATGCTCGCGGAGGCCAAGCGTGAGGCCGAGCGGATCGTCAAGGAGGCGCGCGAGCGTCAGGACCAGCTGGTCAGCAACGAAGAGGTGACCAAGCAGGCCGAGCGTGCTGCCGAGGACATCATCGAGGACGCTCGCGCCCGTGAGCGCGAGATCCGCCTCGGCGCCGAGGACTACGCCGACGAGATCCTCAACACGCTCGAAGTCAACCTGTCGAAGTTCATCGCCGCTGTGCAACGCGGCCGCGAGCGCCTGCAGGGCAAGGACGAGGTCGAAGTCTCCTAGGTAACGTCGTCCGGACGTCGTCGCTTGCGGCGACGGGAGGACGAAATCCTGGGTTCGACGTCGTCGCTTGCGGCGACGGAAGGACGAGATCCTGGTTCCGGCCGCGTGGTCGTTTCCGCCGCGCCAGATTCGCTGATGCTTTGACCCGTTGCTGCCGATACAGATGGCATGGGCGGGTCGGCGCGGAGTCGAGAGCATCCGATCGAGATGATCCTCGAGGCGATGTCGCGCGAGGGCTGGCAGGTCCTGCGCGGACTGCCGACCACCTACGGCTCGGTCGCCTGTCTGCTCACCGGCCCCGGCGGCGCGTTCGCGGTCGAAGCACGGACGCAGCCCGGGCTCGGGCGTCTTGCGACCGTTCCCGCCGCATGGCTCCGTCAGGCGTCGGCACAGGCCGAGGCCGCTGAACGCTGGCTCGGGTCGAGCGTCACGCCGCTGCTGGTGCTTCGGCATGCCGAGCTCGATCGCTCCGGCGCGGAACGCGACGGTGTCACGGTCGTGACGGCGAACGACCTGCCGCGCTACCTGCGCACGGCCGCCCGCGCCTTCGTCGCCGCCTAGACGACGCCGGGCTGCGGCTACTCGACGGCCGCGGGCGCTGCCGCCGCGACGAGCGCTTGGATCTCGGCCAGGTTCGCCTTCACCGCGCCCGACATCGCGTCGACGATCTCGGCCGCCTTGTCGACGGCCGTCTTTGACGCCGTCAGCTGCTGCTTGATCCGCTGCACGTCTCCGAGCGACTGCAGCGCGCGTTCCACCGTCGCGCGGATCGCCTCGGCGTCGACGCCCTCGCCGTCGGCGCGCCGCAGCAGTACGCGGGCTCGCGCCAGCGCGTAGGCGACGGTGAGCGCCAGCGCCGAACCTTCCGACGGGTCGTACGTGACGACCATCTTGTCGCCGTTGTACTCGCGCAGCGCCAGCATCTTCGCCGGCACCTTGCCCTCGGCCGAGACGACAAGCACGGCGAAGTCGGCGTTGCGCTCCTCCAGCGCACGGTCGAGCTCGCGCAGCGCCTCGGGCCGCGACAGCTTGGAGTTCTTCGCCTCGAACACGATCCGGCCGCGGGCCGGGCCGTTGCAGGCGTCGATGCCGACGACGACGTCGCCGACCTTGCCGCCGGCCTCCTTGAGGTCACCGACGGCGTGCGAATCGTCGCCCTGGGCGATCGCGATCTCGTCGATCGCGGCGGCGACCTCCTCCTCGAAGTCACGTCCCTTGGCGGTCCCGCGCTCGCGCTCGGCGCCGACCTCCTCGAGCTTCTCCTTCTCCGCGCGCAGGCGCTCGACCTCGAGCCGCGTGACCTCGAGCTTGTCGAGCACGAGCCGCAGCTGCTCGGTGTGCTGGTCGGCCGTCTGCTTCGCGACGGCGAGCTGGACACGGTGGAACTTCGCCAGCGGGTTGTCCTCGCCCTCGGCCATCAGCTGCGCCCGCAGCTCCTTCTGCATCTGGCCGGAGACGTCGCGGACGACGTCGCGGACCTTGTGCTGGACGGCCTCGGTGGACTCGTCGCCGAAATGGCGCGCGAGCACCTTCGTGACGGCGCCGTTCTCGGCGCCGAAGGCTTCGTCGACCTTTGCGTCGAGCCGTTCGGCGACGACGCGCGCCCGATCGGCGAACTGGATGTTGAGCTCCTGCGCGGCCTTCTCGAACTCCGCCCGCACGAAGTCGGCGTTGGCGCCTGTCTGCTCGCGGTCGAGCACGCGCGCGCCGATCTCGATCGCGTCGAGCAGCAGCCGCGCCGGATCGTCGTGCTCGCGCGCGAGGCGAACCGCGCACTCGTCGTCGACGATCAGCCCGTCGATCGCGAGGCGATCGCCGAGCACGCGCACGGTCGAGGTGGTGAAGGGGAGAGGAGTGGCAGCTTCCATCGCCGTCGAAGGTACGCCTGGATCAGGACGGAACGGCGGTCTCGTTGCAGTCCGGCCTGGCCTACCCTCGAGCGATGAGCCACGCCGACGCGTTCGACCTCGGTGCCCTGCGGCTGAGCGCCGGACAGGGGCGACGGATGGAGCTCGAGACCGCGCTCGAGCCGCTGGAGTTCGGTGGCGAACGGTATGAGCCGACGCCGGAGGTGCTGCCGGTCGTGCTCGACATCTCGCGGATGACCGGCAACGGCTACAGCCTGCGCCTGCGCTTCAGCGCCGGTCTGATCGGCCCCTGTATGCGCTGCCTCGGCCCCGCGGCCCCGATGACCGACGTCGACGCCCGTGAGATCGACCAACCGGGCGGCGGCGACGAATTGACGAGCCCCTACGTCTCGGCTGACGAGGTGCTCGATCTCGCGGCATGGGCGCGCGACGCGTTCGCGCTGGCGCTGCCGGCCCAGGTCCTCTGTCGCGAGGACTGCCCGGGCCTGTGCCCGGTCTGCGGGATCAACCTCAACGACGCCGGGCCCGAGCACGGCCACGAGCCGGAGCCTGACCCGCGCTGGGCGAAGCTGCGCGAACTCAAGCTCGAGTGACGCGGCAGGAGCTATGCTGCCTCGCTTATGGCCGTTCCGAAGCAGAAGCAATCACACAGCCGGACGAACAAGCGCCGCTCGCAGCACAAGCTGACGGCGCCGACGTTCAACAGCTGCCCCCGCTGCCACAGCCCGCGCCGTCCCCACCGGGTCTGCCCGGAATGCGGGACCTATGCCGGTCGCACGGTCGTCGAGCCGCAGGCTGCGCACGATCACGACCACGACCACTAGCGAGCTCCGCTCGCCCGCCCACACGCGTCCGCGATGAGAATCGCCGTCGACGCGAACGGGGCGGATCTCGGCCCGGCCGAGGTCGCTGAGGCCGCCGCGATCGCGGCTCTGCAGGGTGTCACGCCGGTGCTGTTCGGGCCTGCCGACGCGTTTGGTGACATCGCCGACGGCGTTGAGGTCGTCGACGCGCCGATCTCGATCGCGAAGGCGGCCGACCCGGCTCGCGCCGTGCGATCGACGCCCGAGGCCTCGATCGTCCAAGCGGCCCGCGCCGTCGGTTCGGGCGACTGCGCCGCGCTGGTCAGCGGCGGCTCGACGGGAGCCGCGCTTGCCGCGTCGCTGTTTCACGTCAAGCGCGATCGCGGCATCTTCCGCCCGGCCCTGGCGTTGCCGGTGCCGGTTCCCGGCGCGCCGGTGACACTCGTAGACGTCGGCGCCAACGTCGAGGTCCGCGCGGAGCACCTGCTCCAGTTCGCGCACATGGGTGCCGCGCTGGCGCAGGTCGTGCTCGGCGTCGCCGCGCCCCGCGTCGGGCTGTTGTCGGTCGGCGAGGAGCCGACGAAGGGCACAGCGCTCGTGCAGGAGGCGCACGCGCTGCTGGCGGCATCCGCGGGGCTCGACTTCGTCGGCAACGTCGAAGGCAACGACCTGACCGCCGGCGTCGCCGACGTCGTCGTCACCGACGGCTTCACCGGCAACGTCGCGATCAAGTTGATGGAGGGCGTTTCGCAGGCGGTGATCGGTGCGATCCGCGCCCGCGCGACCTCGTCGCCGCGCGCGAAGGCCGGCGGCCTGCTGCTGCGACCGGCGCTACGCGGGCTGCGCGACGAGATCGACCCGGAGGGTCCGGGGGGCGCCTACCTGCTCGGCCTGCGCCGGCTCGGCGTCGTCCCGCACGGACGCTTCACCCGCTACGGGATCTCGCAGGCGATCCTGCTTGCGGCCCGCGGCGCCTCGGGCGATGTCGTCGGCCGCACGCATGCCGCGCTCGACGCGGCGGGCGCGTTGCGATCTGGCCCGGCCGCTACGGTGGCGGACGCATGACCCGCGACGAGGTGTTGTCCCTGATCCGAGCCCACCTGGCCGACGAGCTCAACCTCGACGGCGACAGCATCGACGAGGCGACGCACTTCCGTGACGACCTCGAAGCCGACTCGCTCGACCTCTACACGCTCGTGCAGGAGCTCGAGGACTCGTACGGCATGCGCATGCCCGACGAGGACGCCGCGAAGATCGTCACCGTGGGCCAGGCGGTCGACTACGTCGTCGCGCACGCCCCCGACTCCGCGTAGCGGCTGACGATCGCGTGCAGCGCCTCCGCGACCTGCTCGACGAGCTTCCCGAGGACCTCTACAACCAGGTCTTCACGCACGCGTCCTGGACCGAGCGGCGGTCGGACAACTACTCGCGGCTCGCGTTTCTCGGCGACAGCGTGTTGGCGCTGGCGATCACGACCTGGCTCTATCCGCGGCTCGAGGCCGAGCGCTTCGGCGCCGGCAGGCTGACGAAGATCCGCGCCCAAGCGGTCTCCGGCCGGGCGTGCCGCGACGTCGCCGAGCGGCTCGGCGTGCCGGCGAAGCTGAAGGCGAACGCCCCGGTCGGGCTTGGCTACAGCGCCGACGCGCTGGTCGAGACGGAGCGCGTGCTGGCCTCCGTGATCGAGGCGGTGATCGGCGCCTGTTACCTCCACGCCGGCTACGAGCGCACGGCGGCGGCCGTCGTAGAGGCGTTCGAGCCCGAGATCGACGAGGCGCTCGCGAACCCGGTCGACTTCAAGTCGACGCTCCAGGAGCGGCTCGCGCGGACCGGCGAGCTCGTCGCCTACAGTGTCGTCGCCGAGCACGGCCCGCCGCACGAGCGCAGCTTCGTCGTCGCCGCGATCGTCGGCGAGACGGAGGTCGGCCGCGGCGAGGGGCGGTCGAAGAAGCACGCCGAGCAGGAGGCCGCGCGCGCCGCCCTCGACGCATCCCATCCGACCGACGAGGCAAGCTCCGGGACAGGAACCGACTGATGTACCTGAAGTCGATCACGCTCAAGGGCTTCAAGTCCTTCCCCGACCGCACCCGGCTCGACTTCGGGCCGGGCGTCAGCGTGATCGTCGGCCCGAACGGCTCTGGCAAGTCCAACGTCACCGACGCCGTGCTCTGGGCGATGGGCGAGCAGTCCCCGCTCGCCGTCCGCGGGCAGTCGATGCAGGACGTCATCTTCGGTGGTGGTCGCGGTGTGCAGGCGCGCAGCTCGGCCGAGGTCGAGATCGTCCTCGACAACGGCGACGGCACGGTCGACCTGCCGATGGGCGAGCTCTCGATCGTCCGCCGCCTCGGCCGCGACGGCGAGGGCGAGTACCGGCTCAACGGCGCCCGCTGCCGGCTCGTCGACGTCCTCGAGGTGCTCTCCGACACCGGACTCGGCAAGGAGATGCACTCGGTCGTGTCGCAGGGACGCGTCGAGTCGATCGTGACGTCGAAGCCGAAGGACCGCCGGCTCCTGATCGAGGAGGCCGCCGGCCTCGGCAAGCACCGCAAGCGCCGCCGCCGCGCGCAGCTCAAGCTCGAGCGCACGCAGGACAACATCGACCGCGTGCTCGACGTCGAGCGCGAGGCGCGTTCGCGGCTGCGGCCGCTCAAGCGCCAGGCCGAGGCCGCCGAGCTGCACGAACGGCTCGAGCGCCAGACATCGGAGGCGCGCTGGGCGCTGGCGCGCGACACGGCGCTGACGACACGGACCGAGCTCGTCGTGGCGGAACAGGCCGCGACGAGTGCGCGGGAGCTGCGTGACGAGGCCCAGGCTCGCCTGGGCGAAGTCACCGCGCGGCGACATCAGGCCGAGGAGGCGCTCGCCCAGCGGACGGCGCAACGCGAGGCGATCGCCCAGCGGGCGTTCGCGGCGCGGTCGGCCGCCGAGCGCGTCTC
The DNA here is from genome assembly GCA_035650375.1 of Solirubrobacteraceae bacterium. Lineage (GTDB taxonomy): Bacteria > Actinomycetota > Thermoleophilia > Solirubrobacterales > Solirubrobacteraceae > BP-464. The sequence goes on along the minus strand of DASRHW010000026.1, from coordinate 17,165 downwards.
GCTGCGGCTCGAGCGCACGCGTGAGACGGGTGACGTCGTCGCCGAACGGATCGCCAACCGTGAGCGCCAGCTGGCTGCGCTGCGGGCGCAGTCGGACGAGGACTCACCCGACGCCGCCGGGCTCGAGCGGATCGAGGCACTCGAAGCCGAGCTGACCCGGCTCGACGCCGATCGCGAAGCTGAGGTCGCGCGCGAGCTCGAGCAGCTCGAGCGTGAGCGCGGCGTCGCCGCGGCTCGCTCCGCTGAGGTCGCAGAGGACGTCGCGGCCCGCCGGGCGGAGCTGCTCGCAGCGGAGGAGCTCGCCGAGACCGCGCGCACGGCGATGCGAGCCGCGGAGACCGCCGCCGAGGCCGCTCGTCGCGAGGCGTCGCGGGTCGGCGCAGAGCTCGCCGCGTCGCGTCAATTCCTGCGGACCCACGCCGGCGGCCTGCGCGGCGCCGCGTCGCTGGCCGACGAGCTCGAGGTCGAGCCGGGTCTCGAGCACGCGGTCGCGGCGGTCCTGCGCGATCGTCTCGGAGCCGCGCTCGCCGGCGACCTCGCCGAAGGTCACGCGCTGCTCGACGCCGCGGGCGAGGACGGCGGCCGTGTCCTGATCTCCGGCGGCGACGCTCCTGCGTCGGCGTCGCCAGGCACACCGCCGCTGCCGTCGGCGCGGGCGATGGCCGACGTCGTCTCCGGGCCCGCCCGCGCGGTCGCCGCGGCTCGCCGCGCGCTCGCCGGCGCGTGGCTCGTCGAGCGGCTCGACACGCTGCCGCAAGGCTTCGACGGTGTCGCGGTCACCCGTGACGGGCGCGTCTGGATCGCGGGCCAGTCCGAGCTTCGCCAGGCGCCGCGGGGCGGCGAGGAGCGCATCCTTGCCGAGCGCAACCGCCGCGAGGCGCTGATCGCCGAGTCCGAGCACGCGGTCGCTGCCGAGCAGGCCGCGCTCGCCGCGGTCGAGGCGTCGTCGGTGGCGGTGGCGGCGGCGGCCACGGCGTCCGACGAGGCCGGTCGTGCGGTGCGTGAGGCCGATCGCGCGCAGACGGCGGCGGCCGAGGACGAGCGGCGGATCGGCTGGACGATCGAACAGCGGCGCCAGGCGCCGGCCGAAGGCGCTTCCGCGGTGCGGCGCGCACAGGTCGAGGGCGAGCTTGCGGCGGAGCGCCGCGTCGCCGAGCGCGCCGCGCGCGAGCGTCGCGAGCGTGCCGAGCGGATCACCTTTCTCGGCACGAGGCTCGCGGCAGACCGCGCGCTCGTGCCTCATGCGCAGGCGCTCGCCGCGGCGCTCGAGAGCGCCGGCACCGCGATCGCGCAGCGCCTCGAGCTGCTCGACGCGGAGCTCGAGTCAGACCGTGCCGCGGGCGAGGGCGTCTCCGAGCGGCTGCGCGCATGCGCCGCCGACGAGGCCGAGATCCAGGGCTCGCTGCGCGAGCGTGGCGACATGGTGACGGCGACCGAGGTTCGTGCCCAGCAGCTACGCGACCAGGCCGCCGAGGCGCAGCAGGAGCTCGACGAGGTCGCGCAGCGCCTCGGGTTCGAGGCCGGCCCCGCCGACGAGCCGCTGGTCGCCGACGACGTGGCCCAGCTGCGCGAGCGGATTGAGCGGCTGCTGCGGCGCCGTGAGCAGCTCGGCCCGGTCAACCCGCTCGCCAAGGCCGAGTACGACGAGGCGATCGCGCACGTCGAAGAGCTCGAGCGCCAGCGCACCGATCTCGAGGTCGCGCTGCGCGAGCTGCGGACGCTGATCCGCGACACCGACCGGCAGATCCGCGAGAGCTTCGAGCAGACGTTCGCCGCCGCGGCCGAGAACTTCGAGCGGATCGCCGCCGAGCTGTTCCCGGGCGGGCGCGGGCGTCTGCGCCTGGTGCGCGAGGACGCCGGGCCCCGGCTCGTCCTCGGCGGTGCCGCGTCCGGCGACGGCGTCGCGGAGGTCGAGGCCGAGCAGGCCGCGGAGGACGCCGCCGACGCCGAGGCCGAGCCGGACGGGCCGATGGCCGGTCCCGACGACGACCTCGGCGTCGAGATCGAGATCACCCCTGCGGGCAAGTCGATGAAGCGCCTGACGCTGCTGTCGGGCGGCGAGAAGTCGATGACCGCGATCGCGTTCCTGTTCTCGGTCTTCCTCGCGCGGCCGTGCCCGTTCTACATCCTCGACGAGGTCGAGGCGGCGCTCGACGACCTCAACATCACGCGCTTTCTCAACCTGCTCGAACGCCATGCCGACCAGGCCCAGTTCATCGTCGTCACGCATCAGCGGCGGACGATGGAGGCGGCTGACACGCTCTACGGCGTGTCGATGGGCGACGACGGCGTCTCCAAGGTCGTCTCGCGCAAGCTTCCGCGCGATGCGGCGGCGTCCACCGCGCCTGCCGAGGCAGCCGGCCCCGCGCCTGAACGCCTCGCCGGCTGAGCGCCGCCGGCCCGGACCGGCCGAGCTGACGGTCGCTATCGTCGCGCGGCCTATGCCACGCGATTGGTCTGAGCTGTTCGTCGTCGACGGAGTCGCCCTGCCGGCCGTGACGGCGGCCGCCGCTGAGCATGAGCGCCGTGGTGGCTTCTTCAAACGTCTCCGCGAGAACCTCTCGAAGACCCGCGTCGCGCTGTCGGCCGAGGTTCAGGCGACGCTCTTCGAGCAGCTCGACGCCGCCGCGTGGGAACGGCTGGAAGAGGCGCTCGTGATGGCCGACGTCGGCGCCGCGACGACCGCCGGCGTGGTCGAGCGGCTCGAGCGCGAGGCATCCGAGGAAGGTCTCAAAGGCGGCGAGGCGCTGACAGAGCGGCTCGTCGAGTTGCTCGCCGGCATCGCCCGCCCGGCCGAGCGGCCGGCGACGATCGAGCTTTCGCGGCAACCGACGGTGATCATGGTCGCCGGCGTCAACGGCACCGGGAAGACGACGACGATCGGCAAGCTCGCGTGGAACCTGCGCAACGAGCTCGGCAGGTCCGTGCTCGTCGGCGCCGCCGACACCTTCCGCGCGGCCGCGGTCGAGCAGCTGGCCGAGTGGGCCGACCGCGCTGGTGCGGAGATCGTCACCGGCGCCCCCGGCTCGGATCCGGGTGCGGTCGCCTACGACGCCGTCGCCAAGGGCCGTCAGCGCGGTGTCGACGTCGTCATCGTCGACACGGCCGGGCGGCTCCACACCCAGGACGACCTGATGGCCGAGCTGACGAAGATCCGCCGCGTGATCGACAAGCAGCTCCCCGGCGCGCCGCACGAGACGCTGCTGACCGTCGACGCGACGACCGGCCAGAACGGCCTGCGCCAGGCGAAGCTGTTCTCGCAGGCGGTGCCGGTCGACGGCATCGTCCTGACGAAGCTCGACGGCACCGCGAAGGGCGGCATCGCGCTGGCGATTGCCGGCGAGCTGGGGATCCCGGTCAAGCTGATCGGGATCGGCGAGGCGCTCGAGGACCTGCGCCCGTTCGACGCCGACGATTTCGCCCGCGCGCTGCTCGCATCGGCCTGACCGCGCCGGCCGCGGTCGTGAGGCCGATCATCTAGCCTCCTTGAGCATGGGAGCGTGGTGCGTGTGAGCTGGGCTGTCTGGCTTGTCGCCGCGGTCGTGTTCGCGGTCGTCGAGATGATCACCGTGACGCTCTTCGTTGCGCCGTTCTCGGCCGGCGCGCTGGCGGCGATGGTCGTCGCCTTGGCGGGCGGTTCCGACGTGTTCCAGCTGGTCCTCTTCCTCGGCGTCTCGGCCGCGGCCTTCACGGTCGTCCGGCCGATCGCGCTGCGCCATCGGCGCATGCCGCCGCAGATCCGGACGGGGACCGCGGCGCTGATCGGGCAGACGGCCGTCGTGCTCGAGGAGGTCACGCGCGACGGCGGAACCGTCAAGCTTGCAGGAGAGACGTGGTCTGCCCGCTCCTATGAGGAGGAGCAGGTGCTTCCTGCGGGAGCACGGGTGGCCGTCGTCGAGATACGGGGCGCCACGGCGCTCGTCGCGGACTGAGGAGCACGCAATGGCCGGTTTGATCGTCGCAGTCGTGATCGTCGTCTTCGCGCTGTTCGTCGCGCTGAAGACCGTTCGCATCATCCCGCAGGCGCGTGCGGGGGTGGTCGAGCGCCTCGGCCGCTACAGCCGCACGCTGCAGCCCGGTCTGTCGATCGTGGTCCCGTTCGTCGACCGCGTCAAGCCGTTGATCGATATGCGCGAGCAGGTGATCGCGTTCCAGCCCCAGCCGGTGATCACCGAGGACAACCTCGTCGTCCAGATCGACACCGTCCTGTACTTCACGATCACCGACCCGAAGGCCGTCACCTACGAGATCGCCAACTCGCTGCAGGCGATCGAGCAGCTGACGGTGACGACGCTGCGCAACGTCATCGGCGGCATGACGCTCGAGGACTCGCTGACCTCGCGCGACAACATCAACACGCAGCTGCGGATCGTGCTTGACGAGGCGACCGGCAAGTGGGGGATCCGGATCAACCGCGTCGAGCTGAAGTCCGTCGACCCGCCGGCGACGATCCAGGAGGCGATGGAGAAGCAGATGCGTGCCGAGCGCGACCGCCGCGCCACGATCCTCACGGCGGAAGGCGTCAAGCAGGCGGCGATCCTGACCGCCGAGGGCGACAAGCAGGCGGCGGTGCTCAACGCCGAGGGCGCCAAGCAGGCCGCGATCCTTCGTGCCGAGGGCGAGGCGAAGGCGATCGACACGGTCTTCACGGCGATTCATGCTGGTGATCCCGACCCGAAGCTGCTCAGCTACCAGTACCTGCAGATGCTGCCGAAGCTCGCCGACGGCGAGGCGAACACGATCTGGGTCGTCCCGAGCGAGCTCACGCGCGCGCTCGGCAGCCTCGGAGACGCGCTCGGTCCGCGGCAGAGCGACCCGCCGCCTGCGCCGTAAGCTGGGTCTCGCGCTGCGCTCGTCCTGTCCCGGCGGTCGGGCTGCGAGAATGAGGTTTCGCGCTCCGGTCACCGCTCCGCGGCGACCTTCGCGCGACGTTACGTATGTTCGACACACTCTCCGAGAAGCTCCAGGCGACGCTCGGCGATGTCCGCGGTCGCGGCACGCTGACCGAGGAGGACCTCGACGCCGCGATTCGCGAGATCCGGCTGGCGCTGCTCGAGGCCGACGTCAACTTCAAGGTCGTCAAGCAGTTCACGACCGCGGTCAAGGAACAGGCGGTCGGTGCCGAGGTCGTCGGCGCCCTGAACCCGGGCCAGCAGGTCGTCAAGATCGTCAACGACGAGCTCGCCGCGCTGATGGGCGGCGCGGCGAACGCGATCGCGTTCTCGCCGCGCCCGCCGACGGTGATCCTGATGGCCGGTCTGCAGGGCTCCGGCAAGACGACGGCGACCGCCAAGCTCGCGCGCTGGCTCAACAGGGAGCACGGCTCGTCGGTCGCCGTCGCCGCCTGCGACGTCCACCGTCCCGCCGCCGTCGAGCAGCTGGTCACCGTCGCCGGCCAGGTCGGCGCGACGGTCTACGAGCGCGGCACGGACGTCGGCGCGGTCGAGATCGCCCGCTGGGCGCTCGAACAGGCCAAACAGGACGGCAAGGACGTCCTGATCGTCGACACGGCCGGCCGCCTGCACGTCGACGCCGAGCTGATGGCCGAGCTCGTCGAGGTTCGCAAGGCGGTGTCCCCGCACAACGTCCTGCTCGTTGTCGACGCGATGACCGGTCAGGACGCCGTCAACGTCGCCGAGCAGTTCGCCGAGGCGGTCGCGTTCGACGGCGTCGTCATGAGCAAGCTCGACGGCGACGCCCGTGGTGGCGCCGCGCTCAGTGTCAAGGCCGTCACCGGCAAGCCGATCCTGTTCGCGTCGACGGGCGAGAAGCTCGACCAGTTCGAGCGCTTCCATCCCGACCGCATGGCCCAGCGGATCCTCGGCATGGGCGACGTCCTCTCGCTGATCGAGAAGGCCGAGCAGCAGTTCGAGGAGGACGAGGCCGCCGAGATGGAGCGCAAGCTCCGCAAGGGCGAGTTCACGCTCGACGACTTCCTCGCGCAGCTGAAGATGGTGCGCAAGATGGGGCCGCTGAGCAATGTGCTCGGGATGCTTCCTGGCTTCGCCGGGCAGCAGGCGAAGGGGCTCAAGATCGACGAGCGCGAGATGGACCGGATCGAGGCGATCATCCTTTCGATGACGATGCTCGAGCGCCGCAACCCCGACCTGATCAAGGGCTCGCGGCGGCTGCGGATCGCCAAGGGGTCCGGCACGAGCGTCCAGCAGGTCAACGGGCTCGTCAAGCAGTTCGCGCAGATGCGCAAGCTGATGAAGCAGATGGGGCGGGGCCGCATGCCCGACCTCGGCGCAATGATGCGGCAGGCCAAGTAGCTCCTCCGCGAGCGTTCCCGCGCAGAGGCGCTACCCTTCGCAGCCGCTATGGCCGTCCGCATGAGATTGACCCGCGTTGGCGGGAAGAAAGACCCCATCTGGCGGGTCGTCATCGCCGATCAGCGCGCACCGCGCGATGGCCGGATCATCGAGAACGTGGGTCAGTACAACCCGCAGACGGACCCCTCGACGATCAAGCTCGACGAGGATCGCGTCCGTCACTGGCTCGACCGCGGCGCCCAGCCGAGCGATCAGGTCCGCAAGCTTCTGAAGATCTCCGGCATCGCGTCGTAGGACGCATGCCGGCCTCTCCGCGGGAGCTGCTGGAGGAGTTGGCCCGGTCGCTCGTCGATGAGCCGGCCGCCGTCGAGGTCGAGGAGTTCGGCGACGACGACGGCACGATCGTGCTCGAGCTCGCCGTCGGCGAGGACGATTACGGCAAGATCATCGGCCGCGGCGGCCGCACCGCGCACGCGCTGCGAACAGTCGTCAAGGCGGCTGCGGCGCGCGACGGCCGGCGCGTGCTCGTCGACATCGTTGACTGAGCCCGCGGACGAGCCGCTCGTCGCTGGAAGGATCGGCCGCGCGCACGGGCTCGACGGCTCGTTCCACGTGCTCGAAGCCGACGCCCGGCTGTTGCCGCTCGGTGAGCAGGTGGAGGTCGACGGTGTCACGACGGAGATCGTCGGGCGCAAGGGCACCGACGCGCGCCCAATCCTGCGGCTCGCGCTCGCCGACAGCCGCGAGGCGGCCGAGGCGCTCGGTGGCAAGGCGATGCTCGTCGCGCGCGGTGTGGCGCCGGAGTTGGGCGCCGACGAGTACTGGGCGACCGACCTCGTCGGTTGCGAGGTCGTCGCCGGCGAGCGCTCGCTCGGCCGCGTCGCCGCGATGCGCGCGTACCCCTCGTGCGAGGTGCTCGACGTCGACGGCCTGCTGATCCCGCTGGTCAAAGACGCGATCCGCTCGATCGACGTCGCCGCGCGGCGGATCGACGTCGACTCCCGCTTCCTCGGCCTCGAAGACGACGGCGCCTGATGCGGCTGGACGTCGTGACGCTGTTCCCCGAGTGGTTCGAGTGGTTCCGTGACCAGCGCCACGTCGGCAACGCGCTGGCTCAGGGGCATGAGCTGCGGGCGCTGAACCCGCGCGAGCACACGCCGCTGAGCGGCGGACAGGTCGACGACACGCCGTATGGCGGCGGCGCCGGAATGGTGCTGCGCGTCGACGTTCTCGATGCGGCGCTGCGCGGCTTCTACGGCGTCGACCCGGTCGAGCTCAAGCAGCGTCGCCGTGTCGTCGCGCTGGTTCCCGGCGGCAGGCTGCTCGACGATCGCTACGTCGACGAGCTCGCGGAGGAGCGCGAGCTGACGCTGATCTGCGGCCGTTACGAAGGCTTCGACGAGCGCATCATCGAGAACTTCTGCACCGACACGCTGAGCATCGGTCGCTATGTCCTCACCGGTGGCGAGCTGGCGGCGATGGTCGTCGCCGACACGATCCTGCGCAAGCTTCCCGGCTCGCTCGGCCACGCCGAGTCCGCCCAGGAGGAGTCCTTCAGCGTCGCGCTCGGCGGCAACCCGGAATACCCGCACTACACCCGCCCGGCCGAGTACCGGGGCTGGAAGGTGCCCGACGTGCTGCTCTCCGGTCATCACCAGGAGATCGAGGACTGGCGCCGCGCCCGCAGCGAGGAGCGCGGCGCGTCCGGCACCTCACCGGGCTGACGCCTTCGCTTCGCTACAGTGATCGTTCCCGCCGGGGCATCGTGCTCTGGCGTTTTCTCTGACCTGAGGCAATGAGCACCGTCATCGAAAGCATCGAGCGCGCGCAGCTGCGCCGCGTTCCGGAGTTCCAGTCCGGCGACCGCGTCCGCGTTCACTTCCAGGTGATCGAGGGAACCCGTCGCCGCACGCAGGTCTTCGAAGGCGTTGTCATCAAGCGCCAGGGCCACGGCGCCCGCGAGACCTTCACCGTGCGCAAGCAGTCGTTCGGCGTCGGCGTCGAGCGTACGTTCCCCGTGCATTCGCCGAAGATCGAGCGGATCGAGGTCAGCGCCCGCGGTGACGTGCGGCGCGCCAAGCTCTACTACCTGCGCGACCGCGTCGGCAAGCGCGCTCGTGTCCGCGAGCGCCGCTACTCCGGTCCCGAGGAGGTCGTCGAGGGCGGCCTGCTCTACGGCGAGGCGACCGACGCCGCGGGCCTGACGGCGGAAGAGGCCGTGATCGAGAGCAGCGCCACCGACGAGGCTGTCGACACCGCCGCGGTCGAGACGGCAACCGTCGACGCGCCGGAAGCAGACGCTGTCGCTGAGCCCGAGGCAGCTGCGGAGGCCGAGCCTGCCGCAGAGTCCGAGGGAGCCGGAGAGCCCGAGGCCGCCGCAGCCGCGGAGCCCGAGTCCGGCACCGACGACGCGTGACGTCGGGCACTCCCGACGACGACATCCCCGCGGCGTCCGAAGCCGGCGCCGAGGCGCAGCCACCGCCGGCCCAGGAGCAGCAGCCGGAGAAGAAGCACAAGACTGCCGCCGGCCAGCTGTTCGAGCTCGTCGCGATCGTCGCCGTGGCGCTCGGCCTGGCGCTCGGCATCCAGGCGTTCCTGGTCAAGCCGTACCGGATCCCGAGCGAGTCGATGCTCCCGACGCTGCAGGTCGGTCAGCGTGTGCTCGTCGATCGCATCGGCAGCCACTTCGGCTCGCCGGACGTCGGCGACGTCGTCGTCTTCCATCCGCCGGCTCCCGCGAACGGCGAGGCGACCGGCAAAGGCCCGGGAGGGCAGTGCGGCGTCGACAACGACGTCGGCAGCCCGTGCCCGACGGCGTATCCGAAGCGCTCCGACGTCAACTTCATCAAGCGCGTGGTCGCCGGGCCCGGCGACACGATCGCGATCGTCGACGGCCACGTGATCCTCAACGGCAAGCGCCAGGACGACTCGTTCACCCGGCCCTGTCAGAGCGGCTCGGATTGCACCTACCGGAAGCCGATCACGATTCCGGCCGGGCACTGGTTCATGATGGGCGACAATCGTGGCGAGTCCGACGACAGCCGGTTCTGGGGACCGATCCCCAAGAAGTGGATCATCGGCGGAGCCTTCGCCACCTACTGGCCTCCGAAGCGCATCGGCACCCTCTGAGTCGCGCCGGGTGCGGCGCAAGAACGCGCGTGGCGCGTCCGGCAACCGGCTGTTCCGTTTCGATCGCGAGCTCGGCTCGCGCTGGGTGGCCGGATCCGACGAGGCCGGCCGCGGCTGCCTCGCCGGCCCGCTCGTCGCGGCGGCGGTCCTGTTCGACGTCGAAGCGCTCGGGATTCGCGAGCGCCGCGCGCTCGCGCTGCTGAACGACTCCAAGCAGCACACCCCGGAGGGCCGTGAGGAGCTCTACCCGATCGTGCTGCGGACGGCGGCCAAGGTCGCCGTCGTCTCGCGCTGTGCGCCGGGGATCGACGACCGCGGCCTGCACGTCACGAACCTCGCGGCACTGCGCGACGCGCTGATCCGCGTCGCGCGCCCCGGGGCGATCTGCCTGACCGACGGCTTCGCCGTCCCCGACTTCGGCTTCGAGCAGCGCGCGGTCATCGGCGGCGACGCGACGAGCGCCGCGATCGCCGCCGCGTCGATCGTCGCCAAGGTGACGCGCGACCGCTTCATGCGCCGCGCCGACGAGCTGCATCCGGGCTGGCAGTTCGCGGCCCACGTCGGCTACTCGACGCCCGAGCACCGCGACGCGATCCAGCGCCAGGGCGTGTCGCCGCTGCACCGGATGTCGTTCGCGTCGACGGCGTATCAGCAGCTCGCCCTGTAGCCATGGTTCGCCACATCGTGCTACTGAGGTGGAGGGCCGAGGTGACGCCGGAGCAGCGCGCGGCGACGATCGCCCAGATCCGGACGCTGCCGCGCGACGTGCCGGAGCTGCGCTCGTACACGGTCGAGGAGAACATCGGCAGCGACGACGGCAACTACGACCTCGCGATCGTCGCCGAAGTCGACGATCTGGACGCCTATGCGGCGTATCGCGACAACGCGATCCACCAGGCGCTGATCCGCGATGCGATCAGACCGCTCTTGGAGCAGCGCGCCGCACTCCAGGTCTCCGGCTAGGTAGGTTCCGCGCCATGATCCGACACGTCGTTCTGTTCAAGTGGAAGGCCGAGTCGACGGCGGAGCAGCGCGCGGCGGCGATCGCTGAGCTGCGGACGCTGCCGGATCAGATCGAGGCGGTTCGAAGCTTCGTGGTGGGGGAGAACGTCGGCGACCCTGACAATCACGAGCTCGCGGTGATCGCGGAGTTCGACGACATCGAAAGCTTCCGGGCGTACAGCGACCACCCGGCACACCTCGACGTCGCGATCAAGACGATCGGCCCGATCCTCGAGCAGCGCGCACGGATCCAGACCGAGCTCTGACCCGCGCGGGCGCCCGGCGCTCGCGGACGGCGCTTTAGAAGGCGCCCTCGAGGTGCTCGAGCGCGACGAGCGTGCCGTGCGCGTCAATCGTCACGCCGATCGCGTCGAAGCGCAGTTCGTCTGCGTGCGGCCGATCTGCCGTCTCGGCGAGCCAGGCGGCGGCGATGCGGCGGACCTGGGTTCGCTTCCGCGCGTCGAGGTGCTCCCAGTGGCGGTCTGGACGCCGCCCGCGGCGCGTCTTGACCTCGACGAACACGAGCGTGCCGGCGTCGCGCACGATCAGGTCGAGCTCGCCGAACCGCGTTCGGTGGTTGGCCTCGACGAGCCGGTAGCCGAGGCGCTCGAGATGCTCGAGCGCGAGACGCTCGCCGAGGCGGCCGAGGTGATGGCGGGGATCGGTCACGGGTCGATGCTCGACCGCTGAGGTCGCCACGACAGGCGCGGTTCGCGCCGCGTCGCGGGCGCAGCCGTCTCGGCGGTCCGCTCCGGGGCAGATTCGACCCGGCCTCGTGACCTTCGCCGGCACCCGGCCAGCAGCAGCCGTCCGAGGATCAAGCGGTGCTCGCTCGCGTCTCGACGTTCTCGCTTCGTGGAGTCGACGCGCTTCGCGTCACCGTCGAGGTCGACATTCGTCCCGGGCTGCCGACGTTCACGATCGTCGGCCTTGGCGACACGGCGGTGCGCGAAGCGCGTGAGCGGGTCCGGGCGGCGCTCGAGAACTCCGGCTTCGCCTTCCCGCAGCGCCGGGTCGTCGTCAACCTCGCCCCGGCGCACCTGCGCAAGGTCGGCGCCGGCTTCGACCTCGCGATCGCGTGCGGCGTGCTTGCGGCGATGGATCACCTGCCCGCGATTGCCGTCGAGCACGTCGCGGTCGTCGGCGAGCTTTCGCTTGGCGGCGAGCTGCGTGCCGGCCGCGGAACGCTCGCGATCGTCGAGGGTGCCGCACGCGAGCAGATCGAGCGCGTCGTCGTGCCGCTCGACAGCGCGGCCGAGGCGGCGCTCGTCCCCGGCGTCGAGGTGCTCGCGGCTAGCACGCTCGCGCGCGTGGCGGAGATCCTCACGGGCGACGCCGCGGGGGAGACGCCGCCGCCCCGCGAGGACCCGGCGCGCCCGGCTGGCGACGGGATCGATCTCGCGGACGTTCGCGGCCACGGCGGCCCGATTCGCGCGCTGGCGATCGCCGCCGCGGGTGGGCACAACCTGCTGCTGTCGGGGCCGCCCGGGACCGGCAAGACGATGCTTGCGCGCCGTCTGCCGTCGATCCTGCCGTCGCTGACGCTCGACGAGGCCCTCGCGATCACCCGGATCCACAGCGTGGCCGGCGTCCACCTCGGCCACGGGCTGGTGCGCGAGCGGCCGTTCCGCGCCCCGCATCACACGATCTCGCCCTCCGGGCTCGTCGGTGGCGGCGCGAGCCCCGTTCCCGGCGAGGCGAGCCTCGCGCACAACGGCGTGCTCTTCCTCGACGAGGTCTCCGAGTTCAGCCGCGGCACGCTCGAGTCGCTCCGCCAACCACTCGAGGACGGCCGGCTCGTCGTCGTCCGCGGGCAACGGGCGGCGCTGTTTCCGACGCGCTTCATCCTTGTCGCGGCGACGAACCCCTGCCCGTGCGGCTACGCCGGTACGCCTCGCTGCCGCTGCACGGACGCCGACCACGCTCGCCACCGGCGCAAGATCAGCGGCCCGCTGCTCGACAGGATCGATCTGCTCGTCGACGTCCAGCGGCCGTCCGCGGAAGAGCTCGCCGCGGGTGGCGGAACGCCGTCGCACATCGTCCGCGACGACGTCGAGCGGGCACGTGGCCGCCAGCGGTCGCGGCTCGATGGCCGGGCGCCGTCCTGCAATGCCGAGATGACCCCCGCGCTCGTGCGCGAGCATGTCCGGCTGGACAGCGCGACGGCGGCGCTGCTGCACCGCGCTTACGACGCCGGCAGGCTCAGCGCGCGTGGCCGTCATCGCGTGCTCAAGGTCGCGCGGACGATCGCCGACCTCGCCGACAGCGACGATGTCGCGCTCGAGCACGTCCGCGCCGCGCTCGGATGGCGGCTCGAAGAGGCGCTCGATGGCACGGTCTGAGTTCGCCGGCGCCTGCGAGGCATGCCTCCGGCGCACGCGCCTGCTCGAGTTGCTCGCGCCGCACATCGAACGGGCGCGGCACCAGCGCCGGCTGCCACAGCTGCTCGCGCTTGCCGACGCCGAGCTCGTGGCCGCGATCGGAGGCGCCCGTCGTGCGGCGGTCGCCGCCGCGGTCGAGCACTTCGACGCGGAGGCGGCGAGGGCGAAGCTCCGAGGTGCGGGCCTTACCGCTCGCTGCCGCCACGCCGCCGACTATCCGGCGCGCCTGCTCGTCGCCGCAGACGCACCCGCTGTGCTGACGATCGCCGGCGACGCGACGCTGCTCGACACGCTGGCGGATGAGCGTGCGATCGCCGTCGCCATCGTCGGCGCACGGCGTGCGACGGCGTACGGGCGCGAGATGGCACGATCGCTCGGCCGCGCGCTCGCCGGAGCCGGCGTCCCCGTCGTCAGCGGGCTGGCACTCGGGATAGACGCCGCCGCGCATGCCGGAGCGCTCGACGCCGGCGGGCCGACGATCGCCGTGCTCGCCGGAGGCGCCGATCGCCCATACCCACGCAGCAGCGCGTCGCTGCATCGAAGGATCGTCGCCGGCGGAGGCTGCGTCGTGTCGGAGATGCCCGCCGGGTTCGTGCCGTTCAAGTGGGGGTTTCCGGCGCGCAACCGGACCATCGCCGGGCTCGCCGATCTGACGGTCGTCGTCGAGGCTGCGGCGCGCTCGGGCTCGTTGATCACGGCCGAGCTGGCCCAGGACCTGGGACGTGTCGTCGCGGCGGTGCCCGGGCCCGTTACGTCACCGGCGTCCGCGGGCGCTAACGCGCTGCTGCGCGACGGCGCCGCCGTCGTCCGCGACGCGCAGGACGTGCTCGACACGCTGCTCGGCGCCGGTGTCGCGACGATCGGCAGCGACCAGCTCGCCGGCCTCGATCCCCGCCTCCTGGCGCTGCTCGAGCGGGTCGGGGAGCAGGCGACGGGGCTCGCGCCGCTGCTTGCGGCGAGCGCCGACGTCGACGCGACGCTGGCGGCGCTGACGGAGCTCGAGCTGCTCGGGCTGGTCCGCCGGGCACCGGGCGGAATGTACGTCCGCGTGCCGGCGTGAAAGCCTTCCGCGCCATGGACTCGCCCACATCGCCCGACGCGCCCACGGAACGACGGATTCGCGTCGTGCTCTCGATCGCCGGCTCGGACTCCGGCGGCGGCGCCGGAATCCAGGCCGACCTCAAGGCGTTCGCTCGCTGCGGCGTCCACGGAGCGACGGCGATCACGGCGATCACCGCGCAGAACACCGTTGCCGTCGAGGCGGTCGAGCCGGTCAGCCCGGCGATGATCCTGGCTCAGGTCCGCGCCGTCGCCGGCGACCTCGGCGTCGACGCGGTCAAGATCGGCATGGTCGGAGGTGTCGCCGCGATCGAGGCGGTCGCGACGGCGCTCGACGAGCTCGCCCCCGGCGTCCCCGTCGTGCTCGACCCGGTGATGGTCGCCGAGTCGGGCGGTCGCCTGCTCGATCAGAGCGCCGAGACGGCGCTGCTGCGCGAACTCGTGTCCAGGGCGACGGTCGTGACGCCGAACCTGATCGAGGCGCGCGTGCTCGCGGGGGAGGGGCCTGATGCATCGCCCGAGCAGCTCGCCCGCGCGATCCAGGGTCTCGGCGCGCGCGCCGTGATCGTCACCGGTGGGCATCGCGCCGAGCCGTCGGATCTGCTCGTCGACGGCGACCGCGCGATCGAGCTGGTCGGAGAGCGCCATCCCGACGGCGCCGCGCACGGCTCGGGATGCACGCACTCGTCGGCGCTTGCGGCGCACCTGGCGCTCGGCTACCCGCTCGAGGAGGCCGCGCGCGCCGCCCGCGCGATCGCCGCCGAAGCCGTCCGCGACGGGCTCCGCGAGCTCGGTGCCGGGCCGGGCCCGGTCAACGTCCTTGGCGTCGGACGGGTGCCATAATCGCTCGGCGATGAAGTTCCTGCGGATGATGCCCGGACATGGCGAGTTGTTGCTCGCCGAAGGCGATCCGAGCGTCCGCGAGGAGGAGCAGGAGCTGATCGACGCGTTCCGCGAGCAGCTCGAGCTCGGCATGTGGGCGGCGGTCCCGACGGCGGCGCCCGGCGGCCGGCGGCGCGGCCGGATGGTCACCGCGTTCGGCGAGGTCCCGCGCGACGCCGAGCGCGTGATCTTCTTCCCGCGGGCAGCGGGCGGCTGAGCGAGCGCCGATGCTGCTCGCGCTCGCCGCGACGTTGATCGTGATCGCCGTCCTGTCGATCGACATCGCTCGCGGGCCGGTCTCGCGCCGCGTCCGCCGGCTGCTGCGGCGTCGTGCCGAGCCCGGCGCGATACCCGTTGGGTATGACCCCGGACGCGAGCTGCGCGCGGAGCAGAAGGCGCGGGCGCTGCTGCGCTCCTGCGTCGACGAAGCCGACTGGGAGATGTACGCCGAGCTGGGTTTCCTCCGTGTCTGGGGCGGCGAGGACGACCCCGTTCTGCGCGATGGCGACGACGAGCACGCCTACGCCTATCTGATCTATCCGCACGAGCCGCTCGTCTGCTTCGTCCCGGCGTCACGGCGGCTGCTGAACGAGTACTGCGTCAACTTCCCCGACCAGTCGCGGCCCTACGGCAGCGCGCGGCTGCCCGCGTCCGACGACGTGCTGGCGAAGTGGATCGCGCTGACCGGCGACGAGCGCCGGCTGATCGGCGCGGCCGAGATGCACCTCCCGGGCCGTCTCGTCGACCCCGAGCGCGTCCAGCGTGACCTCTGGCGGCTCGACCGCTGGGAGCAGGCGCGCGCCGTGCGTGCGCGGCGTGCCGGTAGCCTGACGGCGCCGTGAGCACGATCGCAAGCTTCGACGTCAAACACCGCAGCCGCGCCCTGACCGACGGCCCGGAGCGCGCGGCCGCGCGCGCCTACCTCAAGGGCATCGGCTACGACGACGAGGCGCTCGGCAAGCCGCTGATCGGCGTCGCGTCGACGTGGACCGAGACGATGCCGTGCAACTTCCACCTGCGCGCGCTGGCCGCCAAGATCAAGGACGGCATCCGTGCCGCCGGCGGCACGCCGATGGAGTTCAACACGGTCGCGATCTCCGACGGCATCACGATGGGCACCAGCGGCATGAAGACGAGCCTCGTCAGCCGCGAGGTGATCGCCGATTCGATCGAGCTGATGGGCCGCGGCCACCTCTTCGACGCGGTGATCGCGCTCAGCGGCTGCGACAAGACGATCCCCGGCACCGTGATGGCGCTGGCGCGGCTCGACGTGCCGAGCGTGATGTTCTACGGCGGCTCGATCGCCACCGGCAAGTTCCGCGGCCGTGACGTCACGATCATGGACGTCTTCGAGGCGATCGGCGCGCACGCGGCGGGCAAGATCAGCGACGAGGACCTCGCCGAGCTGGAGTCGGTCGCGAGCCCGGGCGCCGGGTCGTGCGGCGGCCAGTTCACGGCCAACACGATGGCGATGGCGTTCGAGATGATGGGCATCAGCCCGATGGGGCCGTCGGCGGTGCCGGCGCAGGAGGCGTCGAAGGCGCAGGCCGCCTACGACGCCGGCGTACTGGTGATGGACGTGCTGCGGGCCGGGGTCTTCCCGCACGACCTGATCACGCGCGAGTCGATCGAGAACGCGATCGCGGCGGTGACGAGCTCGGGCGGCTCGACCAACGGCGTTCTGCACCTGCTCGCTGTCGCACACGAGATGGGCGTCACGCTCGACATCGACGACTTCGACCGCATCTCGGAGCAGACGCCGCTGCTCTGCGACCTCAAGCCCGGCGGCCGCTACAACGCGGTCGACATGTACGCCGCCGGGGGCACCGCGGTGCTCGCCCAGCGCCTCGACGCGCTGGGGATCCTGCATCGCGACGCTCCGACGGTGACCGGCAAGAGCGTCGGCGAGCTCGCGGATGGCGCCGTGGAGGCCGACGGGCAGCAGGTCGTTCGCGAGCTCGGTGAGCCGTTGAAGGCGACGGGCGGTCTCGCGATCCTGCGCGGCAACGTCGCTCCGGAAGGCGCCGTCGTCAAGCTCGCCGGCCACGAGCGCCGCCTGCATCGCGGCCCGGCCCGCGTCTTCGAGGGCGAGGAGGCGGCGATGGACGCCGTCACGCACGGGCGGATCGTTCCCGGAGACCTTGTCGTGATCCGCAACGAGGGCCCGTTCGGCGGGCCTGGCATGCGCGAGATGCTCGCCGTCACCGGCGCGATCAACGGCGCCGGCCTGGGCGAGGAGGTCGCGCTGATCACCGACGGCCGCTTCTCCGGCGCGACGCACGGCTTCACCGTCGGCCATGTCGCTCCCGAGGCGGCGCGCGGCGGCCCGATCGCCGCGATCCGCGAGGGCGACATCGTCACGATCGACGTCGACGCGCGACGGCTCGACGTGGATCTCTCCGACGAGGAGATCGCCCGGCGCGTCGCCGAGTACGAGGTT
>DASRHW010000025.1:0-25037 GCA_035650375.1 Solirubrobacteraceae bacterium | reverse complement strand
GCCCACCGCCGAGGAGATCGCCGAGGTCACCGGCATCGAGCCCGACGAGGTCGACTCGATCAAGCGCTCGGCGCAGGCGCCGGTGTCGCTGGAGAAGCCGGTCGGCGACGAGGAGGAGTCGGAGTTCGGCCAGTTCATCGCTGACGAGCGCGCCGAGTCGCCGTACGAGCGTGCGGCTGAGATCCTCACCAAGGAAGCGCTGCGCGAGGCGCTCGAGAACCTTTCCTACCGCGAGCGCCGTGTGCTCGAGCTGCGCTACGGGCTCGGCGGCGAGCATCCCCGCACGCTCGACGAGGTCGGGCGGACGTTCAACGTCACGCGTGAGCGAATCCGCCAGATCGAGAACCAGTCGCTGAAGAAGCTGCAGAGCCTCGCCGAGGCGCAGAAGCTCCGCGACGTCGCCTAGCCGCGTTCGCGTTTTTCGGTCGTCGCGGCCCGCGCCCGAGCGACGAAACCTGGCACGGGCGATCCCCTGCGACCGCTAAAGGATCCTCACTGGATGCCGAAATGGTGCCTATATGCATCATTCGCGCGCGCGCCGCACGCTGGTCGCCGAGGGCGACAAGGACCTTGCCCTGACGGCTCGAGAGGCGCTGGCCGGCGCAGGCCGGCACGCTGACCTGACCGCGTCGCTGGCCGACGCGCTGATGCTGCTCGAACAGAACGAGCACGACACGCTGGTGCTGTCGCTCTCGCTGCCCGATGCCGGCGGCGTCGCGGCGCTGCGGGCGATCCTCGAGCGTCGGCCGGAGCTCGCCGTCGTCGTGCTCCACGAAAGCGACGACCACGAGCTGGCAGCGGACGTGATCGCGGCGGGCGCGCAGGACTTCGTTGCCGCGGCGGCGGTCGACCAGCTTCCGGTTGTTCTCGATCGCGCCGTGGCACGCGCGGCCGTCGTCGAGCGCCTGTACGAGAGCGAGATCCGGTACCGCTCGCTGATCGAGGGGCTGCCGGGCGTCGTCGCGATCGCGTTCGACCATGAGCTGCGCGTCACGCACCTCCAGGGCCAAGCGAGCCGCGTCGGCAGATACTGCCTCGACTATGTCGGCCAACCGGCGGATGAGGTCTTCGGCGTCGAGACGATGAAGCGCTTCGGCCCCTACTGGGAGCGGACGCTGGCCGGGCAGCGCTTCTCGATCGAGTGGAAGTCCGACGACAACGGGCGCGAGTACGTCTCGCACTTCGCGCCGATCCACGACGCACGCGGGCGACAGCTCGGCGGCATGGTCGTCGGCCTCGACATCCACGATCGCGTCGAGGCCGCGTCGTCGCTGGTGCGCTACCGGCGCCGCCACAACGAGCTCGCCGAGAGCATGCCGGTCGGCATCGCGGAGTTCGACGCCGATGGCCTCTGCCGGTACGTCAACGGCCGCTACTGCGAGATGACCGGCGTGTCGTCCGAGGCGGCGATCGGCCGGCCGTGGAGCGACTTCCCGCATCCCGACGACGTCGGCCGGATGGAGGAGGAGTGGCGCGCCGCGATCGCCGAGCGGCGCGAGTTCTGCATCCACTACCGCGTCCGTCGGCGCGACGGCGGTGTCGTCTGGGTGGCCGGCCGCGCGCGCGAGATCATCGACGACGAGGGGCAGCGAAGCGGCTACCTGGCGACGATCACCGACATCGAGGAGCGCCTGCGGACCGAGCAGGCACTCGGCGAGGCGACGGCGCTGTTCACCGCGGCGTTCGAGCGCGCGCCCGTCGGCATGGGCATCCTCAGTATCGACGGCATCTACCACCAGGCAAACCCGGCGCTGTGCTCGCTGCTCGGGCGAGAGCCGGAGGCGATCATCGGCCGGCACTCCGAGGACTTCGTCCAGGCCGATCACAAGAACGCGTCGGAGCATGCGCTGTCGGCGGTCCTCAGCGGCGAGTCGGAGGAGTGGGAGACCGAGTGCTGCCTCGAGCAGCCCGATGGGACGCCGGTCTGGGTCCTGCTGCGAACGACCGTCCTACGGGCCGACGACGGCGAGCCGACGCAGCTGTTCGCCCAGATGGTCGATATCGGCGCCCGTCGCAGCCAGGAGGCGGAGTTGCGCCATCTGGCCGACCACGACATGCTGACGGGCCTGTTCAACCGCCGTCGCTTCGAGGCCGAGCTGGCCCGGCACCTCGGCGAGCGCAGCCGCTCCGGCGACTCCGGAGCGGTGCTGCTGCTCGATCTGAATCACTTCAAGCAGGTCAACGACAAGCATGGCCACCACGCCGGCGATCGCGTCCTCGTCCACGTCGCCGAGGTCCTGCGGGCGCGGCTGCGCGGCAGCGACGTCGTCGGGCGCATCGGTGGCGACGAGTTCGCCGTGCTGCTGCGCGAAGGTGACGTCGCGGGGGCACAGGCCGTCGCCGACATGCTCGCGGCCGCGATCGCCGAGACCGGCACGACCGTCAGCATCGGCGTCGCCGGGCTCGAGCCCGACGATCGCCACTCGCAGCCCGTGCTCGTGCGCGCGGATTTCGCGATGTACGACGTCAAGCGGCACGCGCGGGCGAAAGCCGCGACGGCGCATTACTTCAATTGGTAAAGTGAGGTCATGGCCGTTGACGACAGCTGCCCCGTCTGCCTGACCGCGGACATCGTCTGCGCGAAGTGGACGCTGCTGCTGGTGCGCGACCTCTCCGAGGGCCGCTCGCGCTTCTGCGAGCTCGAACGCTCGCTCGCGGGGATCAGCCCGCGCACGCTCTCACTGCGTCTGCGCGCCCTCGAGGAAGAGGGCATCGTCGAGCGCCTGTCCTACCCCGAGGTGCCGCCGCGCGTCGAATACGCGCTGACGGAGAAGGGCCGCGACCTGCTGCCGATCGTCGAGGACATGCGCCGCTACGGCGCGCGCTGGCTCGGTGGCGAGAGCGAATGCGCCGACGGGCGCTCAGAGCTCGTCGGGGCTGCCTAGCTTCGCGCCATCGCATAGCTTCGCCGCGCCTGCCGGATCTGCGTCCGCACTCCGGCCGGACATCCGTTCGAGTGGTCTTCGCGACTGCTCAAGGTTCCATCATGAAATACCGATCGGAACCCTAGATGGATCACATCGGCGCGCGCCGCACTCTGGTCGCCGACAGCGACAAGGGCCGCGCCCTGTCGATGCGCGCGACGCTGGCAGATCATGGCCGGCGTGCCGACCTGACGGGCTCGCTGGCGGACGTGTTGACGCTGCTCGAGCAATGCGCGCACGACGCGCTGGTGCTGTCGCTCTCGCTCGCCGACGGACTCGCAGGGCTGCGGGCGGTGTGCGAGCGTCGTCCCGGTCTCGCCGTCATCGTCATCGGCGACGAAGACGACGCGGAGCTCGGGCGGGCAGTGCTCGAGGCGGGCGCCCAGGAGTACGTTCCGGCCGGCAGCGAGCGCGAGCTTCCGTGCGTGATCGATCGTGCGGTCGCGCGAGCCGGCGTCGTCGAGCGCCTGCACGAGAGCGAGGTCCGCTATCGGTCGCTGGTCGAGGGCCTGCCGGGCGTCGTCGTGATCGGCTTCGACCGGGACCTGCGCGTGACCTGTCTCGAGGGTGAGGCGAGCCGCGCCGGCAGGTTTCGCCTCGACCACGTCGGTCAGCCGGCCGACGAGGTCTTCGGCGTCGAGACGATGAAGCGCTTCGGTACATACTGGGAGCGCACGCTGGCCGGCGAGCGGTTCTCGGTCGAGTGGAAGGCCGACGATGACGGCCGCGAGTACGTGTCGCACTTCGCGCCGATCCACGACGCATACGGGAACGATCTCGGCGGCATGGTCCTCGGCCTCGAGATCTATGACCGCGTCGAGGACGCCTCGACGCTGGCGCGCTACCGGCGGCGCCACAGCGAGCTCGCTGAGGGCATGCCGGTCGGCGTCGCCGAGTTCGACGTCGACGGCGTCTGTCGGTATGTCAACAGCCGCTACTGCGAGATCGCCGGCGTATCGCCTGACGCGGCGGTCGGACGGCTGTGGAGCGACTTTCCGCATCCCGACGACGTCGGGCGGATGGAGGACGAGTGGGAGGCGGCGACTGCCGAGCGGCGTGAGTTCTACCTCGAGTACCGCATCCAGCGCCCCGGCGGTAGCCAGGTCTGGGTCGCCGGTCGCGCGCGAGAGATCGTCGACGAGCACTTCAAGGGGATGGGCTATCGGGCGACGATCATCGACATCGAAGCGCGCCTGCGCGCCGAGAAGGCGCTCGACGAGGCGACTGCGCTGTTCGCGGCGGCGTTCGAGCATGCGCCGGTCGGCATGGGCATCTTCACCGTCGACGGTCACTATCAGCAGGTCAACCCGGCGTTGTGCTCGCTGGTCGGACGCCGGCCGGAGGACATCATCGGTCGTCGCGTCGAGGACTTCGTCCATCCCGAGCACAAGAAGGACTCGCAACGTGCGCTCGCCGCGCTGATCGACGGCGAGTCCGACGAGTCGGAATTCGAGTGCTGCCTGGAGCGGATCGACGGAACATCGGTCTGGATCCTGCAGCGGACGACGGTGCTTCGGTCCGAGGATGGCGAATCAACGCACCTCTTCGCGCAAATGGTCGACATCGGCGCTCGTCATAGTCAGGAGGTCGAGCTGCGCCATCTCGCCGACCACGACACGCTGACGGGCCTGTTCAACCGCCGCCGTTTCGAGGCCGAGTTGACGCGTCACCTCGGCGAGCGCAGTCGCTCGGGTGATTCCGGCGCGGTGCTGCTCCTGGACCTCGATCACTTCAAGCAGGTCAACGACGAGCACGGCCACCATGCCGGCGATCGCGTTCTCGTCCATGTCGCCGAGGTGCTGCGCACGCGCCTGCGCCACAGCGACGTGGCAGGGCGCCTCGGTGGCGATGAGTTCGCCGTGCTGTTGCGCGAGGGCGACGCTCTTGCGGCGCAGGGCGTCGCCGACATGCTCACTGCTGCGATCGCCGAGGCGGGGACGACCGCGAGCATCGGCGTCGCCGGGCTCGAGCCGGACGATCGCCAGGCCGACGAGCCGCTGGCGCGGGCGGATTTCGCGATGTACGACGTCAAGCGACACCCACGGGCGGAAGCGACGACGACGCGACATCTCAATTGGTAGGACGGGCTTGCGCCATCGATTCAGACGGCGCCTCGCGACTACGATGAGAGCGTGGCGCAGACAACGGCATCCGAGGCTTGGGCGGAGCATGCGGTGCGCCGCCTGGCCGACGCCGGCTACCGTCGCGGCGGTGCCCGGCGTGCCGTCGTCGAGCTGCTCGCGCGACAGGGCTGCGCGCTGACGGCGCTGGACATCGAGCGCCAGCTCGAGGACTCCGACCGTGGCGTCGCCCGTGCGACCGTCTATCGCGTGCTCGAGGAGCTCGAGCAGCTCGGGGTCGTCGGCCGCGTCGAGGTCGGCGACAAGCTGTCGCGCTATGAGCCGCTGCACCCCGACGGTCATCAGCACCACCACCATCTCGTCTGCGACGGCTGCGGCGAGCTCGTCCCGTTTCACGACGACGAGCTCGAGCGCGCGATCGCCAAGGTCGCGCGCAAGGTCGCGTTCGAGGTCTCGGGCCACGACGTGACGCTGCGCGGAACCTGCAGCGCCTGCAGCGCGAAGCGCTGACGTCAGCGCCGCGCGAGCGTGAGCGTCCGCTCCGCGGCCGCGCGCGCCAGCGCGATCGCGACCAGCGCGCCAATCAAGACGACCGCGATCGATGCGCCGGCAGCAGTGCCGGCGTAGTAGGAGAGGTAGAGGCCGCCGATCCCGGCGACGACCGCGATCGCGGCGCCGGCGAACACCGTCGCCGGCATCCGCCGCGACAGCAGCCGCGCGGCCGAGGCTGGGGCGATCAGCAGCGCGATCACGAGCAGGTTGCCGAGACCCTGGACGGCGATCAGCAGCACGAGGGCCAGCAGCGTCAGCAGCGTCGCGTCGGCGGCCAGCGGGGCGACGCCGAGCGCCCGCGCATTCGTGCGATCGAAGGCGACGACGACGAGCCGGCCGTGCAGCAGCGCCAGCGCGGCGGCCACGCCGAGGGCGGTCGCCGCGGCGAGCAGCAGGTCGCCGTCGGAGGCGCCGAGCGGGTCGCCGAACAGCAGGTTGCCGAGACCCGCCGGCGTCTCCGGTGAGAGCGCCAGCAGGACGCCGAGCCCGAACAGGGTCGTCACGACGACGGCGACCGCCGTGTCGCGCCCGACCGCGGTGACGCTGCCGGCGAGCGCGACGCCGCCCGCGGCGATGAGCAGCCCGGCGGCGCCGCCGAGCAGCAGCGGCAGGCCGGTCAGCGCCGCGACGACGAGCCCCGGAAGCATCGCGTGCGAGAGCGACTCGGCGCTGTAGGAGAGGTTGTAGTAGACGACCCAGCAGCCGAGCGCGCCGCCGGCGACGGCGAGCAGCGTCACCTCGGCGAACGCGCGCCGCATGATCGCCTGGCCCCACGGGTCCGACAGCGCGTGCCAGAGAGTCGCGGTCATCAGTGCTCGTGCTCGTGATCGTGGTGGTGGGCGGGGAGGATCGCCGCGCCGGATCCCGGCAGCGTCACGATCGCGCCGCCGTAGGTCGCTTCGAGCACGTCGAGCGTCAGCACGTCGGACGGGGGACCGAAGGCGACCTGGCGCTCGTTCAGACACAGCACGCGATCCCAGCGCCGAGCCTGGGCGACGTCGTGGGTGGCGATCAGCAGCGCCCGCCCTTCGGCCGCCATCGACGCCGTCAGCCGCTCGAGCAGCTCGGCGTTGACGGCGTCGAGCCCGGTGAAAGGCTCGTCGAGCAGCAGCACGGGCGCGTCCTGGACGATCGCCCGCGCGATCAGCACACGCTGGCGCTGGCCGCCGGAGAGGTCGCCGAACGTGGCGTCCGCCTGCTCATCGAGGCCGACGGAGGTCAGCGCGGCGAGCGCGGCCGAGCGCTCGTCGCGGCCGGGGCGCCGCCACCACGGCAGCCGGCCGATCGTGCCCATCAGCGCGACGTCGAGCGCACTGACGGGGAAGTCGAGCCGTGAGCGCTCGGTCTGCGGCACGAGCCCGCAACGCTCGGGGCGGCGGACCGTGCCGGCGGTCGGCTCGAGCTCGCCGAGCAGGACGCGGAACAGCGTCGTCTTGCCACCGCCGTTGGGCCCGAGCACGGCGATCCGCTCGCCACGGCCGACGGCGAACGTCAGCTCGCGCAGCGCGACCTTGGCGCCGTAGCCTGCGCGCAGGCCGGCGGCCTCGATCAGCGGCTCGGTCGCCACGGCGCTCACAGGCCCGCGACCTCGCACGTGCGGGTGCCGGCGGTGAAGCCGCGCACCATCGACGCCGCGTTGTGCAGCTCCATCGTCAGATAGGTCGCGCCGTCCGAGCCGGCATCGCCGAGCGTGTCGCCGTAGAGCGTGTAGCGCGCCGAGGCGCCGGTCTCGCGCGCGATCGCCTTCGCGAGCTTGGCGTTGACCGAGCTCTCGGGGAAGACGGCTTTGACCCGCTCGGCCTTGACGACCCGCGCGAGCTCGGCGACGCCCTTCGCCGACGGTTGTGCCTGCGTCGTCTGCGACGGGATCACGGCGCCGACGACGCGGATCCCGTAGCGCGCGGCGAAGTAGCCGAAGGCGTCGTGATCGGTGACGAGCTTGCGCTGCGCCGGCGGCACCGCCGCGAAGCAGGCCGCAATGCCGCGATCGAGCCGGCGTAGCTTGCGCAGGTAGGCAGCGGCGTTGCGCTCGTAGGTCGCGCGTGCGCCGGGGTTGGCCGTGGCCAGCGCGTCGCGGATGACCGGCACGACGGCCTCGACGTTGCGCGGGTCGTGCCACCAGTGCGGATCGAAGCGCGACGCCTCGGGGCCGTCGCGCTCGCCCGCGACGCGGTGGGGGGTGTGGTCCGGCGCGAGCACGACGACGCTCGGCGAGCCGCCGGCCTCGCTGACGACGCGGCCCATCCAGCCGTCGAGGCGGTCGCCGCTCTCGAACACCACCGCGGCGCCGGCGCTGGCGCGGACGTCGCTCGGGCGTGGCTCGTAGTCGTGAGGATCGCTGTTGGGCTTGAGGATCTGGGTCACGGCGATGGCGTCGCCGCCGACGTTGCGGACGACGTCGCCGAGCTGCGTCGTCGTCGCGACGACCGCGACTTTGCCGGAGCCGGCGCGCTTCG
Source organism: Solirubrobacteraceae bacterium (assembly GCA_035650375.1). Classification (GTDB taxonomy): domain Bacteria; phylum Actinomycetota; class Thermoleophilia; order Solirubrobacterales; family Solirubrobacteraceae; genus BP-464. The sequence goes on along the minus strand of DASRHW010000025.1, from coordinate 17,024 downwards.
TCGTGCCGCAGCCCCCGGCGAGCAGCGCGGGCAGCAGCAGCGAAGCCGCCAGCAGGGCCCGGCGCGGCGCCCGGCGCGCGCCGGCGGCGCGCGCGATCGCGACGAGCGCGAAGACGCCGCCCGCTAGCACCGCGATCGCGGCGCCCGGCGGAGCGTTGAGCTCGACGGAGATCCAGAGGCCGGCGATGCCCTCGATCGCCGTCAGCGCGATCGTCGCCAGCTGCCACGGCGCCATCCTTGTGCAGACAAGCCGCGTCGTCGCCGCCGGCACGACGATCAGCGCCGTCGCCAGCAGCGCGCCGACCGCCGACAGCGCGGCGATCGCGACGAGTGCGACGAGCGCGAAGAGGACGGCGTCGTTGCCGGAGCCGCGGACGCCGAGCGCTCGCGCCGAGGTGGGGTCGAAGCCCGCGGCGAGCCAGCGCGGGCCGAGCGCCAGCGTTGCGAGCAGCACGACGATCCCGGTCGCCGCGGCCCAGGCGATGTCGCCGTCGCGGATCGCGAGCAGGCTGCCGAACAGCAGCGTCTCGACGTTCGAGCCCGAGTGGAAGACGTCGGAGGCGATGATCACGCCGGCGGCGAGCGCCGCGACCAGCAGCAGCGCCGTGGCGCTGTCGTAGCGGTCGCCGTGGCGGCGGGCGAGCAGGGCGATGCCGCCGGCGAGGGCGCCCGCGGTTCCGAGCGCGCCGAGGTGTGCGGGAAACGAGAGCCCGTCGGCGAGCACGAGCCCGGGGAAGGCGGCGGTGCCGACCGCGTGGGAGAAGAAGGCGAGCCCGCGCAGCACGACCCAGGTGCCGATCAGCCCGCCGGCCAGCGCGAGCACGGCGACCTCGACCATGCCGCGCTGCACGAACGGAAGCTGGAGGGTCTCGAACACCGCCCGGCACCATACAAGAATGAGAACGGTTCTCGTAATCTGGTGGGCGAGCAGGTGCCATCTGTACGCTCGTGACATGTGCGCCGGGTGCGCGATGGCTGCGGCAGCGGGAGCGACGGGCGTTCGCTCGTGGCTGCAGACGCGTCACGTCACGTGGTTGACGCCGCGCCGCCTGCGGGCCGTGACGCTGGCGCTCTTCGCCGCAGCATTGTGCGTCTCGTCGATCGGGCTGAGCGGCTCGTCGGCGTCGACCGCGAGCTCGCCCGCGGTCGCGCATTCGTCCACCCGCTGACGCGGTTCCGGCCCGTCGTGGCAGGAGGAGCAGCAGACGTCGCGAACCAAGCGTTGATGCGCGATCGAGAGCTACTGGCGGCACTGCGGACGTTCGCCGAGGAGGCGTGCTGGACCCTGTCCGCCGAGACCGCCGAAGGGGCCGAGGTGTCGTTCGACATCATCGGCGAGCCCTCCGGTCGCGACCGCCCGACGCTCTACTGCTACCGCGCCGACACCGAGGGCTTCATCGCCGACCGCGTGCGCGACCTCGTCCGGCTCGAGACCTGGCAGCCGACCGTGCAGCTGCTCTCCGGCAAGGCCGGCCTCGACGCCTACCTGCGCGCCCGCGGGCACACGCGTGTTCCCGTCAGCGACCGCGAGCGCGCCGAGGCCGTGCTGCGCGCCTTCCTCGAGCGCCTGTTCGAGAACGCGACCGAGTTCGTGCTCAGCGACGAGCGTCTCACGCGCGCGACGAGCGAGCTCGACGCGCTGCTGACCGCGTCGCGCGCCGACGTCGAGGTCGTCGTGCCGCTGCTCGGTGTCACGCTCGCCTCCGACGAGCTGGCGCTCGCGGACGGCCTCGCGCTGATCCGCCCCGAAGCGCTCGACAACGTTCCCGAGGAGGCCGCCTGGGACGGCGAGCATCCGAACGCGCTGGTCTACGTCACCGGTAGCGACGACGGCGTCGCCGGCGACGCCGCAAACCGTGCGCGCCGCGTCGTCACGGCGCTACGCCTCTACGACTCCGCCCGCGTCGCGATGGGCCCGGCGGCATGGATCCGCACGGCCGGCGGGCCGTGGCAGGTCGTCGCCACCGGCGCCGGCGGGCGCCCCGACGGCACGCTCGTCGTCGCGCCCGACTCCGAGGACGAGCTGCGCGCCTTCTGCAACCTCGTCTGGCGGCGGATTCCCCACCGCGGCGAGCTCGCGTGGGCGCTGCGCCGCTACGAGCTCGGATGCGAGCGCCCGGCGGCCCAGCGGCTGACCGACCACCTGATCGCGCTGCGCGCGCTGCTCGAGCCCGAGGGCCCGGCGAGCGGCCTGCTCGGAGACCGCGTCGGTGCCCTCTGCGCGCCGGAGCACGAGCGTGCGGCGGTCGCCGAGCGCGTCACACACGCGGCCGCGCTCGAGCGGGCGATCATCGCCGGCCACGGTGGCGGCGTCGGCGCCGTCGCGCTGGCGAACGAGCTTGCCGAACATCTGCGCGCGATCCTTCGCGACGTGCTCTGCGGCCATCTCGACGCGGACCTGCGCAGCGTCGCCGACGAGCTGCTGACGACCGCGGCGTAGCTCAGCGTTTGCGCCCGCGCCGCGCCCGGCGGGGCGCCGGTACGGCGAGATGCTTGTGGACGGCGACGAGCCCGTCGAGATCGTGGACGTCAGTGTCGAGGTGCGGGATCACCGCCGGGTGTTCGTCGCCGAGCTCCTGCGCCAGCCGCGCCAGGGCGGTCGCATCGCGCTCGGCGAGCAGGTTGACCTCAGCGACGGTGCGAGCGACCTTCCGCGCCAGTGCCTCGTCTTGGATGTCGATCCGATCGGCGGCGGCGACGTGCATCCGGTTGACGACGAGGCCCGCGAACGGCAGCCCGCGCTCCGTCAGCGCGCGGCCGAAGTGGATCGCCTCCGCGACCGGCTCGCGCTCGGTCGAGCTGACGACGACGAACGCCGTCGCGTCGTCGGCGAGCAGTGCGCCGACCGCGTCGGCGCGTTCGCGGAAGCCGTCGCTGAGCGAGCCGACCGAGGCGAAGAAGGCGCGCAGGTCGTCGATCAGCGCCGACCCGGTGACGCGCGTCAGCACGGCCAGGACGGCGCCGCTGCCGCGCGCCGCGATCCGCGACACGAGTCCCGACGGGGCGACGAACGCGCGCATCAGCTGGCTGTCGAGAAACGCCGTCAACCGCTCGGGGGCGTCGAGGAAGTCCAGCGCGCTGCGCGACGGCGGTGTGTCGAGCACGATCGCGTCGAAGCCGCCGTCGCGGTCGAGCTCGTAGAGCTTCGCGATCGCCGTGTACTCCTGCGCGCCGGCGACGGCTCCGGCGACCTGCTGGTAGATCCGGTTGCCGAGCACGTTGTCGCGTGTGCGCTCGTCGGTCGCGAGCTGTGCAATCAGGTCGTCGAACGTTTGTCGCGGATCGAGCGTCATCGCCCACAGCTCGCCCGTCACGTCGACGCCGTGGCCGGCGAGCCGCTCGGGGTCGATCCGGCGCGGCTCGTTGCCGAGCTCGGCGCCGAGCGCGTCGGTCAGCCGCCGCGCCGGGTCGATCGTGATCACGGCGACACGGCGGCCCTCCACGGCGAGGCCGAGCGCGAGCGCCGCGGCCGTCGTCGTCTTGCCGACGCCTCCGGCGCCGGCGCAGACGATCACGCGGCGATCGCGTAGGCGCTCGATCACAGCCGTTTCCCCAGCGCCGTGGCGAGCTGCCGCGCCTCGTCACCGCCGAGCGGGTCGGCGTAGAGCTGCGGTAGCCGCAGCGGCGGCTCGTCGAGCGCGCCGCGCAGGCGGCGCAGCTGGTTGCGCTGGGACCGGGCCCGCCCGTCGGCCCACAGCGCCGCGCTCGCGGCGGGCCCGCCGGCTTCCTGGAGCGCGCGCACGTCGGCCGCCGAGAAGCGGTCGGCGGCGACCGCGTTGGCGATGACCGCGTCGACCTCGCGCCCGAGACTCTCGCGGACCGCGACGCGGAGCTCGAGCAGCTCGTTGACCGGCATCTCCTCGGGCGTCGTCACGCCGACGATCGCGGTCTGGGCCGGGTCGCGCAGCGACGCGTCGATCCGGCCCGCCTGGCGGTGGATCGGCCCGACGCGCGCCGTCGCCGCGAACGTGTGTGGCGCCGTGAGCATCGCCAGCCCGTGGCCACTCGCCGGCGCGTCGAGGATCACGACGTCGTAGCGGCGCGCGCCCGGCGTGCGGCGATCGTCCTGGGCCAGCTCCCACGCCTTGCCGATCGTCAGCAGCTCCGTCATCCCCGGCGTCGCGGTGACGAACGAGGCGAACATCCCGCTCGCCGACAGCATGTCCGCGAGCGTGCGCGAGGGCAGCCGGTGGTGCAGGTATTCGTCCATCGCAGCACGCGGCGAGATCGAGACGTGGTCGACGCCCGTTCCGGCAAGCAGCCGGGCACTGTCGGCGTGGCCGCCGGTCTCGGCGACGATCGCTCGCAGCCCACGCGACGCGGCGAGCAGACCGAGCGCGGCGGCGATCGTCGACGTGCCCACGCCGCCCTTGCCGGTGACGACGATCAGGTCCCTGTCGAGCAGTCGGTCCACGCGCGTATCGGCATCGTTGCGGCTCGCGCGGCCGGATGCGTGGTGGTGGCGGCCCGCGAGCCGGCGGCCGGCGTTGGAGGAATCGCCTCCGGACGTGCGAATACAGCCGCGAAGCGGGCTTTCTTCCCGAAACAGCCAGGAGTCTCCAGTGTCGAGCAAGGCCAAGGTCATCGCGTTCGCGAATCAGAAGGGCGGTGTCGCCAAGACGACGACCACCCTGAACCTCGCCTGCGCCTTTGCGGAGAAGGGCCATCGCGTTCTCTGCGTTGACATGGATCCGCAGGGCAATCTGACGATGTCGCAGGGCATCGATCCCGACGTCGTCGAGACGTCGATGTACGACGTGCTCGTGCATCGCACATCGATCCGCGAGGTGATCCGCAAGCGCGAGGTCGACATCGCCTGCTCGTCGATCGACCTGGCCGGAGCCGAGATCGCCATGAGCGCGATGATCGGCCGCGAGCGGTCGCTGCAGCGCGCCTTTGAGCCGATCCTCGAGGACTACGACTTCATCTGCATCGACACGCCTCCGAGCCTCGGGCTGCTGACGATCAACGCGCTGACGGCCGCCGACAAGGTGATCGTCCCCGTGCAGTGCGAGTATCTGTCAATGCGCGGCCTGATCCAGCTGCAGAACACGATGCAGATGATCCGCGAGCACCTCAACCCGGACATCCAGATCGAGGGAATCCTGCCGACGCTCGTCGACACCCGCACGATCCACGCCAAGGAGGCGATCGAGATTCTCGAGGAGAACTTCGGCGACCGCGTCTTCGCGTCGCGCATCCGCAAGACGATCCGTTTCGCCGAGGCCCCGGTCAAGGGGATGTCGGTGCTGAAGTACGACCCGGACGGGCCTGCCGCCCAGTCCTATCGCGACCTCGCGACGGAGGTACTCGCCAATGGCCGGTAGCAACAAGCGAGCCTCGATGCGCGAAGGCCCGCTCGCAGCACTGTTCCGCAAGACCGACGAGCCCGAGGGCGAGCAGCCCGTCGCCGAGGAGCCGGTCGCGAAGGCGCCCAAGCCCGAGGCTCCACCGCGCGAGGAATCGCGCGAGGTCCCGCATCCTTCGCTCGCCGTCCCGCCCGTCGACGAGCCGCGCATCGCCGCGTCCCACGTCGACGCCGAGACGCCGCGCCAGCGTCTGCGTCAGGCGTTCTCGTCCGAGGACGAGGCGCTCGAGACCGGCCGCCGCTCGCGCAAGCGCCGTGCCGCCGAGCCCGAGCCGACCGGCTTCGAGGCGACGCTTCCCGCCGGCGCTCCGGTGATCCGCGTCGTCGGCGTCGGTGGTGCCGGCGTCAACGCGATCAACCGCATGGTCGAGGCCGAGGTCGAGGGCGTCGAGTTCGTCGCGATCAATACCGACCAGCAGTCGCTGCAGCAGTCGACCGCGGACATCACCCTCCACATCGGCGAGCAGCTGACGCGCGGCCTCGGCGCCGGCGCCAACCCCGATCTCGGGCGCGGTGCGGCGATGGAGGAGTACGACCGCATCAAGGCGATGCTCAAGGGCAGCGACATGATCTTCATCGCCGCCGGCGCGGGTGGCGGCACCGGCACCGGCGCCGCACCGATCGTCGCGCGGATCGCACGCGAGGTCGGCGCGCTGACCGTCGGCATCATCACGAAGCCGTTCGGCTTCGAGGGCTCACGCCGTCGCGAGCTGGCCGAGACCGGCATCCACACGCTGGCGAGCGAGGTCGACACGCTGATCGTCGTCCCCAACAGCCGCCTGCTGACGGTGCTCGACAAGAGCGTCTCGATGGTCGACGCCTTCCGCGTCGCCGACGACGTGCTGCGCCAGGGCGTCCAAGGGATCTCCGACCTGGTCACGCTCCCCGGGCTGATCAACCTCGACTTCGCCGACGTCCGGACGATCATGTCCGACGCCGGGCCGGCACTGCTCGGCATCGGCATGGCGACCGGTCCCAACCGTGCCGTCGACGCCGCGCAGAAGGCGGTCGAGTCGCCGCTGCTCGAGACGAGCATGGAGGGCGCGCGCAAGATCCTGCTCTCGATCACCGGCGGCTCCGAGCTGTCGCTGTTCGAGGTCAACGACGCGGCCAAGGCCGTCGCCGAGGCCGCGCATCCCGAGGCCAACATCATCTTCGGCGCGACCGTCGACGAGAAGATCGGCGAGGAGCAGGTCTGGGTCACCGTCGTCGCGACCGGCTACGGCGGCGACCGCGGTCCGACGCCGCGTGCCTCGTTCGAGCCCGCCGGCGAGCCGAAGGTCGAGCGCCGCGGCGCGCCGACCGCCGTCCCGTCGATGACGAGCAAGACGGGCATGGGCGTCACCGAGATCGACGTGCCCGAATTCATTCCGCGGCGCTGACGGCCTGTCGCTGCGCCTGACTGCGTCCTCAGTCGCTCGCGTGCTGTTCGCACGCGTCGCTCCCTGCGTCCTTGTCAGCCACGCCGACAGCCGCGTCAGCCCTCGCTAACGGGCCTGGCCCGCTCCGCTCGAGCCGACCGGCGCGCCGCGTCCGTGAGCTCGCGCGCCGGCGCGGGCCATCGCGGGGCTGGGCGATCTTTTCCATGCCTGGCAAGGACAAGACAGCCCACCCTCCGGAAGCACACACGCCGACGCTTGCGTAAGCGCACGCGGTGTGCGCAGAACACGCGCGCGGCACGCGCCGATAGCCTCGGCGCGGTGCGAGGCGATCGAGGCATCTGCGCCGGCGGCCATCCGCTGACGGCGGAGGCCGGTGCGAACGTGCTGCGCGAGGGCGGCAACGCCGTCGACGCGGCGCTCGCGGCGATGCTGATGTCGTGGGTCAGCGAGCCGCTGCTGACCGGCCCGGGCGCCGGCGGTTACCTGCTCGTCGCGGGGGCCGGCGTCGAGCCGGCGCTGATCGACTTCTTCGTCGCCGCGCCTGGTGCCGGGCGCTCGCCGTCCGCCGCGCGCGGCGATCTCGAGGCCGTCGAGGTCTCGTTCGGCGACGCCGTGCAGGTCTTCCACGTCGGCGCGGCGTCGTGCGGCGCCTACGGCAGCCCGGCGGGCGTCGTCGCCGCGAGCGAGCGCTGGGGCAGCGTGCCGCTCGAACAGCTCGCGGCGCCCGCGGCGCGGGCCGCCCGCGACGGTGTCGTGCTCAACCACGAGCAGGCGTACGTGTTCACGATCCTCGACGGCATCCTGCGCTCGAGCGAGAGCGCCCGTGCCGAGTTCGCTCCCGGAGGGGCCGTGCTGCGCGAGGGCGAGACGTTCCGGTCGCCGGAGCTTGCCGAGACGATCGAGCGGCTTGCGGCTGACGGCGCCGCGCCGTTCTACAGCGGCGACATCGCCGACGCGGTCGTCGCCTTCCTCGAAGCCGACGGGGGCGTGCTGACCCATGAAGACCTTCGCTCGTATGCCGCGATCGACCGCGCCCCGGTGCGCGTCGGCTACCGCGGCCGCGACGTGCTGACGAACCCGCCACCGTCGGCCGGCGGCACGCTGCTCGGTCTGGCGCTGGCGCTGCTCGATCGCACCGACGGGCCGCCGGAGATCGACGAGGTCGTCGCCGTGATGGAGGCCGCCCAGGAGCAGCGCACGGCGGAGTTCCTCGAGGGCCTCGCCGTGCCGGGCTTCGCCGACGACTTCCTCGCCTCACGGCTCGGCTCGACGACGCACATCTCGACCGTCGACTCAGACGGCCTCGCCTGCAGCGTCACCTGCACCAACGGCGAGGGCTGCGGCCGCGTCGTCCCCGGCACCGGCATTCACGTCAACAACATCATGGGCGAGGAGGACCTGAGCCCGCTCGGCTTCCACACCGCGCCGCCCGGCCGGCGGATGCCGTCGATGATGGCGCCGACGGCGGTGCTCGGCGGCGACGGCGAGCTCGAGCTCGTGCTCGGCAGCGCCGGCTCGAACCGGATCCGCTCGGCGATCCTGCAGACGATCGTCGGCGTCGTCGACCACGGCCTGTCCGCGGCCGAGGCGGTCGGTGCACCCCGCGCCCACCTCGAGAACAACGTCGTCTACGCGGAGCCCGGGGTCCCGGTCGACCGTCTGCGCTCCTCGGGGCATGAGATCGTCGGCTTCCGCGAGCCGAACCTGTTCTTCGGCGGCGTCCAAGCGATCGCCCGCGACGCCCGCACCGGACTGCTCTCGGGCGCCGGCGACCCACGCCGCGGCGGCGCGGCGGCAGCGGCATGAAGCTGCTGTTCGCGGGCGTCGCCGCGCTGCTCGCGGCCGGCGCGATCGCCGGCTGTGGCACCGAGTCGCACGACCTCTTCATCGTCGAGCGTGCGGGCTCGATCCCGGGCGCGAAGCTGCGCCTGCACGTCAGCGACAGCGGCACGGTCGAGTGCAACGGCACGTCGAAGGAGATGCCGAGCAAGATGCTGATCCTCACGCGTGTGCTGGCGCGCGACCTCGCCAAGCCCGCGATCGACCATGTCTCGCTGCCGGCTCGGAAGGGCTCGACGCTGCGCTACTCGTTCCGCGTCGAGGACGGGGTCACGCGCTTCGCCGACAACTCGCTGCATCAGCCGCCGGTCTTCTACCGCGCGGCGCTGCTCGTGCGGCAGATCGCCCAGGGCCCCTGCGGCCTGGCGCGCTGAAGCGGCTCGCGGACTCCCGGCTCCCAGCAACGAGCGATGGCGAAGCCGGTCGTACCTATACGGGAATCGGAATAGATCGTTGTCGTGCGCTCCTGCTCCTGATGGAGTCAGGACCATGACATTTGGGATGCTCTCCTGATGTCCGTCTCGGGGGAGACGAGGGCGGCGCCGAAGTTCGCATCCGGCTACAGCCTGGCCACGCTCGCCGGCGACGACCTGAAGCCGTTGCGTTGCTTCCTCGCAGTCGCCGAGGAGTTGAGCTTCACCCGCGCCGCACGCCGTCTCGGCACTAGCCAGTCGCAGCTGTCGCGGATCGTACGACGGTTCGAGAACGACCTCGGCGTCGAGCTGCTGCATCGGACGAGCCGCAACGTTTGGCTGACGCCCGCGGGAGTTTCACTGCAGGCCGAGGGAACAGCGACGTTGATCGCGCTCGAGCGCGCGTACTCCCATGCGAGACGCAACGGTGGCAAGACCAGCCGGCATGTTCGGGTCGGCTGGTCGAGCGGCGTTGCCGGCGTTCGCAGCAGCAAGATCTTCCGCGCCTTCGCCCAGCAGCATCCCGACATTACGCTCGAGCTCTGTCAGCTGCCATGGAGCGAGCAGATCTCCGCCGTAACGGACGGTCGCGTGGACCTGCAGTTCCTGCGTCTGCCGGACGTTTCGCTGCCGGGCCTGCGGGTCGAGCCGCTTTTCGAGGAACGACGCGTCGCGGCGATGGCGGACAACCATCCGCTCGCGAGCCGCGCCTCCATCGCCCTCGCAGACATCCGCCTCGAGCCGTTGATCACTGCGGCGTCGGTACCGAAGAGCTGGGCCGATTGGTGGGCCGTCGATCCCAGGCCTGACGGGGGCTCGCCGGTCTACGCCCTGGCCGTGGAGACCGCGGAGGAGATGTCCGAACACGTGGCGGCAGGCCACGGCATCTCGATCACCGCCGCCTCGAGCGCGTTCTTCTTCCGTCGTGACGACGTCGTGTACGTTCCGATCACCGACGCCGAGCCGTTCCTCGTGTCGCTTGCGTGGCGTGACGATGGTGAGACGACAGCAACGCAGGCGTTCATCTCGGTGACGCGTTCGGTGCTGCTAGACCGCACGGTCAACGGACGTTCCACGTAATCACGAGCGAGACAGATGCAGGGCAGCCGTGACGGGACGCAACCGTGACGACGAGCAATGCACCGCCGGGCCCACCCATGCTGCCGGGGTACTCGATGGTTGTGGTGTGCGCCGGCTGCTGATGGAGTCGTGAGGACGTTGAGTCACGCAGTGGCGTGACATGAGGAGCGCCCGGCGCGGCCGAGCGTTCGCACGGGGATTTCGGAGGAGATTTCAGATGAGACGAGGACTTCTCGGCGCGCTCGCCGTGGCGGCGGCGTGCCTGATCGCGGTGGCGGGAGCCAGCTCGGCCAGTGCGGCCACGGCGAAGGGCGCACCGCTGCGGATCGGGGCCATCTGCACCTGTTCGGGGCCGGAAGGCGGGGCGCAGTCGAGCTTCAAGGCGTATCTCGACGCATGGGTCAAGTGGACGAACGCCAACGGCGGTGTCAACGGCCATCCGGTGAAGATCTACTTCGCCGACGACAGCGGTGACGCGACGAAGTCGGGGACCGCCGTCCGCGGACTGATCGGCCGGGACAAGGTGCAGGCGATCGCCGGCTACTTCTCGACCCAGGGATCGGCCTGGGCGGCAGAGGCGCAGAAGGCGGGCGTGCCGGTGATCGGCTCGCCGAGCACCAGCCCGGCCGAGTACAGCAACCCGATGTTCTTCCCCACGGGGATGAACCAGATCGTTGCCGGCTACGGGGTGCTGAACGCGGCGAAGGTCTACGACGTGCGTCGGATCAGCGTCCTCTATTGCGCTGAGTCGCCTGTTTGCGGCCAGCTGCCCGGCATCTTCGCCGGTCTTTCGCGGCTCGTCGGCGGCGGCGTCGAGGTGACGACGTCGGCGAAGATATCCGCGTCGCAGCCGAGCTACGCGGCGCAGTGTCTCGCCGCGAAGGACGCTCGAGCGACCGCGGCGATCATCCCCAGCGACGCGAACGTGGTCCTCCGTCTCCTGCAGCAGTGCAAGGAGCAGGGCTGGACGCCGTTCGCGCTAGAGGCCGGTGGCTCGTTCGGGCACAACGACGCCGCCAAGGTCAAGGGCCTCAGGGTGTCGCTGAGCACTGCCGGAATTGGGGTCGAGGACACCACAACCGCCGGCGGCAAGCTGTTTCACAAGATCATGGCCAAGTACGCGCCGGGGATCCCCAAGTCCAAGGGCTTCAACGCCAACGTCGGGGTAGCCAATGCCTCGCTCGAGATGTTCCGCAAGGCGGCGACGGAGGCGAAGCTGACGCCGGCGTCGAAGCCGTCGGTGCTGGTCAAGGGGCTCTACAGCCTGAAGAACGAGACGCTCGGTGGGCTGATCGGTCCGATCACGTACACCAAGGGCAAGCCGACGTTCGGCAGCTGCTGGTTCTACAACACCTACAACCACGACAAATGGCGCATCAACACCAAGCCCGAGTGCTTGACGGGTGCCAAGCTCGCCGCGCTGAAGGCGGCGGTCGGTGCCAAGTAGCCGGAACGTGACCAAGTCCGCTGAATCGAAGTCCACCGATCCGCCGCTGACGCTTCCGGAGGTCGACTTCGGATCCGATCCGCTGCCCGACCTGGCCCAGCGCCTGAGGGAGATCGAGGCCAGGGGCGAACGCGTTGTCCGCGTTCGCTTCATGGGCGGGGATGCGTGGCTCGTCTTGGGCTACGACAACGTCGCCGGCGTCCTGAAGAACGATGAAGAGATCCCGGCCGGCCCGCACTACCAAGAAGTGATGAGCACGGCCGGGCGCACCGTGCTGCAGATGGAGGGTGAAGAGCACCATGCCTATAAGGCCGTGATGCTCAGGTGGTTCTCGCCGAAAAGGGTGGAGCAGCTGACCGAGGAGGTGGTGCTGCCGGTCATCGACAGGATCATCGACGAGTTCGGTGACCAGCGCTCGGTGCGTCTGACCGACACGTTCACCCAGCGTCTCGGCTTCGACGTGATGAGCCGGCTCATCGGGATGCCCGCCGGGGGCGAGGCGGAACGCGAGATCAAGCGGGTCATCACCGATATGAACCAGATGCTGGATCCGGATGCGTCGTTGGAGGCTCGCGAGCAAAACGCTCGAGAGGGCATCGAGAAGGCAAACGCGATTCTGCGTCCTGTGCTCGAGGAGCGAAAGCGCCGGCGCGAGGACGACTTCATCTCCTATCTGATCGACTTGGAAGTCCTCGGGAAGACGTTCACAGACGACGAGATCCTGAACTGGGCGCGGCTGGCATACGTCGCCGGCGCTGACTCGACCGGCTTTCAGATCGGAAACGTCCTGGCAGCGATCCTGTCCCGGCCCGAGTTGCAGGAGTTGATGTTGAAGGACAGAGCGAGTCGAACCCCGGTGATCGACGAGCTGATGCGACTCGAGGGAGCATCGGGGCTCGTCGTCCGGCGGGCGGTGAGAGACACGCCGGTCGGCGGTGTGACGATCCCCTCCGGGGCACACATCCTCCTGGGCTTCCCCAGCGCCAACAGAGACCCGGAGCAGTTCGATGAGCCGGAGGAGATTCGGTTTGACCGCAAGAACAAGGGTCAAAGCGTCACGTTCGGGAAGGGCGCGCACTTCTGCCTCGGGCACAATCTGGCCAAGGCGGAAGTGCATGAGGCGGTGCACCGCCTGCTGGACCGCCTGCCGGGTCTGCGTCTGGCCGGACCGCCGTCTCGGCCGATCGGTTCGCAGTTCCGGTTCGTCGCCGACGGTCTACCCGTCGAGTTCGACGACGTCGTGCCGGCTCTGACTCACACGGGGTAGCCGGGCTGCGCCTCAGCCGAAGCGGACCTTGCCGTTCGAGCGCGCCCGTGCCTCGGCGCGCTCGACGTAGTCGAGGCGCTTGAGCGCGCCGCGGAACAGCCGCGTGACGAGCCGCATCCGCGCGTTCTCGGAGCGCAGCCGCAGCAGCTGCTGCTTGGCGTCGAGGCTCAGCTCGACGGTTGCCGCCATCGCGTAGGCGTCCATCTGCTCGAGCCGCTCGACCTCGGGGGGCTCGTCGGTGACGCCGAGGACGAGATCGGCGTAGGCCGAGCGAGCCGTCTCGGCCAGCAGCGCGTCGAGTGCCTCGGACGCGTCGTCGAGGAACTCGATCGTCCCGGCCGGGTAGGGGAGGTCCTCGATCTCGCCGCTGATCGTCAGCGGCCGCGTGCCGACGGCGAGGATGTCGAGCCGGCCGTCGTCGTGCTCCTGGAGCACGCGGTCGATCGAGCAGGCGCAGCCCGTCGTCTCGAGGCCGTCATCGGTCGCCAGGACGATCGCGAACTCGAGGCCCTCGTCGAGGCAGCGCGCCGTCATCTCGCGGTAGCGCGGCTCGAAGATGTGCAGCGGCACGAGCTCATGCGGGAGCGCGACGATCCCGAGCGGGAAGAGAGGAAACTGCTCGACGCGTGCGCCCATCGCGGGTCAGTCTAAGAACGATTCCGCCTGGCCCTGTCATCGAGCGAGTCTCCGGAACGGCGACGATGTCAGCACGGCTGACTACGCGATGATCAACCTGCTCGGCGTCGAGGCTCCATCGACGGGCGCGAGGCGGGCATCGAGGGCCGCGCCTCGCGGCCGTTCACACGTCCGCAACGCCACGCCAACACGCCGCGGATAGGTTCCCGCCGTGCCGAGACGCTCCGTGCCGGTCCCGTCGCTGGCGCGGGTCGTTGTCGATGCGTTCAGCACGCGCGATCTCGCTCGGCTGCAGCTTGCGTGGGCGTGCACGTCGATCGCGCACTGGTCCGGCATCATCGCGCTCGCCGTCTACGGCTACGGCAGGGGCGGAGCGGCGGCCGTAGGCCTGATCGGGCTCGCCCGCATGCTTCCCGCGGGCCTCTTCTCGCCTGTGGTGAGCCTGCTCGGCGACCGCCGTTCGCGCCGCGACGTCCTCGCCGTCTCCTCCGGACTGCGTCTGCTCGCCGGCCTGGTGCTCGGCGGCGCGATCTTCGCCGGCCTGCCGCTTCCTGTGGTGATCGCGTGCGCCTCGCTGAAGACGATCGTCGGCGTCGTCTACAAGCCCGCCCAGGCGGCTCTGCTGCCGCAGCTGGCCGAGGCGCCGAAGCAGATGGCCGCCGCGAACGCCATCTGGGCCGGAGTCGACAGCGCCGGGTTCGTCGTCGGCACGCTGATCGGCGGCGTGCTGATCGCGACGCTGTCGGCGTCTACGGCGCTTGCGCTGACGGCCGTGCCGTACGGCCTCGCGGCGCTGTTCCTGCTGGCGATCCGGCGCGACGTCCCGGCACCGCATCGCGCGGTCCTCGAGCACGCGCGGATGCGCGACGAGATTTCCGCCGGGTTCCGCGCGATCGCCGCGACGCCGCAGCTCCGCGTGATCGTCTCGACGCTCAGCGCGACGATGCTGATCCAGGGGATGGTCGACACGCTCGTCGTCCTCTTCGCGATCGAGACGCTCGGAGTCGCCAAGGCCGAGGTAGGCCTGCTCAGCTCGATGTGGGGCGTCGGCGGCGTCGTCGGCGGCATCGTGGCACTGGGGATGCTCGGCCGCGGCCACCTCGCGCGCGGCTTCGGGATCGGCCTGCTCGTGATGGGTGCGCCACTGATCGTGCTCTCCTTCGTGCAGGGGCTTGCGCTGGCGCTGCCGGCGCTGATCGGCGTCGGGCTCGGCTATGCGCTCGTCGCCGTCTCCGGCATGACGCTGCTGCAGCGGCTGGTCTCCGACGAGATCCTCTCGCGCGTCTTCGGTGTCGTCGAGAGCACGTACGTCGTCTCGATGGGGATCGGCTCCGCCCTCGCCCCGGCGCTCGCATCGCTGCTCGGCATCCCGGGTGCGCTCGTCGCTGCCGGATCCGTCTTGCCGGTACTGGCGATCCTGCGCTGGCGCACGCTCGCTCGTTTCGAGGCCGGCAAGGTCGTTCCCGACCGCGCCTTCGCGCTGCTGCGCGGCGTGCCGATCTTCGCGCCGCTGCCGGTCGCGTCGATCGAGACGCTCGCTCTTCGCCTGCGCCCCGTCGTCGTGCCGGCTGGCGCGACAGTCATCACCCAGGGCGAGGTGGGGGATCGCTTCTACGTGATCGACGAGGGCGAGGTCGAGGTGCTCGTCGACGGAAAGCCTCGCCGCACCGAGGCCGCGGGCGACTTCTTCGGTGAGATCGCGCTGCTGCGCAGTGTTCCTCGCACGGCGACCGTGCGTGCGCTTACGGCGACGAGGCTGCTCGCGCTCGAAAGCTCTGAGTTCATCGCCGCCGTCACCGGCCATCCGCGCAGCATCCACTCCGCCGACGCCGTGATCGCCAGTCGGCTGGGGATGTCGCGGCCCGGGGCGTCCGCAGAGCCGGCGCTCGCCGAGGAGCTCTGAGAGAGCCCTCACAGGCTGGCCCTGCGGTAGGGCCGGCTTGGCCCTGTGTCGATGGTCGCGGCCGGCCGCGGGAGCGATTCTGGTCGCGTGACAGACGAACTCGATCTCCGAGCCTGGAGTGGGCATGTGATCGTTGCCGGGCTCGGCGACATCGGCATCCGCGTGATCGAGCAGCTGCGGGCGATCGGCGTCGCAGCGGTCGCGCTCGACGACAACGGCGATCCGGGTCGCATCGCGCTGCTCGAGAGCTGGGGGGTTCCGCACGTGGTGCGCGTCGCGCACAGCTCCGAGTCACTGCTCGCGGCCGGATTGGCAGGGGCGCTGGCGGTCGTATGCGCCGAAGAGACAGACCTGCAGACTCTCGAGGTCGCGCTGCTCGTGCGCGATCTGCGGCCGGAGGTGCGGATCGTCGTCCACCTCGACAACCCCGCGGTCGGCCAGGCGCTTGAGTCGGTTACCGGAGACGGCGGGGTGCTCGACGTCGCGGGGCTGTTCGCACCGTCGGTCGTCGACACCTGTCTCGGCAAGGCCTCGCACGAGCTCGAGCTCGCCGGGCAGCAGTTCGTCGCGGTCGAGGTCGAAGCGCCGCGGCTGGGATCGCTGCGCGAGCTCTACGGCGACCTGGCGCCGGTCGGCGTCGTCACCCGCCACGATGACGGCGTGATCGTCTGCCCCGGTCGCGACCAGGTCGTCGTCGCGGGCGACCGCGTCACCATGCTCGGCACCGAGGCGCAGATCGCCGCAGCGGGACTCAGCGAGCACCTCGACGTCGGAGAGGCGGCGGCCAACCTGGCGCGCCGCCTGCTCAACCGGTTCAACCGCGCGCTCCAGGGGATGGCCGAGGCGACCGATCGCGCGGTCCGCGCGACGCTCGTCGTCGGCGCGCTGATCACGATCGCCTCGACGCTGATCCTGCACGTGGGCTACGTGCTCGACGGCGGCGGCCGGATGAACCTGCTCGAGGCCTTCTACTTCACGATGGAGACCGGGGCGACGGTCGGCTTCGGCGACTTCTCGTTCGCCGCCCAGTCAGACGCGATGCAGGTCTTCGGCATCGGCTTGATCGTCGCCGGAACGACGCTCGTCAGCCTGCTTTTCGCCCTCGTCACCAACGCCTTGGTCTCACGGCGGATCGAGCAGTCCCTCGGGCGCGGGAGGCTTGTCGGGATCGCCGACCACACGGTCGTCGTCGGGCTCGGCGCGGTCGGGATGCGCGTGCTCGAGGGGCTGGTAGCGGCGGGCCACGAGGCAGTCGCGATCGAGCGCGACGAGCACAACCGCTACATCGCGCAGGCGCGTGCGCTGGGCGTACCGGTCGTCGTCGGCGACGCGACGCTGCCGACGACGCTCGACGCGGTCCACATCCAGACCGCCGCGGCGGCCGCGGTGATGACGTCGAACGACCTCGTCAACCTCGAGACCGGCCTGGCGCTGCGTGACGCGCTCCACGAGCGCTGGTTCGTCGTGCCGGTGATCCTGCGCGTCTTCGATCGCGCGCTCGGCGGCCGGCTCGAAGGCTCGTTCGGCTTCCGCCACGTCTGGTCGACGTCGGCGATCGCGGCGCCGTGGTTCGTCGGCGCGGCCGTCGGCTTCGGCGTCGTCGCGACGTTCTACGTCGGCAACGTGCCGTTCCTCGTCGGCCGCCTCGGCGTCAGCGAGAACGGCGGGCTCGCCGGGCTGGAGATGCGC
>DASRHW010000024.1:0-17385 GCA_035650375.1 Solirubrobacteraceae bacterium | reverse complement strand
GCTGCACAGAAGCCTTCCAAGCTTCTAGGGCGGGTTCGATTCCCGTCGCCCGCTCTGACGAGCCACGGGGAGTGGCGCAGTCTGGTAGCGCACCCGGCTGGGGGCCGGGCGGTCGCAGGTTCAAATCCTGTCTCCCCGACTACAGCGAGGGCCCCGCGAGAGCGGGGCTCTCGGCGTCTCAGGCTCGCCGTGAACCGACGAGTCAACGGTTCCTGGCCGGAAGGCCCAGCAACGATGGACGATCAAGCAACCCATACCGACGTAGCGATCATCGGCGCGGGTGCCGCCGGCCTGATGTGCGCCCTGACCGCCGCCGCGCGCGGTCGCCGGGTGCTGCTGATCGAGAGCTCCAACAAGGCCGGCAAGAAGATCCTCATGTCCGGTGGAGGTCGCTGCAACTTCACCAACACGTACACCGACCCGGCCAACTTCTTCTCGCAGAACCCGCACTTCTGCAAGTCGGCTCTGGCCCGCTACACCCCGTGGGACTTCATCGGCCTCGTCAGCAAGCACGGCGTTCCCTACCACGAGAAGAAGCTCGGCCAGTTGTTCTGTGACAACAAGTCCAAGGACATCCTCGAGATGCTCCTGGACGAATGCGAACAGGCCGGCGTCGACCTACACCTGAACGCATCCGTGCGGCAGATCGAGAAGACCGAGGCCGGATACGCGTTGGCCACCGACATCGGCCCGATCGCGTCGCCGTCGCTGGTGATCGCCACCGGCGGCCTGTCGATCCCGACGCTGGGCGCCACCGGCTTCGGCTACGAGGTCGCTCGCCAATTCGGCCATAGCGTGCTCGCCACGCGCGCCGGCCTGGTGCCGTTCACGATCACCGATCAGCTGAAAGAGATGTGCGTCGAACTGTCCGGCACGTCGGTGGCCTGCCTGGTCAGCTGCAACGACCAGAGCTTCCGCGAGAACATCCTCTTCACCCACCGCGCCTCAGTGGCCCCGCGATCCTGCAGATCTCGTCGTTTTGGCACCCCGGCGATGTCGTGGAGATCAACCTGCTGCCGGACCACGACGCCTTGGAGTGGCTGGAGCGCCAGCGGTCCGCCCGTCCCGACAGCGAGCTGAAGACCGTGCTCGGCGAGGTCTTCACGAAGAAGATGGCGACGCTGCTGGTCGACAGCTGGTTCGCATCCAAGCCGATGAAGCAGTACACAGCGGCCGAATTGCGCGACATCGCCCACAAGCTCGGCGCCTGGCGGGTGGTGCCGGGCGGGACCGAGGGCTACCGCACCGCGGAGGTCACCCTGGGCGGCGTCGACACCCGTGAAGTCTCTTCGAAGACGATGGAATCGCTGAGAAGCCCGGGCCTGTACTTCATCGGCGAGGTGCTGGACGTCACCGGCCACCTGGGTGGATTCAACTTCCAGTGGGCGTGGGCATCGGGCTACGCGGCGGCGCAGTTCGTGTGACATCGGCCGTGCGGGTGGGGTCCGGGGGTCGCAGGTTCACGATTGGCACACACGTGCCCGAGCGCTGTATGGTCCTCGCGGGCATCGTCAAACAGCGATGCCTGTCCGAACGCTCGCGGCCCGATCGGGCGGCGATATGAACCGAAGCGAGGGGGAGTCGTGACGATGAGCAAGAACGAGGAGCTCCAGCGGATTGCCGACGAGCTCCAGCGGACGGCGACCACGAACGACATCGACGGCCTTCGCCGGCTGTTCGCGGATGACGCCATCCTCTGGCACAACTTCGACGACACCGCCAAGCCGGTCGATGTCGCCCTCGCCAACCTCGCCGGCATGCAGAGCGTCCTGGTCCGGTCCTGGCAGGAGGAGTCGCGCACGACGTACACCGACACCGGTTTCGTCGCCCAGCACTACGGCTGCGCGGAGCTCGTCAACGGCGACGAGGTGCGCGTCCCGGTCTGCGTCGTCGTCACGGTCAGCGACGGGCTGATCACTCGCTTCGACGAGTACATCGAGATGGGCGCCATCGCGCCGGTCTTGGCAGCGCTGGGGGCCGCGGGCGCCGACGTGACGGCGTAGCGTCGCGAACGCACCCTGGTCTCAGCCTGCGCGCTGCGCTGCCGTCTGCGGTCCGCCGCGGCCGAGCCCGCTGACGGTGACCGCGACGAGCGTCAGCGCCACGCTGACGAGCGTCTGCACGGTGATGACCTCCCCAGCGGTCGGGGCGACGGCGTCGAGCAGGAGCGCGCACACCGACTGCCCGGCGATCGCCGCGAGCATCAGGCGCAGGACGCCGAGCCGCTTGACGACCGTCGCGAAGATGACGAGCGCCAGGGCGCCGCAGAGGCCGGGGACGAGCCACTGCACCAACGGCGCCGACCAGCCGCCTGGAACCGCGCCGTCCTTGACGATGGCCCAAGCGACGACGACCACGACGGCGGCGACGGTCATGTTCACCCAGCCGGCGACCAGCGGCTCTCCCGTCGCGCGAGCCACGTGACCCAACGCCGCCTGCTGCACCGCCGTCCCCGCACCAACGAGAACGGTGAGGCCCAGCCAGCCGAGATGAAGATCGTCGTGCGAACCGAGGGCGCTGATGCCGACGGCGACGATCGCCAGCGCCGCGCCGACCAAGCGCGGGGTGGTGAAGTGCCGCCGGCCCGCCGGGCTGAGAGCGAGGCGGTCGACGGCCAGGCTGCCGAGCGTCTGGCCACAGACCGCCGCGACGGTGAATAGCGCCACGCCGACCTTTGGGACGGCCGAACTCGCGACGATCAGGAACAGGCCGCCGTTTGCCCCCATCAGGAGCTGCCAGGCACGGACCCGCGCGCCGGCTTTGACGCTGTGAACGGCGCGCGCCGAGGCGCGCGTCGCGATCGCGATCGCGAGCAGCGCGACCGCGCCGACGATCGTGTTGGCGGTCGCCGCCAGCTGCGGAGACCCGGTGTGGGAGGCGAGCCGGCCCAAGGTGAACACCTGCAGCGAAACCGCGAGCCCCGCGGAGAACGCGAGCCCCAGCGGAATTCCGACACTCCAGCGCGTGAGCTTCATCTGGCGGCTGCTCATGCTGAGGGCACCCTAGGCGCTGTCCGGCACCGTGCCACGTATCCTCGCGGCGGACCGGGAAAGGGGAGCGATGTTTCGTCAGGTACGGATGAACAAATGGCGCCCGGACGCGCCGCGCGAGGCCGTCGAGGGCGCGATCACCGCGCTCGCCGAGCTGCCCGACAAGATCTCGACGATTCGCGGACTCCAGCTGTGCGAGAGCATCGGGCCCGAGGGGGATGACTTCGACTTCGTCCTGATCATCGACTTCGATGACGAGCAGGCGTTCGACGATTACATCCAGAACCCGGCGCACCTCGCGGTCGTGCGCGGCCTGATCCAGCCGATCATCGAGTCGACGGCGAGGATCAGGTGCGAGGTGCCGTCCAGCGGTTAAGGTGGCGCGTAGACGATGTCGCTCCCGGTCCTCTTCGCCGTCTACGAAGACGAAGACGTTCTCGACAGGCTGAGGACGCAACTCGGCACGCGATACGGCCATGACTATCGCGTCCAGTGCCTCGCCGATCCCGACGAGGCGCTGCGCCTGCTGGCGGAGATCGCCGCGGCCGGCGAGGAGGCGGCGCTGGTGCTCGCCGGGAACGTGCTCTGGGACGCCGACGGCGGCGAGGGGCTCGAGCGTGTCCGCGCGCTGCATCCGCACGCCAAGCGCGCGCTGCTCGTGCCGCCGGACGTCTGGACGAACCACGCGTCGGCCGAGGCGATCCGCGACTCGATCGCGCTCGGCCGGATCGACTACTACGTGGTCAACCCGGCGCCGGGGCTGGACGAGGGATTCCACGTGGCGATCACGAGCTTCCTGCTCGAATGGGCGTCGGACCGTCGCCTCGTCCCGCAGACGATTCACGTCGTCGGCGAGGAATGGTCCGGCAGGGCGTACGAGCTGCGAGAGGTCCTCGAGCGCTGCGCGGTGCCACACGCCTTCTGCCTCGCCGACTCCGACCAAGGGCGAGAGCTGCTCGGCCGGGCGAGCCCGGAGACCAGCCTGCCGCTGATCCTGCTTCCCAACGGCCGCGCGCTCGGCAACCCGACCGATGCGGAGATGGCCGTGGTCGCGGGAGCCCCAAGCGATCTGGCGGCCCACGCCTTCGACGTCGTCATCATCGGCGCCGGCCCCGCGGGCCTCTCGGCGGCGGTCTATGGGTCGTCCGAGGGTCTGCGAACACTCGTCGTCGACGAAGGCGGCATCGGCGGCCAGGCCCGCTCGAGCTCGCTGATCCGCAACTTCCTCGGCTTTCCCAAGGGGATCAGCGGCAGCCTGCTCGCCGAGCAGGCCTACGAGCAGGCATCGGTCTTCGGGACGGACTTCCTGTTCATGCACCGGGCGACCTCACTCGCGCGCGTGGGCGATCGGCTCGAGCTGACGATCGTCGACGGCCGCCGCGTGACGGCGCGCGCGGTGATCCTGGCCGCCGGCGCGACCTACCGCCGCCTCGGAGTCCCCGCGCTGGAGGCGCTGACCGGCGCCGGCGTGTTCTACGGCGGCGCCGCGTCGGAGGCTCACGCCCTCAGCGGCAAGGACGCGTTCGTCGCCGGTGGTGGCAACTCCGCCGGCCAGGCGGCCCTGCACCTCGCCCGCTACGCCCGCGAGGTGACGATCGTGATCCGCGGTGATTCGCTCGGCGCCGGGATGTCGCACTACCTCGTCCGTGAGATCGGCGCGACACCGAACGTGACGGTGCGGACGGAGACGGTGATCACCGGCGGGGCGGGGGAGGGTCGGCTCGAGCGGCTGGTCCTGCGGCACGGCGCCGACGGCGAGGAGACCACGGTCGCGGCAGACGCCCTGTTCGTGCTGATCGGGGCGCGGCCTCACACCGACTGGCTTCCGGCCGAGGTGGCACGGGACGAGCGTGGCTTCCTCCTGACAGGCGACGAGGTCGCGGGCGGAGACTGGCCGCTCGACCGGCGTCCGCTGCCGCTGGAGACGAGCATGCCTGGCGTGCTCGCTGCCGGCGACGTGCGGCACGCGTCGGTGAAGCGGGTGGCGTCTGCCGTCGGCGAGGGATCGATCGCGATCCAGCTCGTCCATGGCCTTCTGACGGACGAGCGCGTGCGTCCCGCGGCGAGCGCCGATGCGCCGTCGAGCGCCGCCCTCGGCTAGCGGCCGCGCGCCGTCACATTTCGTACACACCGATGCCGGCGGCGCGCGTGAGGATGCCGACCCATGTCTCGCGTCGCAGTGCTTCTCCTCGCCGTCACGTCGGTCGTCGCGCTCTCCGGGTGTGCCGGTGCCGGCGGCGGTCACAGCGACGAGATCCCCTCGTCGCGGCCGTCGCTCGACGGCACGAACGCGCGCCCGCCGGCGCCGGTCACCGCGGGAACGCTGGCGACGATCGCTGACGGGCACGTCGCGCAGAGCCGGTTGGCCTACGTCAATGTCACCGCGCTCCGGGCGGCCGAGCTTCCTGTCGGGGCCGGCGACGTGGTCAGCCGCGTGCTCGGCGAGCCCGGCGCGGCGCGACTCGACAGGGTTGTTGCCGGCTCGGTGAAGACGGCAGTCCAGCTTGGGCCCGGCGTGACGGTCTTGCGCGGTGCCGGCGTCAAGGGCATCAGCGGCCGCCGCAGCGGCGCCGACGGCGTCGTGATCGGCGCATCCGGCGGTCTCGCGAGCCGTCTCGCCGGGACGCGACCGGAGCGCAGCGCGATCACGCCGATGGCGCCGAGCGCCGTCCAGTCGTGCCTTGGCGAGACGCTCGCGCAGACGTTGCTCGGCCCCGCGACGATGGGCCGCGACGCAGCACTGGGCGTCGGTATCGCCGAGAGCGGCGACGACCCGGCAGGGATCCAGCTGCGCATCTGCGGCGCGCCGCACCTGATCCGCCAGATCCACGCGATGGCAGACGCGCTTCGCCGCCGCTTCGGTGGCGTCGGGGTGGGCACGGCGAGCCGGACCAGGGTCGAGGAGCGCGAGATCGGCGAACGCGAGATGGTCGCCGCCGTGATCGCCGCCGGCAAGCTCGATGCCGGCGATCTGCTCGCCCTGCTGGCAGCCGGTCCTGAGCTGCGCGGCCTCGCCTGGCGCTGACCCGCGCCGCTCGTCACCGAATCGACACAGCTCATTCCCACCGCCGCAACATCGCGGTGCCGGGTCGTCGCGAGGATCCGCGTCGGCCAACAACGAAACGGAGCCACGACGCATGCATAGGAACAAGGCCATCGCCGGCCTTCTGAGCGTGACCGCCGTGGTCGGGGGATCGAGCATCGCCCTCGCCACCGACGGAGATCGCGACACGTCAGCCAAGCTCGCCCAGCAGATCGATTCGTCGCGCCCGAAGAACGTGATCCTGCTCGTCGGTGACGGCATGGGCGACTCCGAGGTCACGCTCGCGCGCTACTACGGCAAGGGTGCCGCGGGGCGTCTGAACATGGACAAGCTCGCGTTCCGCGGAAGCTCCATCCACTACGTCCTGCGTGCGGGCCCCGGCCCGACCTATCAGCCGAACTACGTCGGCGACTCGGCGCCGACGGCGACGGCGTGGTCGACGGGCAAGCGGACCCAGGACGGTCGTCTGTCACAGGGCCCCTCGTCGGCGGACAACGTCCCCGGCCCGAACCAGGGCTTCAAGACGTACCTCGAGATCGCCCGCGACAAGGGCAAGGCGACCGGCAACGTGTCGACCGCCGAGATCACCGACGCGACACCGGCGGCCCCGAGCTCGCACATCTCGCAGCGTGCGTGCCAGGGCCCAGCCGACACGCGGACGACGTGCCCGACCGAGGCGAAGACCGCCTCGCCGGCCGGGCTCGGCTCGATCGCCGAGCAGCAGGTCGACGAGGGCTTCGACCTCTACCTCGGCGGCGGTCGCGCTCGCTACGAGCAGAAGCTGACCGCGACGGGCACGCAGGACGTGCTCGGTTACGCCCAGTCGAAGGGCTACACCGTCGTCGGCACGAAGCAGGCGCTTGCGGGCGTGACGTCGCTGAACAGCGGCGGCAAGCCGATCAAGCTGCTCGGGCTGTTCAACGCGAGCAACATGACGACCGAGTTCGCGCCGCTGTTCGCACGTACGGACGCGTACTTCACGGCCAACCCGGCACGTGACGTGCAGGTTCAGGGCGGCAGCGAAACGACGAAGTGCAAGCCGCAGGACCGCGCCAGCGAGCCGTCGCTTCCGGAGATGACGAAGAAGGCGATCGATCTGCTCGGGAAGGACCGCGACGGGTTCGTGCTGCAGGTCGAGGGTGCCTCGATCGACAAGCGTGACCACGCCGCCGACGTCTGCGGGCAGATTGGCGAGACGCTCGCGTTCGACGATTCGATCGGCGTCGCCCTCGAGTACCAGAAGAACCACCCGGACACGCTGGTGATCGTCACCGCCGACCACGCTCACACGTCGCAGATGATGTACACGACGAGCAAGCCGGCAGTCGGCACCAGCTACGCGACGCTGTCGACGGTTGACAACGCGCCGATTCGCGTCGCCTACGGCACGGCCGACACGGGCAGCGGTGCGACGACCAGCGGTTCGCAGGCTCATACGGGGGCCGAGGTCCCGGTCTGGGCGAGCGGCCCGCAGGCGGCCAACATCCAGGGGACGATCGACCAGACGGACATCTTCGGAGTCCTGAACGGCAAGGTCCCGAGCAAGGTCCAGGACGGTCACTGGCACGGCTGGTAGGAGAAGCCACGCCAGGTTCATGGCCGATGGCCGGTCCGCCGCTGTGGCGGGCCGGCGCGACCGGTGTCGTGGAAGGCTCCGCCTGTGACAGGCGGAGCCTTCTGGCGTTTGATCGGCCCGTAGCCGCGGCTGCCGAGCAGAGCCGCCGCGGCTCTAGCGCTCCAGCAGCGCGTCGGTCGGCGCGTAGCCGTCGGTCAGCACCGGCACGTCGCCGACCGGGATCTCGCGGCCCCACTGCGCCTCGATCGCCTGATCGAGATCGACCGCCTTCGGCGAGCTCTTGCGCAGCCCGGCCCAGTTGCTGCGCAGCACGTCCACGGCCGGAAGGCCGCCCTCGGTCGCGACGACGGCGACGTTGGTGTCGCTGCTGCCGCCGCCGACCGGGTGCAGCGCGACCGTCGGGAAGACGGTTCGATAGGTCTTGTACATCGACCGCAGCAGGCTCGAGCCGGGTCCCGAGATGGCGCCGATCACGTTCGAGACGACGACGCCGCCCGGCGTCAGCCGCGAGCGGACGAGATCGATGAACTGGCGCGTCGCCATGTGGAACGGGATCGAGTCGCTGAAGTAGGCGTCGATGACGATCATGTCCCAGCGGTCGTCGTGGCTCTGCAGGTAGCGGCGCCCGTCCTGCACCGAGACCGGCAGCCGAGACTCGCCGGGAAGGCCGAACCAGCGCCGTGCGACGCGGACGACCTCAGGGTCGATCTCCACCGCGCGCTGTTGCAGCGCGGGGAAGTCGCGCGTCATCCGTTTCACGACCGTGCCGCCGCCGAGCCCGATGTGCAGGACGCTCTTCGTGCTCGGCGCGTACGCCAGCCCGAGCTGCATGTAGTCGGTGTAGTCGAAGACGGTCTTGTAGGGGTCGTCGAGCGCCATCCCGCTCTGGAAGGTGCTGTCGAAGCGCAGGTAGCGCGTGTCCTCGCCGTCGACGACCCACATCCGGTGGTACTGCGTGTCGCGCGCCTCGCGGACGTCGAAGCCGGTCTCGGCGCGCAGCACCGCCGGGCTCAGCGCCCCGGGCGATCGCCGCTCGCGCTCGCGGAACAGCGGCGAGTAGTTCTTCAGCTGCTTGGCGGCGACGCGCCGCCCGGCCTGCTGCGGGTCGCTCGCGGCGACGACGACGCCGACGCCGCCGGCGACCAGGGCGATCGCGAGCCCGGCCGGCAGCATCCGGTGGCGCAGCGCGAACCCGGCGGCGGCGACCAGCAGCGCCGTCCCGCCGACGCCGAGCATCTGGTCGGCACCGAGCTCGGGCACGAGCCAGAACGCCGTCAGGAACGTCCCGGCGATGCTGCCGGCGGTCGAGATCGAGAACAGCCGGCCGGCGGTGTGCCCGAGCCGGTCGACGGAGCTGGCGGCCAGCCGGACGGCGATCGGGCTGGCGCTCGCGATGACCACGGCCATCGGCCCGAACAGGACGACCGATGCGACGAGCGGGTTGAACCTGTCGCCGACATCCCAGTCGACGATCCGGTCGATGACCCAGCCGTCGACGACGGGGATCAGCAGGACCAGCGTGGCACCGGCGGTGAGCGACCCGAGTAGCAGGTAGGGCGAGGGAAAGCGGTCGGCGAGGATGCCGCCGACCCAGTAGCCGACGGACAGACCGGTGAGGACGACGCCGATCAGCGAGCCCCAGACGTAGAGCGAGTTGCCGAACGCCGGCGCGAGGACGCGGCTGGCGACGATCTCGACGCCGAGTAACACCGCGCCGGCGACGAACACCGCGACGGCGAGGGCACGGACGTCGACCGCCCGTTCGCTGGGAGGCATCGGCCGACCCTACCCGGCCGGGTCTGCGGCCGGTCGTGCGTCCGTCGTCGCGACGTGACATACACAGCTCTTCCTGTCGGTGCGCCGGATGGCTATTGCGAGCAAGGCGAAACCGGGCGTAACATGGCGCTGGTCAACGAGGCGGGTACCACGGGGCGCCTCATGGGGAGGGAGTTCACGCGATGACCATGAGCACGGAGGCCCCTGCGGGCGCGACCGGCGACGAGCTCGTCGCCTCGGCGCGGGAGTTGTTCGAGCCGCTGCGCGCACTCGCCGCGGAGGCAGACGAGCAGCGCCATCTGCCGCAGGGCGCTGTCGACCTGTTCAGCCGCGGCGGCTTCGTCCGCACGCACGTCCCGAAGCGCTTCGGCGGCTACGAGCTCGACCTGACGACGTCGTTCGACATCGGGATCGAGTTCGGGCGCGCGTTCGGCTCCGCCGGCTGGGTTTTCTCCTACTGGATGGATCACGCGCACCTCGTCGCGCTGTTTCCCGATGGCGCGCAACAGGAGGTCTGGCGCGACGGGCCGGACGCCCGCGTCGCGACGTCGTTCGCTCCGACGGGCACGGTGACGGTCGTCGACGGCGGCTACGTGATCAACGGCGAGTACGCGTGGGGCAGCGGCGTCGGCCACAGCCAGTGGACGATCCTCGGCGGGCTGATCTTTCCCGAGGGCGCCGATCATCCCGACTTCAAGCTGTTCCTCGTGCCGGTCGCCGAGCTCGAGGTCGTCGACACGTGGCACTCCGCCGGGCTGCGCGGCACCGGCTCGGACACCGTCGTCCTCGACGACATCTTCGTTCCCGAGCACCGCAGCGTCCTGATGGAGGCGATGCGCGAGGGCCACAGCCCGGGGGCGGAGGTCAACCCGGCGTGGATGTATCGGATCCCGCTGATCGCGCACGCGAGCCGCGCGCTGCTCGGTCCGGCGACCGGCGTCGTCCGCGGGCTGTCGGAGGCGTGGCAGGACCAGGCGCGGACGCGGGCATACACGTACACCCGCGAGGAGGTCGCCGCGTCGCTCCCGGCGCAGATCCTCGTCGCCGAAAGCTCTGCGCAGATCGACGCCGCCGAGCTGCTCTGCCGGCGCGCGCTCGCGGCGGTCGAGCAGGAACCGGTGTCGCTCGAGCAACGTGTCATCAACCGGCGCGACTGGACGTATGCGATGCGCCAGCTCGTCGCCGCCGCGGACAAGCTGATGCAGGCCGCGGGCGCGCACGGGATCCTCGACGCGAGCCCGATTCAGCGCGCGTGGCGCGACGTGCACGCGATCTCGTCGCACGTGACGATGAACTTCGAGGCGGCGGCGGAGAACTACGGCCGGATCGCTCTCGGCCATCCGATCAACCCGCGCGACCCGCTGTTCTAGCCCGCCGGCGGCGCCATCGCGCGATTCGTAGGATCGCGGGATGCCCGATCGCCCGACGACGCTGACGCTGCTGCACAACCCGCACTGCTCGACCTCGGTCCACGCGCTCGACGCGCTCGAGGCCGCCGGTCACGACGTCAGCGTGCGCAAGTACCTGCTCGTCAAAGAGCGTCTGAACGAGGACGAGCTGCGCTCGCTGGCGCAGCGGCTGCAGGGCGATCCGCCAGACGCCCTGATCCGGCGCGACAAGCAGTACGCGCAGCTCGGTCTCGACGCCGACGGCTGGAGCGTCGATCGGGTCGTCGCCACGCTGCTCGAGCACCCGGCGCTGCTGCAGCGGCCGATCCTCGACGACGGAGCCCACGCGATGATCGGGCGGCCACGCTCGCGCGCGGCGGCCTGGGCGGCCGCCGGCCGCGTCGTCGAGGCCGCCGACGGGTAGGGCCGAAGCGTGTCGCCCCGCAGCGATCGAGCTTCGCGTCGCCCGAGGCCCACGTCACTCGCGCTGGTCGCGGTGCTGGCCTCCGCCGTCCTGGCGGGCTGTGGCGGCGGCGATGAGGGTGCCTCGACGGCCTCGACGGCGACGACGTCGGCGCCGTCGGCGCCCGCTCCCTCCGGGCGGTTCGCGATCGGGATCACCGAGGCGAACCCGCACCTGATCGCGCCCGGCGCGCAGCCGGCAGCGTTCGCGCCGTGGCGCGACCGGCTCGTGGCGCTGAAGCCCGACTACGTCCGCGTGCTCGTCGACTGGGCTCGTCTCCAGCCCGAGCGCGGCCGAGCGCCGGACTTCGCGCAGCCGGCCGACGGCTGTCTGCGCGGCGGACCGCCCTGTGCTCCGTACGCGGGCCTGCGCGCGACGCTCGATGCGATCGCTCGCCTGAAGGCCGAGCCCGTGCTCGTCCTCTACGGCACGCCGCCCTGGGCCGCGCGCCGGGTGGCGGGCTGCGAACGGCCGGGGACGACGTCGTATCAGCGAATGCCGAAGTTGGCCGCCTACCGCTCGTTCGTCCGCTCGCTGCTGGCGCTGACGCGCTCGCTGAAGCTCGAACACGTCTCGTGGAGCGCGTGGAACGAGCCGAACACGCCGGGATTTCTCAACCCACAGCGCAGCGGCTGCGGCAACGACCAGGCGAAGGCGGTCTCGCCGGGGTTGTACACGAAGCTGGTCCGCACGATGGCCACCACGCTGGGCGACGACCCGGGCCAGCGGATGCTCCTGGGTGAGACGGCCGGCGTTCCCGAGGGGCGGCCGAAGGCGGTCGGCGCCGCTGAGTTCGCGCGTCATCTGCCCGACGACCTCGTCTGCGGTGCCGCGGCCTGGGCGCAACACGCGCACCTCGTGCGGCCGCGCGGGGGAGGCAAGCGGATCGACAAGGTCCCGGTCGCTGAGACAGCGCGGTTGCTCACCGGCGTGGAGCGCGCCCTCGACGGCCATCACTGCTCGAAGCAGGTGCCGGTCTGGATCACCGAGACCGGCGTCGGTGACGCGCCGCACGGCTGCGCGATCGCCGGGCGGCAGCTCGACACCTGGAAGCGCGACCGGCAGGTGCGCGCCGCGTTCCAGTACACGCTGCGCGAGGACCCCGTGTTCCCGGTCGGCCTGGCCGACCCGCAGCTGACGACGCTGTACCCCGCCTACCGCGCCTGGCGCGAACGCGGCGTCGCCGGCTGCTGAGGGGCCGCGTCAGGCGGAGGAGCGCTCGTGACGCCCCTCCGCCGATGTGCGGTCAGCCGCCGGGCGTGGTCGTCGCCGGCTTGGCCGGGCGGACCTTGTCGAACGCGGCCTGCACCGTCGCCGTGCTGAGGCCGAGCTGCTTGGCGAGCGCGGCCACGTGGTCGCCGCCGCGACCGTGTCCGCCGCGACCGTGTGCCGGCGGAGCAAGCTTGTCGAGCGCCGCCTTGACGGTGGCGGTGTCGAGGCTCAGGCCCTTCGCCAGCGCGGCGACGAGCGCCGTCTGATCGGGCTTCGCCGGCCGTGTCCCGTCCGCCGGCTTCGTGCCGTCGGCCGGCTTGGCCGGCCGGTTCGCGTCGAGGATCGTCTTGACCTTCGCGCTGTCGACGCCGAGCGCCGTCGCGAGCTTCGCGGCGAAGTCATCGCCGCCGCGCCGCTTGTCGCCGCCACTCGGCGGCTTGCCGCCACTCGGCCTGATCGCCTGCTCGGCGGCGTCGAGCTGGGCGACGGTGATGCCGAGCGCGTCGGCGAGCGCCTTCTTCTGCGCGGCCGTCGGCGCCGGCCGGCCCTGATGCTGCTTGGTGCCGGTCGGAGATGCGCTGCCGTCGCCGCCGGACGCCGCCTGGGCGACACCGGCGCCGCCGACGGCGACGGCCCCGGTGGCGAACACCGCGGCGATCTTCCTCATCTGTGCTGACATGCGGACTACCTCCTTCGCGTGGTGCGTCCGAGCAGTCGCTCGAACGTCATGCCGACACGATCGGCGACCGCGATGGGGGCCGGCGGTGAGTTTCCCGAGAGCTTGCTGAGAGTCCCGGCGTTCAGGAAAACGTCATCCGCGGCCGTCTAGGTTCGCCCGCCTCTTCTCCTGTCGTCAGCAGAACCGAGGTAGCCGCATGCTCCGCTTCGCACGCAGCCGGCAGGTCGCCCGGCTTGAGCCGCTCGCGCCGAAGGTCCCCGAGATCACGGCGCTGTTCTGGGTCATCAAGATCCTCACCACCGGCATGGGCGAGGCGATGTCGGATTATCTCGGCAACCTGTTCCTGCCGCTCGCGGCGGTGGTCGGTGTGGGCGGCTTCTGGTACGCGATGCGGATCCAGCTGCGGGCTCGGACCTATCGCGCGCCCGTGTACTGGACGGCCGTGATGATGGTCGCGATCTTCGGCACGATGGTCGCCGACGGCCTGCGTGACGGCGCCGGCCTGTCATACGGCGTGACGACGCCGTTCTTCGCCGCGCTCGTCGCGGCGATCTTCTACCTCTGGCACCGCAGCGAGGGCACGCTCTCGATCCACAGCATCACGACGCGACGGCGCGAGAGCTTCTATTGGGCCGCCGTGCTCGCGACGTTCGCGCTCGGCACCGCGGCAGGAGACCTGACGGCGATCTCGCTCGGCCTCGGCTTCCTCGACTCGGCGTTCCTGTTCGCGGCGATCATCGCCGTGCCGGCACTCGGCTGGTGGCGCTTCGGCCTCAACCCGACGCTGGCGTTCTGGTCCGCCTACGTCGTCACGCGGCCGCTCGGCGCGTCGTTCGCCGACTGGTTCGGCAAGCCGAGCTCGCAGACGGGGATCGGGCTCGGCGACGGCGTCGTCAGCGGTCTGGCGCTGATCGTCTTCGCCGCCCTCGTGGCCTGGGTCGCGGTACGCAAGAACGACATCCAGCGGACCGAGTCGGCCGAGCCGCGGCACGCAGGCTCGCGCCCGCATCTGCCGCATCTCGACCTGCATGCCGACGGGGCGGGCGCGGTCCAGCCGGCCGAGAGCTAGCCGTCGGGCGCTACGTCGCCGGGCCGAGCGCCGGCAGCTCGAGCACGAAGCAGCCACCCGGACCGGGGCCGGCGATGACGTCACCGCCGCACGAGCGCGCGAGCCGGCGGGCCAGCGGCAGCCCGAGGCCGGCACCGCCGTCGGCCGCCCCGGAGCCGCGAGCGCCTGGATCGAACGCGCGCTCGCCCAGCTCCGGGTCGAGGCCCGGACCGTCGTCGCGGACCGCGACACGAACGCGCCCGCGTGCCGCCGACAGCTCGAGCCGGACGCGCGACCGAGCGTGCCGGCGAGCGTTCTCGACCAGCGGGGTGAGGGCGCGGCGAACGACGTCGGGATCACCTTCGGCGAGCGGCAGTGCCTGTGGCGTGTCGATCTCGACGTCGTCGAAGTCGGTCGCGATCGCCGCGAGGTCGACGCTGCCGGCAGCCGGGTCGATCTCGTTGCGGGCGATCGCCAGCAACGCATCGATCGCCGTGTTGAGGCGAGCCGACTGCGCAACGACGGCGGCGAGCGCTTGCTCGCGTTCGGCGTCGGCGGACGGCCCGGTCGCCTTCAGCGCCAGCTCCGCCTGCAGCTGCAGCCCGGCGAGCGGCGTTCGCAGCTCGTGCGCCATCTCGGCGGCGAACCGCTGCTCGTGCCGGCGCGACGCCGCGATCCGGGCCAGCAGCTCGTCGAGCGTCGCCGCCAGCGCGGTCAGCTCGTCGCGCGGGGGGCCGAGGTCGAAGCGCCGATCGAGGTCGTGTGCGCCCCATTGCCGGGCGCTCTCGGTCATCTGCGCGACCGGCTCGAGCGCGCCGCTGAGCGCGCCGCGAATCGCCAGCGCACCACCGAGCAGCACCGTGCCGGCGAGCACCAGGGTTCCCAGCAGGACGATCTTCTGCAGCCGCTCGAGCGACGTCGTGTCGAAGCCGACGACGACTGAGCCGACGACCTTGCTCGATCTGGGAGCGCGGATCGGCGTCGCCCGCAACCGGATCTCGTCCGGTCCGTCGATCTCGGCGCCGGTCGCGTTGCGGCCGAGCGCGACGGCGGCGCGGTCGAGCTCGGCCGAGACCCTCGGTGGGCGTTCGATCACGCGTTGGCCGTCGAGGACCCACGATCGCCGGTCGAGAACGGCGTCGTTGGCGGTCTGGCGAACCGACACGCCGCGGGCCGTTACGTCGAGCGCCGAGAGCTGGGCGTCCGTGTTCGCTCGCAGCACGGTCGACGCCTCGCTGTGGACGCGTTGGTCGAGCAGCACGTTGCCGACGATCAGCATCGCGGCGAGGCCGACCGCGAGCGCCGCGAGCGAGGTCAGCAGCAGCCGCGAGCGCAGGCTCATCGCAGCACGTAGCCGACGCCGCGCGCGGTGGCGATCGAGACGGGCGCCCCGGACTCGCGCAGCTTGCGGCGGATCCGTGCGACGTACGCGTCGAGCGTGTTGTCGTGGACGATCGCGCCCTCCGGCCAGGCGGTTGAGACGAGCGCCGCGCGGCGCACGACCTCGCCCGGCTTGGCGACGAGCGCCGCGAGCAGGCGGAACTCTGTCGGCGTCAGCGGCACGCTGCGGTCGCCGTGCGTGACGGCGTGCCCGGCCGGGTCGAGCACGAGGCTGACCGGGTCCTGGTCCTCCTCGACCGGGGCGGCCGGGCGCCGGCATAGCGCCTGCACGCGGACGAGCAGCTCCGCGAGCGCGAACGGCTTCGCGAGGTAGTCGTCGCCACCGGCGTGAAAGCCGCTGAGCCGATCGGGCAGCGCCGAGCGCGCGGTCAGGAACAGGACCGGTGTGCGAACGCCGCGCGCGCGGAGCGCCTGGCAGACGTCGCGCCCGTCGGCGTCGGGCAGGCCGACGTCGAGGATCAGCACGTCGGGTGGATCGTCGCCGAACGCCGCCAGCGCCTCGGTGCCGCTCGCCGTCGCGTGAACGTCGTAGCCGGCGCGCTCGAGCGCGGTGCGCACGTAGCCGCGGAGCTCGTCGTCGTCTTCGCAGATGCCTGCGGTCGCGAACATCTGCAGCGGAGCGTAGGTCTGGCCGCCCGCGCCGCCAACAGGGGCGGCGGCAGCAGTCAGGTTTCGTTCAGGAAGCAGGCGCGCCGCCATGCCACGCTGCGGCCATGACGAGCTCCAGGATCGGTGCGGCGTTCGCCCTGCTCGGCGGATGCGTGTTGCTCGTGGTCGCGGTGGTCTACGCCGCCGAGCCGGCACACGCCCTGCCGTCGTTCTTTCCGGGGCATGCCGGCGGCGGCAGCTCGGAGTACGGCCACCACCACCTCAAGCACGCGATCGCGGCGTTCGCCGTCGCGCTTGCCGCGTTCGCCTATGCCTGGTTCGCGACCGGCCCGAAGGCGAACGCTGCGACGACGCCGTCGTGATCAGCTACCTGCAGGCTGCGATCCTCGGCCTGCTCCAGGGCATCGCCGAGCCGTTTCCGGTCTCGTCGCTCGGGCACGGTGTCATTCTCCCGCGCCTCCTCGGCTGGGACATCCATCAGAACGACGACTTCTTCCTCGCCTTCCTCGTCGCGACGCACCTGGCGACGGCGCTCGTGCTGCTCGGCTTCTTCCTCGACGATTGGAAGCGGATCGTGCGCGGCCTGCTGCGATCGCTGCGTGCGCGAGAGGTCGCCGGCGACGACCACGACGCGCGCCTCGGCTGGCTGCTCGTCGTCGGCACGATCCCCGTCGGCCTGATCGGCCTGCTGGCCGAGAAGCCGCTGCGCGGCGTCTTCGCCTCGCCGGCGAGCGCCGCCGCCTTCCTGCTCGCGAACGGCGTGATGCTGCTGCTCGCGGAGCGGCTCCGCCGCCGCGTCGTGCAGACGGACAGCCGCGGCTCGGACGAGCGGATCGCGGGCATGACCTGGCGCCAGGCGGGCCTCGTCGGCACCGCCCAGGCGGTCGGGCTCGTTCCCGGCTTCTCGCGTTCGGGCGCGACGATGAGCGCCGGGCTCCTGGCGGGCCTCAGCAACGAGGACGCGGCGCGGTTCACGTTCCTGCTGGCAACACCGATCATCGGCGCCGCCGCGCTGCTGAAGGTGCCGGAGCTGCTCGGCAGCGCCGGCGACGGCGTCCGTGGCCCGGCGCTGCTCGGGGCTGCCTGCGCGGCGCTGACGACCTACGTCGCGGTCCGGTTCCTACTGCGCTTCTTCGAGACGAACCGCCTGACGCCGTTCGGCATCTACTGCGTCGGCGCCGGGCTGCTGCTGACGATCGG
>DASRHW010000023.1:0-32244 GCA_035650375.1 Solirubrobacteraceae bacterium | reverse complement strand
GACGATCTATGTCACGCACGATCAGGTCGAGGCGATGACGATGGGCACCCGCATCGCCGTGATGCGTAAGGGGATCTTGCAGCAGCAGGGGTCTCCGGCTGATCTGTATGGCGCGCCGGTGAACTTGTTTGTCGCGAGCTTCATCGGCTCGCCGCCGATGAACCTGTTCAAGGCGCGGCTCGTCGCCGACAACGGGTTGCACTGGGTGATCGGCAACGACAAGCATCGGGTTCCGGACGAGATCGTCGACGCGGTGCCCGGGCTGGCGGACTTCGTCGGCACAGAGCTCGGCGTTGGCGTCCGGCCTGAGCATGTTCTTCCGATCGATGGGCCGGCAGCCGGTATCGCGGGGACGATCACGCTCGTCGAGAACTTGGGCGGCAGCCAGCTGTTGCACATGGAGATCGTCGCTGAGCCGGTGATCACCGACGAGGTGCGCGAGATCGCCGCCGACACCGACAGCGCGGTGCTGCAGACGCTCGAGGCAGAAGCCGGGCAGCAACGCGTCGCGATCGTCGCCAGGGCTGCGACGCAGCCGGTCTACCGCGCCGGCGACACCGTCCAGCTGACGGTCGTAAACGATCAAGTCCACTTTTTCGACCTGGACAGCGGGAAAGCTCTCCAGAAGAATGACAATGGGAGAGATATCCGAGGCGCGGAGCTGTCACAGCACCGAGCCGAGGCCATCGGCAACGAAGGAGAAACAAGATGATGTTGAAACTCCGGCGGATCACCGTCACCAGTCTCATCTGTGCCGCTCTGCTGGCCGCCTTCGCTGCGGCGATGGCAACGGCACGACCGGCCGCGACGCCACGGGCGACCGTGACGCTGCGGTTCGCGACCACCGCCCAGCAGACGCGGGTCTGGCAGGTCATGATCGCGAGCTTCCAGAAGGCGAACCCGGACATCGACGTCCAGGCGAGGTTCCTGCCGGGTAACTACGGCACGGCGCTGCAGACGCAGCTCAAGGCCGGGAACGTCCCCGACGTCTTCTTCACGTCTCCGGGCAACGGCAACGGCTTCGCCACGATCCCGCTCGCAAGGGCGGGCTTCCTGATGGATCTCGCCGGGCAGCCGTGGGTCAAGCGGCTCCAGCCGGCGGCGCTGCCGCTGGTCACGCGCAACAAGCACAAGAACGTCTACGCCTGGCCGATGGACGTGCAGATCGGCGCGCTGTGGATCAACGAGCCGGGCTTCAAGGCGCTCGGGCTCAAGGCACCGGAGAAGTTCTCCGATCTGCTGACGCTCTGCAAGAAGATCACGAAGGCCGGCAAGACGCCGATGGCCGAGGTCGGCATCCCGGTCAGCGTGGCTTCAGCGCTCGGGACCGCGCTGGCAGGCAGGTCGAACGCGGCCACGCCTCGCTGGCAGGCACAGCGCAAGACCGGCAAGGTCAAGTTCGCGACCTCGAAGGAGTGGCAGCGGACCTTCCAGTCGATCATCGACATGAAGAACGCCGGGTGCTTCTCGCCGGGCGTCGCGGGAGCGTCGACTCCGGCGGTGGCGGCGCAGCTGGCCACCGGCCAGGCGCTGATGTACGCCGGCGCCGGCCAGATCCTGAGCCTCGTCAACCCGCTGATCAAGGAGCCCTCCAAGGTCTCGTTCATCGGCGTGCCGATGCCGGGTGACAAGGCGGGCCAGACCAACGTGGTCATCACCCCGTTCGACGCGCTGTCGGTCTGGAAGGACACCAAGGTCAAGGACGCGGCCCTGAAGTTCGTCAACTTCATGGCCCAGTCACCGCAGGTGACGGCGTTCGCCCGTCAGAGCGGCAACGTCAACTCGCTCAACGCGACCAAGGGCAAGCTGCCCGCCACCATGAAGGCGCTGGAGCCGTACTTCAAGAGCGGCAAGACCCAGCTCAACGCATCACTGCTGTGGGGCAACCCCGCCACGAGCGACATGCTCGGAACCGGCGTGGTCGGGATGTTCACCGGCCAGCAGACGGTGGCGTCGGCGCTCAAGGCGCTCGACACCACCTACGACGCCAAGTAGGACATCGGCATGACCTCGCACCTGGCCGGCTTGCTCCGGCCGGGTGCGACGTTGCCGTAGGCGACGGTAACGCTCGATCCGGAAGCGGCGGCCTAGCGGGGCTCGCCTCTGAACGTGGTGCGGGCGCTGTGGTGGGGCGGGTGCAGCGGCCCGCCCGGGAAGCGCCGCCCCTCTGGGGTCCGTCCCGACCCGGCCCACGTGCCGGTCCAGCGCCCGGAGATGACGCCGTAGACGATCACCCCCGCGAGAACGATCAACAGGATCACCGAGGCCACATCCACCACGACGACGCCCCCTCAAGCCGCTTTGTGCATTCACAGTCTGCTCCTCCGAGCTGTGGAGCGCAACACATCGCGATGACGGTCGCAGGCCCAGCGCCTGTGTGCGTCGCTCCCGGCCGGTCTGCAAAGATTTCGCCAATGCCGACTGCAGAAGCGCCCAAGCGCAAACCGAACCAGCGCGCCGCAACAACGCGCAACAAGCAACAGCGTGAAGCGATCATGCAGATGGCGCGAGTCGTGTTCGGCCGCGACGGCTACTCGCGCACGAGCATCGACCGCCTCGCCGCCGAGGCGGGGATGTCGACGCGCACGATCTACAACCACTTCCCGAACAAGAAGACGCTCTTCGATCACGTCCTGCGCGACAGCGCGACGAAGGTCGCCGACAGGTTCGAGCAGGATCTCGCCGGTATCGAGCACGACGACCCACGGGACCAGCTGATCGCCGTCGGCGTGGCGCTGACGACGCTCGAGATCGAGAACCCGGACCACTTCGACATGGTTCGCCAGATCGTTCCGGAGGCGCGCCACGTCGGCCCGCGATCACTGAAGCGCTGGCAGAACGCGGGCCCGACGCGCGTCGTCGACGCGATCGCCGAGATGCTCCGGGAGATGAGCAAGCGCGGGGACGTGCGATTTCCGGACCCGCGCCTGGCGGCACTGCAGTTCACGGCCCTGACGACGGTCGAGGTGATGCGGACCTGGTACGAACCGGTCGGTGCCGACCCGGAGCGCGTGGCCGCGAGCGTCACCGCCGGCGTCGACGTCTTCCTGAACGGCTACACCGTCCGCGACTAGCGCCGCGTCAGTCCGCGCTCTTCTCGATCACCGCGACGACCTCATAGAGGTGCGGGTCGGGGGTCGCGATGCGACGGACTTCCTCCATGTGGTGGTGAAAACCCGGATGGTCGGAGAAGTACTCGTATGCCGCCTGCCAGGCATCGGTGTCGACCCAGTGCACGTAGTTGACCACGCGCGTGCCGTCAACGCTGCGGTGCAGGGCCGCGGAGACGAACCCAGGCGCCTTGCTCGCGATGTTCGCGACACCGTCGACCATCTCACGGACCAACTCGTCCTGATTCGCGGGGTCAACGGCGATCACGTTGACGAGAGTGGCCGGCCCCTTGCCGGCCGAGATCTCCATGGAAGCGTCGCTCACGCGGTCTCCTTCGCGCGCCAACGGTCGGTGGGCCGATGAGGCTTGGCGCGGTGCCCCGCTCGGCGCGACAACGATACCTGTCGAGAAGCGCGCGACACGCGGGCCGTTGACGGCGACAACTTGGCGCCCGACCAACTCGCTCGACCATGACCGAATCATTATGATGGTTCGTACGTTTGAACGAACATTCGGAGTTCGCTCCGTGTGTACCCATCCCTGGAGGAGAGGTCAGATGAAACAAAGGTTTGCAGGAATTCTCGTGGCTGTTGCTGCCTGTCTGGTGACGGCGCTCGCAGCGAGCCCCGTCGCAGGCGCCGCGACGGCGCACAAGTCGAAGGCCGCCACCGGTGCGCCGATCAGGATCGGCGCGATCTGCTACTGCTCGGGCCCTCAGGGCGGCGGGCAGGTCAGCCTCAAGGCGTACGACGAGGCCTGGGTCAAGTGGACGAACGCCAACGGCGGCATCAACGGCCATCCGGTCAAGCTGTACTTCCTCGACGACGCCGGCGACGCGACCAAGTCGGCGACCGCGGCCCGGAAGCTGATCAACCAGTACAAGGTCCAGGCGATCGCCGGCTACTTCACGACACAGGCATCGGTCTGGGCGGCTGACGCCGTCAAGGCCGGGGTCCCCGTGATCGGCTCGACGACGTCGAGCACGCCGGAGTTCACCACCGCGGGTTTCTTCCCGACCGGCGCCAACCAGATCAGCTCGGCGTATGGCGTGCTGAACGCGGCGAAGGTCTACAACGTGCGCAGGATCAGCGTCTTCTACTGCGCCGAGTCCCCTGTCTGCGGCAGCCTGCCCGGCATCTTCGCCGGCCTCTCGCGTGTCGTCGGCAGCGGTGTGCAGGTCGTGTCGTCGTCGAAGATCGCGGCCTCGTCGCCGAGCTACGCCGCGCCGTGCCTGGCGGCAAAGGCCGAGCGTGCGACGGCGTCGATCGTCGTCAGCGACGCAAGCGTCTCGGCTCGCGTGCTGAAGGAGTGCAACCAGCAGGGCCTGAAGCTCTACCACCTCGCGGCGGGCGGTGGCCTCGGCCACAACGACGTTGCCGGGCTGAGCGGGATCAAGGTCTCGCTGACGTCGCAGCAGCTTGGAGTCGAGGACACCTCGACGCCCGGCGGCAAGCTGTTCCACCAGATCATCGCCAAGTACGCCCCGAGCATCCCCAAGGGCAAGGGCTACAACGCGAACGTCGGCGCGGCCAACGCGTCGCTCGAGATGTTCAAGAAGGGCGCGATTGCGGCGAAGCTGAAGCCGACGTCGAAGGGTTCAGACCTCGCGAAGGGGCTCTACAGCCTCAAGAACGAGACGCTCGGTGGGCTGATCGGTCCGATCAGCTACACCAAGGGCAAGCCGACGTTCGGCAACTGCTGGTTCTACAGCACGTACAACGGCTCGAAGTGGACGAACAACAAGAAGCCGCAGTGCGTCAAGGGCGCCCAGCTCAACGCGCTGCTCGGCATCGCCAGCGGCATCAAGGGCTAAACACCCACGACAGCGGTACACGCGGGCCCTCGTCGCAGACGCGACGGGGGCCCGCGGTCGTTCTGTCCCTAGCGACTCAGCGCCGAGAAGCCGCCGTCGACCGACAGGACCGTTCCCGTCACGAACGACGCGGCGTCCGATGCGAGCCAGATCGCGGCTTCCGCGATCTCGTCGGCGCTGCCGAAGCGGCCAAGCGGATGGCGCGCGATCAGGCCGGCGCGCATCTCGGGGTCCTGGTCGGCGACGAAGGGCGTCTCGGTGCCACCGGGCGCGACGACGTTGACGCGAACGCCCGCTGCGCCGACCTCGAGCGCGGCGCACTTGGACAGCATCACGACGCCGGCCTTGGCGGCGGCGTACGGCCCGGCGCCGGGAATGGCGATGCTCGCTCCGACGCTCGACGAGACGTTGACGATCGAGCCGGGGCGGCCGAGCCGGGCGAAGGCGCGCAGCTCGTGCTTCATGCTCAGGAAGCAGCCTGTGAGGTTGATGTCGATGGCGCGGCGCCAGCCCTCGAGATCGAGCTCTGCAACCGGTCCGCCGTAGCCGATTCCGGCGACGTTGATCGCGAAGTCGAGCGGGCCGAGATCGTCGGCCGCCGCGGCAAGCTCCTCCAAGTGCTCCTCCTGCGTCAGGTCGCCGGCGACGGCGACGACCTCGGCCCCCTGACCGCGCAACGAGGCGGCGACCTCCTCGAGGCCGTCCGCCGCGAGGTCGGCGATCGCGAGCCTCGCGCCGAGCCTCGCGGCCGCTCGCGCGGTCGCGAGGCCGATGCCCGATGCGGCGCCCGTGATGATGCCGACGCGAGCGGTGAGATCCGCCCCGCTGCCGACCTGCCTATCAGTGGTTTCCATGCCGCGATGGTAGGTCGGCACCGGTAACCAACCGATTGATAGGGTTCGAATTGGGCTTTGCACACACGGGGCTGGACGAGGGAGCAACAGGCACATGAGCACAGGGCGGCTGGCCGGCAAGGTGGCCTTCATCAGCGGAACCGGTCGCGGCATGGGCCGTGCCGCGGCACAGATCTTTGCCGCCGAGGGTGCTCAGGTCTTCGGCTGTGACGTCAACGCCGACGCCGCCGAGGAGACCGCGGATCTCGTCCGCTCCGCGGGAGGCGAGATGGCGTCGATGGCGCCCGTCGATCTCGCCGACCTCGAGGGCGCGAAGAACTGGATCGCGGCCGGGCTCGCCGAGTACGGCGGCATCGACATCCTCTACAACAACGCCGCCGCCGTGCGCTTCGCCCCGTTCGCCGCCTTGTCCGTCGAGGAGTGGAACTTCACGATTCACAACGAGCTCGACATCGTGATGTGGTCGACGCAGGCGGCGTGGCCGCATCTGATCGAGCGCGGCGGCGGGGCCGTGGTCAACATCGGCTCGATGTCGGGACTGCGCGGCCACGTGCACATCGGCCAGTCGGCCCACACCGCGGCGAAGGCAGCCGTGATGGCGCTGACGTTCCAGCAGGCGGCCGAGGGCTCGCCGCACGGGATCCGCGTCAACTCGATCAGCCCCGGCCCGGTCGACACCCCCGTGCTCCGCGAGACGTTCGTCGATGGCCCGCCGCCGGCACCGATCCCGCTCGGGCGGATGGGCCAGCCGGAGGACATCGCCAAGTGCGCGCTGTTCCTGGCGTCCGACGACGCCAGCTGGATCACCGGTGCCAACGTCGCCGTCGACGGTGGCATGACGATCATCGACGGCGCGCCGCCGCTCAACGTCACATGGTGAGCGCGCCGGCGCGCTCGGCGAAGCCGGCGCAGCCTCCAATCACGGGCGGGCCAGGCGTTTAGCATGACGCAGCCGTCCGGGGTCAACGTGAAGGGAGCTGCCGCCGCACCGCAGACAGCGTGGTCGCCGCGCGCTTCGCGGGCAGCGACGGTCGCCCGAACGCTCGAGCAGCGGATCGTCGAGGAGCGCCTCGCCGCCGGCGAGCGGCTCGGCACGAAGACCGAGCTCCGCGAGGAGTTCGGCGTCGCGATCGCGACCGTCAACGAGGCGCTGCGACTGCTCGAGACGCAGGGCCTGGTCGAGGCACGGCCCGGCCCGGGTGGTGGCGTGTTCGTCGCGGCGGCGTCCGCCCGCAGCCGCCTCAACGATCTCGTGCTCGGGTTCAACCTGACGGACACGCCCTTCTACGACTCGCTGGCGATCCGCACCACGCTCGAGCCTCTCGTGTGCCGCGAGGCGGCTCGTTACTGCCAGCCGCGAGACGCCAAAGCCCTGCGCCGGATCGTCGACGAGATGAGCGACGCGGTCGACGACCGGACCGCGTTTCTCGGCCACAGCGCCGAGCTGCACAGCCGGCTCGCTGGCATCTGCGCGAACGTCCTGCTCAAGGGCCTCTACCTGACCCTCCTCGGCTACATCGAGGAGGGGATCCTGGAGGTCGAATCCGACGAGCTGTTCGACGGCCCGCGCGATCTCGCGATCCATCGCGAGCTCGTCGAGGCGATCGTCGCGGGCGACGATCAGCGGCTCGAGCTGGCGATCGACCGCCATCTGACGATCGCCCAGCGCTGGGCCGAGGCGGAGATCGGCTGACGGTCGGCGCCGCCGGCGCGTCGGGCAGCGGGGCTGGAAGGCACCACTTGTTCGGCGGCATTGGTCGCGCCGCGCCGCGCATCACCACTCGCACACACGACAAGTCGAAGCAACACAAGGAGACCGCAATGTCATCGACCCAAGACCCCAAGGCCGTCGTCAACCGATTGATCAACGACGTCATCAACGCTCGCCGGCCGGACCTCGCACACGAGGTGATGCACCCGGAGCTCGAGGTCAAGCGGATGGGCATGCAGAAGTCGGCGCAGTACCTGGCCGCGCTGAACGGCGCCGGTGGCGACGGGCTCAAGGACCACGGCGGCCCGCCGTCCGACCCGATCGAGGGCTTCAAGACCGCCTTCGCCCGGATCCTCGTCTCGTTCCCCGACATGCGCAACAACCTCGTCGGCCCGCAGGTCGTCGACGGCGATCTGGTCATCTCGCACATCACCTTCTCGGGAACCCATCAGGGCGACTTCCTCGGCTGTGCGCCGACGGGCAAGTTCATCGAGTTCGACGAGGTGCTGTTCCAGAGGGTCGAGGACGGCAAGGTCCGCGAGGTCTGGGCGATCGCCGACGGGCTCGATCTGCTGGAGCAACTCGGCGTGATCCCGACGCCCGGCGAGTAGCCGACAGCACAGAAGAGCCGGCGAAGGCAAGGAGATCAGATGAGTGACACGCCCCCGTCCCCCGGTGACCTCGGGTTCGATCCCGAGGCGATCCGGAAGCGCTACGTCCAGGAGCAGGAGAAGCGATCCGGCCCCAAGACCAAGCAGCAGCTCGTCGCCACGAGCTCGGCGGTCTCTGCCGACGACCCGTTCGCCGAGCCGGTCGAGCGTGAGCCGCTGTTCGACGAGGTCGACGTCGTCGTCGTCGGCGGCGGCTTCACCGGGTTGATCACCGGGGCGCACATGCGCAAGGCGGGCGTCCCGCTGATCCGGATGATCGAGAAAGGCGGCGGCTTCGGGGGCGTCTGGTACTGGAACCGCTACCCCGGGATTCGCTGCGACGTCGACTCCTACATCTACCTGCCCCTGCTCGAGGATGTCCCGACCGTCCCGAGCGAGAAGTTCGCCGAGG
This sequence comes from Solirubrobacteraceae bacterium, assembly GCA_035650375.1. Lineage (GTDB taxonomy): Bacteria > Actinomycetota > Thermoleophilia > Solirubrobacterales > Solirubrobacteraceae > BP-464. The sequence continues at coordinate 23,693 of DASRHW010000023.1, read as the reverse complement.
GCGGCGAGATCCGGGCGCACTGCCGGGCGATCGCCGACACGTTCGACCTCGACGAGGCCGCATGCCTGCAGACGCAGGTGACCGGGATGCGGTGGGACGAGGACAGCAGCCGCTGGTCGATCACGACCGACCGCGGCGACGACATGCGCGCGCGCTTCGTCTGCCTCGGCAGCGGCGTCCTCGACCGTCCGAAGATCCCCGACGTGCCGGGCCTCGACGAGTTCCAGGGGCACGTGTTCCACTCCAGCCGCTGGGACTACGACTACACCGGCGGCGACGCGCACGGCAACCTCGTCAACCTCAAGGACAAGAAGGTCGCCGTCGTCGGCACCGCCGCCTCGGCGATCCAGTTCGTCCCGCATCTGGCCGAGTTCGCCGAGCAGCTGACCGTCTTCCAGCGGACGCCGTCGATCGTCAGCCCGCGTGGCAACCAGGCGACCGACCGCGACTGGTACGACAACCAGCCTGCCGGGTGGCAGACCGAGCGGATGGAGAACTTCACCGCCGTCATCCAGAGTCCGCCGTGGCTCAAGCCGCCGGAGCGCGACCTCGTGGCCGACACGACGACGACGCTGTTCACGGCGATGCGCAACCCACCCGCCGACCTCGCCGAGAAGCTGCGCGACAGCCCCCGCCCGACGCAGATGCTGATGGCCAACTACGAGCGGATGGAGCGGCTGCGGGCGTCGATCGACGCGGTCGTCGACGACCCCGACACGGCCGAGGCGCTGAAGCCGTACTACAACCTCGGATGCAAGCGGCCGCAGTTCAGCGACACCTATCTCACGGCCTTCAACCGCCCGAGTGTGACGCTCGTCAACACGGAGGGCGGCGGGATCGAGCGGCTGACGCCCAACGGCATCGTCTACGACGGGGTCGAGTACGAAGCGGACTGCATCATCTTCGCCACGGGCTTCGCCGCCGCCCTCGGGCCGGCCCGCGCCGGCGAGTTCCCGATCACCGGCCGCGATGGCCAGCTGCTGTCGGAGCACTGGTCCGACGGGGTGCGCTCGCTGCACGGGATGCTGACGGCCGGCTTCCCGAACCTGTTCGTGGTCGGCGGTATCGCCCAGGCGGCGCTGACGATCAACTTCTCGCACATCCTCACCGAGCAGGCCGCGCACGCGGCGGCGATCATCAAGCGCTGCCTCGACGAGGGCATCGCCAGCGTCGACGTCCGCCCGGAGGCCGAGGAGCGCTGGGCCGAGGCGATCGCGGAGACGGGAGCGAAGCTCCCGCACATGGACCTCGGGTGCTCGCCCGACGACGTCCAGCTGCTGCTGCGCTCCGCCTACCCGGGGGGGCCGCTGGAGTACATCCGGATCGTCCGCGAATGGCGTGGCGAGGGCTTCGAACGCGATCTCGTGCTCGAGCGCGCGGAGTGAGCGACCGCTCGGCGGCGCCTTCGCGCCGCCGAGCCAAACCGGGCCTGTGAGCCTCCGCTCCGGCCGGCTGCGCACCCCATGTGCGATGCTTGTCCCGTGTCCGCTTTGGAGGAAAAGCCGGCGCTGAAGCCGCTACCGCCCCACGCAACGCTCGGCGGCGATGACCTCAAGCCGCTTCGCTGCTTCCTCGCCGTCGCGGAGGAGCTCAACTTCACCCGCGCCGCCCGGCGCATGGGACTGAGCCAGCCGCAGCTGTCGCGAGCGGTCGCCCGGCTCGAAGGCGAGCTCGGCGTCGAGCTGCTGCGGCGGACCAGCCGAGAGGTCGCGCTGACCGAGGCGGGGCACTCGCTGCGACTCACCGGCGCCGAGACGCTGCTGGCGCTCGAGCGCGCGTACGCGCAGGCCCAGCACAGGGCGGGCGAGTCCAACGGACACGTCCGGATCGGGTGGGCGAGCGGGGCCGCCGGAATACGCAGCAGCGACGTCTTTCGCACGTTCACGAAGCAGCATCCCGACATCACGATCGAGCTCTGCCACATGCCGTGGAGCGACCAGATCGCGGCGGTCACCGAGGGGCGCGTCGACCTGCAGTTCCTGCGCTCCCCCGCGATCCCGACCGGGTTGCGCGTCGAGCCGCTGTTCTACGAGGACCGCGTGGTCGCGATGGCAAACAACCATCCACTCGCACGGCGCAAGTCCCTCAAGCTCGCCGACATCCGGCTCGAGCCGCTGATCACCGCGGCGGTGCCCAAGAGCTGGGCCGACTGGTGGAATGTCAGCCCGCGACCGGATGGCGGCGCGCCCCGCTACATGGCCGCCGTCGCGACCGCCGAGGAGATGTTCGAGCATGTCGCCGCGGGACGCGGGATCGCGATCACCGGAGGTGCGGCGATGTTCTTCTTCGCCCGCGCCGACGTCGCCTACGTGCCGATCACCGACATCGACCCGATCCTGATCTCGCTGGCGTGGCGCAGCGACCAGGAGACCGCGGCGATGCGCGCGTTCATCGCCGTAACTCGCTCAGTGCTGCTCGACCGATCGGTCAATCCCGCGCCGCAGGCCGCCTAGCGCGGCCCGCGGCAACCGCCTCCATCAGACGAGCGACGTCGCGCCGCCGTCGACGACGAGGTTCGCCCCGGTGATGTAAGAGGCCTCGTCCGAAGCCAGGAACAGCGCCGCGTAGGCGATGTCCTCACCCTCGGCCGCTCGCCCGAGCGGGAGGTTGTCGATGTACGGCTTCATCGGACCCTCGAAGAACTCGACCGTCGCCGGCGACCGGACGAAGCCCGGGCAAATGCTGTTCGAGCGAATCCGGTACTGCGCGCCGTCGGCGGCGAGCTGGCGGCTGAACGCGACCACGCCGCCCTTCGCCGCCGCGTGCACCGACGACGGGAAGCCCCGGGCGCCGACGACAGCACCCGCCGACGCGATGCTGACGATCGCCCCGCGGGACTCCTTGAGGTGCGGCCAAGCGGCACGGCTGGCGTAGTAGACGAGGTCGAGCTCGTTGGCGATCGTGAACCGCCAGGTCTCAGCCGTCAGCTCCTCGATCGGCCCGAACGTCGCGCGCGAGGCGTTGTTATAGAGCACGTCGAGCCGGCCGTACTTCTCGATCGCGGTGTCGATCCACTGCTGGTTGCTCTCCTCGAGACTGAGGTCGAGCGGCGCGATCGCGGTCATCGTGCCGCCGGCGGCCTCGACCATCTCGACCGTCTCGGCCGAGCCCTCGACCTTGATGTCGCAGCCGACGACGGCCGCGCCCTCACGCGCGAAGATCACCGCCGCCGCACGGCCCTGCCCGCCGCCGGTGCCGCTGATTGCCACGACCTTGCCATCCATCCGTCCCATGTGACTGCCTCCTCGTAGGTGTGTGCGCTCGTGCTGCACGACCGAGGGACGCACGACCCGCGCCGGCCGCGTGGCCGCACGCGAGCAGGCGTCCCCGCGATCAGTGGCGGACCGCGCCGCCGTCGACGACGATCGTCTGCCCGGTGATGAACCCGGCGTCCTCGGACGCCAGGAAGCTGATCGTGCCGACGAGATCCTCGGGGACCTCGGTCCGCGGGATCGCCTGCAACGAGTTCATCCAGTCGAAGAACTCGGGGCTCATGTGCGCGGCGGTCATCTCGGTCCGCGTCAGACCGGGCGCCACCGCGTTGACGGTGATGCCGGCTCCGCCGACCTCGGACGCCAGCGCGCGGGTGAAGCCGATCACGCCGCCCTTGGCGGTGATGTAGGGCAGCAGCCCCGGCAGCATCAGCCCGATCGTGCTCGACGAGATGTTGATGATCCTGCCCCAGCCGCCCGCCCGCATGTCGGGCACGAAGGCACGGCTGGTGAGAAACAGCCCGTCGACGCCGACGGCATGGACGCGCCGCCAGTCCTCGAGCGTCAGCTCCTCGAGCGCGCCCTGCGCGTAGGCGATCGCGTTGTTGACGAGGATCTCGGCGCCGCCGAAGCGACCGGCGACCTCCTCGTGGAGGTTGCCGACGCTGTCCTCGCTGCTGACGTCGCACTCGATCGCGATCGCCGTGCCGCCGGCAGCGGTCACGAGCTCGATTGTCTCGTCGGCCGCCTGGATGTCGGCGACGACGACGTTGTGGCCGTCCGCGGCGAGTCGGAGCGCGTACGCGCGCCCGATGCCCTGGGCCGCGCCGGTGATGACCGCCGTGCGGCCCGAAGGCTCGCTCACTCTGCCGCCTGCGAGAGCGCCGCGAGAGCCGCGAACGCCGGGGCGGCCGCGTTGGACTCGATGTACTCCTCGAGCCGCGAGATCTTGCCGTCCTTGACGGTGACGATCAGGGCGCTGGGAATGCTCAGCTCCTCACCGCTCTTCAGCTCCGCACCGGTGTAGTGCTGGAGGACGAAGCCGTTCTCGGTCAGCGTCAGCCGCTGGTCCGCGTACCAGGTCCGGGTGGTCACCGCACGCAGGGCGCCGAGGAACTTCAGGCTCTCCTCGACGGTCTTCTCGGTGTCGTCGACGTTGTGCCAGATCACGGCGTCCGTGGCGTACACGTTGCGCAGCGCGTCGAGATCGCCTGAGTCGGCAGCCTGCTTGAGCTCGTTTGCGATCCGCGTGAAGTCTTCGGCGTTGCTCATCGGTACTCGGCTCCTCTTGGTTCTACGGGTTGCGCCGGGTCGCGCGCGGGACGTGGGTTCGGGCACTCGGTCCCGACCGGCGCACTGGCAGGTGGTGTATCAGTAGCGAGGATCGCCGATGGCGTGCAACGAGCGATACGGCCGTGCCGGGATCGATGCGGCAGGGGAATCGATGATTGTCGATCGGCAAACGCCCTGCTGGGGTCGGCCAATGACGAGCAAGGCTGCGTCCCTGACGATGATGCTCGATCCGCGCTGCCCGGCCCATGCTGGGCGCGATCTTCATGCGCGGAACGTCGCCGGGCAGCGCCTCAACGGACTGTTGAGCGGTCGCCGGATCGACGACGCGTCGCTCTCCGACTGCGTCGCCGTCCGCGACGCGCTCGACGCACTCGTGTGCCGCGAGGCGGCCGCCGTCTGCACCCCCGACGACGCGGCCGCGCTGCGCGCGATCGTCGATCGCATGGGCAGCTCAAGCACCGCCGCCGAAGCGATCGGGTGCGGTCGCACGCTGCATCGGCGCATCGCGACGCTGGCGACCAACGAGATGCTGCGAACGACCTACTTCGACCTGCTCGACTACGTCAGGGACGACCTCTGCGACCGCGGGCAGCGGGCGGGATTCGACATCGCGGCGGATTACGCGATCCATCGAGAGCTCGCCGAGGCCGTCATCGAGGGCGAGCCGACACGACTCGCCGCGGCGGTCGCCGCGCACGCCGGCACGCCAGCGCCTCAGCTCGACAGCACGAACGCGACGTCGTCGACGTAGCAGTACGACCAGGTCTCACCCGGCTCGACCGAACTGACGATCGGATGATCGCTGTGCCGCGCGTGCGCACTCGCGTGGCGGTTCGGTGACGAGTCGCAGCAGCCGACGTGGCCACAGCTGCGGCAGACCCGCAAGTGGACCCAAGAGGCACCGATCGCGAGACAGTCCTCGCACCCCGCGACCGTCTCCGGACGGTCGACACGAACGCGATCGAGATGCGTGCAGGTGCTGCTCATCGGATGCCTCCACGACACGAGGGAGCTTCGAACAATGCCACACAACAGACTCGAACATCCGTCCACGATGCTCGCGTTTGAGGCCCTGAGCGCCGATGCGCCAGCATGCGCAGAATCGTGTTCGCCGTCATCGCCGCTGCCTGCTTCGCACTGCCCGCGCTCGCGTCCGGCGAGAACCAGGCCGGTGAGGTCGACACCATCACCTGCGGCGACGGCACGACGCTGACGCCGCCGTTCTCGGCGCCGGTCTGTGGCGGGCGTGGCGGCATCGAGAGCGTGACGTGCCTCAGCGGTGACGTCCTGACACCGCCGCTCGACGATCAGCGCTGCCCTGCCGACGACCAGTCCGACGACCCGTCGCAGGGCCAGTCCGACGACCCGCTGCAGGACGACTCCGGCGACGAGGCCGAAGACACCGTGGCGCAGACCAAGCCGAGGCACTTCGTCAAGCCACACTTCAAGGCCGCGTTCCTCAACCGCGTCTGGCGGATCAGCGGCGAGGCCAACGGCTACGACGCCGGCGTCCTCGACTTCACCGCGGCGAGCTTCAAGCAGCTTCCGCGTCGCTGGGCGCACCAGGACGACTCCGTCGTCGGCGAGGACACGCGCGTCCTGGTGGGCTCGAAGACGCGCGTCTACGACGCGGCGCGCCATCGCGTCGCCGCGGCCGACGTCGCCACGGCGCTCGATGAGGCGGCCGATGTGGTCGTCACGACAAAGGTCCTGCCGCTGGCGAAGTGGCAGAAGGACGAGGACGGCATCCCGGTGCCGACGCTGCGCGCGAAGCGCGTGACGATCGTCGACTGACCCGCCGCGCGTTTGCGGCCGCCGGTGGTGGGAACCCGGAGGGCTATGGCCTCCTCCACGACACCCGTGCCCACGATCGACCTCGGCGACGGCGAGACGATCCCGCAGCTCGGGTTCGGCGTCTTCCAGGTCCCGCCCGGCGAGACGTACGCGGCGGTCGTGACCGCGCTCGCGACCGGCTACCGCCACATCGACACCGCCGCGGTCTACGGCAACGAGGGCGGAGTCGGGAACGCGATCCGCAGCTCGGGCCTCCCGCCCACCGACGTCTTCGTGACGACAAAGTGCTTCAACGACACGCAGGGATTCGATGAGGCCAAGCGCGCCTGTAGATCGAGCCTCGACCGCCTCGAGCTGAGCCACGTCGACCTGTACCTGATCCACTGGCCGGCGCCGTCGCAGGACCGCTACGTCCAGACCTGGCGTGCCTTCATCGAGCTTCGCGAGGAGGGGCTCACCCGCTCGATCGGGGTCTCGAACTTCCAGCCCTCGCACCTCGAGCGGCTTGAGACGGAGACGGGCGTCACGCCGGCGGTCAACCAGGTCGAGTTGCACCCGTACCTCCAGCAGCCGGCGCTGCGGCGCGAACACGCCGAGCGGGGCATCGTCACCGAGGCCTGGAGCCCGCTCGCGCAGGGAGCCGTGCTCGACGACCCGGCGATCGTCGCGATCGCCGCGGAGCACGGCAGAACCCCGGGCCAGGTCGTGATCCGCTGGCACCTCCAGCTCGGCAATGTGGTGATCCCGAAGTCGGTGACGCCGTCGCGGATCGCCGAGAACTTCGACGTCTTCGGCTTTCATCTCAGCGAAGCCGAGATGGCCGCGATCGCGGAGCTCGACCGCGGCGAGCGGATCGGGCCGGACCCCGACACGTTCGTGCGGCTCTAGAGCGACGCGGCCTCGGACGGCAGGCCTGCGTCGAAGACGCCGGCGCAGTGCTCGGAGCAGAAGTGCACCGTGCGCCCGGCCTGCGAGCGGCGTACCGACTTCGCGCGATCGACCTTCATCCCGCAGACCGGGTCGGTCGCGCCGCGCCGCGCCGTCAACCACCACAGCGCCGCGAAGACCACCGCCGCGACGGCGTTGAGAGCGAGCTTGTAGTCGAGCTCGACGCTGCCGAAGATGTCGGCGCGCGAGGGCCGCACGCCGTCGGGGATCAGACCGGTGAGGCTGAAGAGGCCGTCGATCGCGAGCGCCGCGACGACCATCGTCACGAACATCAGCGCGCTGATCCGCAGCGTGAACGACCAGCCGTAGTACTTGCGGTAGATCGCGAGGATCGGCAGCACGATCAGGTCAGCGAAGATGAACGCCATCACGCCGGCGAAGCTGATCCCGCCGCCCCAGAGGACGGCCGCCAGCGGGACGTTGCCGACCGAGCAGACGAAGCTCAGCACCGCGATCACGGGGCCGATCAGCGCGCCCCAGAACGTCTGCACCAGCGCCGGCGAGTCCGTAAGGAACAGGCCGTTGAAGAAGTCGGTGCCGAGCTGGGCGACAAAGCCTGCGAGCAGGAAGCCGATCGTGATCTCCTTCCAGAGCATCTGCCAGTCGCCGCGGAAGTTGTGTGCGACGTCCGACCAGGCGCGGACGCTCGTCAGCCGTTCGCGCCACGAGAGCTGCTCGCCGGCCATGTGGTGCTGGTGGCCCGTGTCCGCCTGCTGCGCGTGTGTGCGCGCTCTCTCTTCCTCCTTGCGCGACACGAAGAGCCGCAGGGACGCCGCCATCAGGACGATCATCACGATGCCGCCGAGGAACTCAGCGAGCGCGAATTGCCACCCGAGCAGGATCCAGAGCACCAGCCCGAGCTCCCAGACGAGATTCGTCGACGCGAACTGGAAGGCCAGCGCCGAGGCCGCCGAGGCGCCCTTCTGAAACAGGGACTTGGCGATCGCGATCGCCGCGTACGAGCACGACGACGACGCGGCGCCCAGTCCTGTCGCTCGGGCGATCGGCCCGGCGCCGTCGCCGGCCATTGCCCGCTCGATGCGCTCGCGCGGCACCCATGCCTGGACGATCGCGCTGATCGCGAAGCCGAGCACGAGCGCCCACCAGACCTCCCAGGCCATCAGGAAGCTGTCCTTCAGGCCCATCCAGATCACGTCGAGTACGTCGCCCATGAACGCCACTATACCCCACCGGGGTATCGGCTAGACTGCGGGACATGGACGCTCCGACTCGTGGCTACACGGCGACCAAGGATCAGCTGCTGACCCGCCTGCGACGAATCGAAGGGCAGGTCCGCGGTGTCCAGAAGATGGTCGGCGAGGATCGCTACTGCATCGACGTGCTGACGCAGATCAGCGCAATCGAGGCGGCGCTCGACAAGGTCGCGCTCGGCCTGCTCGACGAGCACGCTCGCCACTGTGTGCTCGGGGCCGCGCCCGGCGAGCAGGCCGAGCGCGCAGACGAGCTGATGGCCGCCGTCGGGCGGCTGATGCGACGCGGCTGAGCCACGGCCGGGCGTAGAGTCGGTGGCGATGGCCGCGGCGCCCGGACACGCAGAAGGTTCGCCGAGGCTGATCGCGGTCGTCGGCACGAACGCGTCGGGCAAGAGCGCTCTCGGCGTCGAGCTCGCTCGGCGGCTGGGTGGCGAGGTCGTCTCGGCCGACTCGCGCCAGGTCTACCGCGGGCTCGACCTCGGCTCCGGCAAGCTCACGCCGGCCGAGATGGCCGGTGTCCGCCATCACCTGATCGACGTCGCCGGCCTCGACGTCGTCTACTCGGTCGCGGATTTCCAGCGCGACGCGTACGCCGCGATCGACGACATCGCCGCTCGCGAGAGGACGCCGCTGCTCGTCGGCGGCACCGGGCTCTACATCGATGCCGTCACCGAGGGTTACGACCTCGTCGGCGAGGCCCCCGACCCGGCCCGGCGCGCGTGGCTCAACGAGCAGCCGACGGAGATCCTCGCCGGTCTGCTGGAAGCCGCCGACGCCGGCGCCGCGGCGGCGATCGACGCGCGCAACCGCCGCCGCCTGGTCCGCGCCGTCGAGCTGGCCGAGCGCGGCGTCTCCTACTCCGACACACGGCGTCGCAGCCCTCGCTACGCGGTCCTCAAGCTGGGCCTGACCTGGCCGCGCGAGGTCCTGCGCGAACGCATCGCGGCGCGTCTCGACGAACGCCTGGCGGCCGGTCTCGTCGAGGAGGTACGGGGGCTGCTCGCCGGCGGCGTCACGCCCGAGCGGCTCGATGCGCTGGGGCTCGAATACCGCTTCGTGTTGCGCCACCTCGACGGCACATACGCGACCGAGGACGAGCTCAGCGAAGCGCTCGGCCGCGCGATCGCCCAGTTCGCGCGCCGCCAGATGGCGTGGTTCCGCCGCGACGACGAGATCCGCTGGCTCGACGCCGACGGCGACTACGCCGGCCAGGCGCACACGCTCGCGCGGACGTTCCTCGGCTGAGCGTCAGCCGGCGACGATGCGCACGGCCGGCGGCGCGCCGGCGCTGCCGCGGCGCTCGAGCGCGTCGAGCTCGTAGGCGCCATTCGGCAGCCGGTGCAGATAGGCGGCGAGCTCCTCGGGCAACAGCGCGGGCGAGAACAGGAAGCCCTGGGCGAGGTCGCAGCCGAGCTCGCGCAGGCGTGCCATCTGCTCGGGACGCTCGACGCCTTCGGCGACGATGCGGATCTGCATCGCCCGCGCGATCTCGATCAGGCCGCGGACGACCGCCATGTCGATCGTGTTCGTCGCGATGTCGGCGATGAACGTGCGATCGAGCTTGATCGCACTCAGCTCGAAGCGCTTGAGGTGCTCGAGCGCCGAATAGCCGGTGCCGAAGTCGTCCAGGCTGACCGCGGCGCCGGCGGCGATCAGCGCCTCGACGTTGTCGGCGGCGCGAAGCGGATCGTCGATCAGCGCCGTCTCGGTGATCTCACACTGCAGCCGCCCGGCGGGGACGCCATGCACCCGGCACGCCGAGGTGACGACGTCGACGAGGTTCGGCTCGACGAGCTGGCGGGCGGAGATGTTGACCGCGGCGCGCATCCCGTGCAGCGCCGGATCCGGCCCAGCGTCCCACGCCGCCAGCTGCTCGGCGACGCGGTCGATCACCCAAGCGCCGATCGGCAGGATCAGGCCCGACTCCTCGGCGAGGCCGATGAACTCCGACGGCGGGATCGCGCCGCGCTCGGGATGGCGCCAGCGCAGCAGCGCCTCGACACGCCTGATGCTGCCGTCGCTGAGTTCGACGATCGGCTGGTACGCCAGGAACAGCTCGTTCTGCTCGAGCCCTCGCCGCAGCTCGTTCAGCGTCTGCAGCCGCTCGACGACGCGGGCCCTCGCGGTCGCGTCGAAGATCTCGATGCAGCCCCGCTTCTCCTTCGCCCGGTACATCGCGATGTCCGCGTCGCGGATCAGCGCATCCGGGTCGCCGAGGTGCTCCGGGCCCGCGATCGCAAGACCGACGCTAGCGGAGAGGAAGTGCTCGGTCGTACTGCCGTCCTCGGCCTCGAGCACGAACGGCATCTCGAACGACGCCAGCAGGCGCTCGGCGAGGGCGTGGGCACCGGCGGCGTCGACGAGACCTTCGCTGAGCACGACGAACTCGTCACCGCCGAAGCGCGCCAGCGTGTCGCCCACGCGCAGCGCCCACAGCAGTCGCGGCGGCAGCGCCCGGAGCAGCTTGTCGCCGACGGTGTGGCCGCACGCGTCGTTGACCGTCTTGAAGTTGTCGACGTCGAGGAACATCACGGCGACCGTCTCGTCGCTGCGACGGACGCGGTCGAGCGCGTGGCCGAGGCGGTCGAGCAGCAACGTGCGGTTCGGAAGCCCCGTCAGGCCATCGTGCAGCGAGAGGTAACGCAGTCTGTCGTCCGCCTCCTCGCGCGCGAGCGCCCCGCCGAGCACGTTCGCGAGCGCCTGCAGCAGGCTGAAGTCGTCCGCCTCGAAGAACCGCGGCGTCCGCGCGTGCGCGACGAGGCCGCCGAACGGCTCGTCGCCGGTGCCCGGAATCGGCACCGCCATGCCGCTCGCCAGGCCGCGCTCGCGCGCGAAGACCGAATCGAAGCGGGTCTCCGTCCAGGCGTCCTCCATCAACGCCGGCCGGCCGGTCTCGCGCGCCATTCCGAGCAGCGTGCGGCCGTCGTTCATCGGCAGCTCGATCCCGACCTCGTGTCCGCGCGCCGCGCGGATGATCGCCACGTCGCCGCTGAACTCGAGCGCGGCGCAGTGCTCGATCCCGAGCGTGTCCTTCATCGCCGTGACCGCCTCGTTGAGCAGCTCGGCGATCGGCCCGCCCTCGAGCGCACGCTGGCCGATGGCCGCGACGACGGCCTGCTGACGGACGCGGCCCTGCGCCCGCTCGGCCGCCTCGTGCTCGGCCGTGACGTCGACGAACTGCGCGTGGAGTGAACGGATGCGACCCTCCGCGTCACGGATGTTCGAGGCGCCGAGCAGAACCGTCACCGGGCGGCCGTCGGCGTGCAGATAGCGGATCTCATGCTGGACGTAGTCGATCTCCTCGGCGACGAGGCGCTCGATCAGGTCCTTGGCGAACGGCAGGTCGTCCGGGTGCGTCGTCACCGACAGCGCCTGGCCCTCGAGCCACCGGCGCGGGCGACCGAGCAGACGGCAGAAGGCCTCGTTGACGTGCTCGAAGTGCGGCGCGAGCCCGATGACGCCCTCCTTCTCGAGCCCGACGATCGCCATCCCGACCGGCGAGTGCTCGAAGCCGCGGCGGAAACGCGCCTCGGACGCCATCAGCGAGTCGTGCTGCCCGCGCAGCTCGACGCCACGCTCGCTCTCGCGCCGCGCCTGGCGGATGCAGAGCGCCGCGGTGCAGAGGAGGGCGGCGCCGACGACGGCGGCCTTGCCGTCCCCGAAGCCACCGCTGCCCACCGACAGCCCGGCGAACGCGACGAAGCTCGAGGCGGCGACCGTCATCGCCGGCGCGGCAGGGAAGGCGAGTGCCGCGAACGCGACCGGCACGAACAGCAGCGCACCGATCGGGCTCTCGACGCCCCCGTCGAGCGCGGCAAGCGCGACGATCCCAGCGATCACCGCGATGCACCAGCTGACGGCGATCGGGCCACCGAAGCGCGGATGCGTGACCCAGCGACGGCTGACAGTCGCCGCGATCAGGCCGGCCGCCAGCGTGACGAGGACCAGGACGCGGTGCGGCTGGTCCCACGTGACGGCGGCGTAGTAGGTGATCGCCAGCCCCACCGAGAGCGCGATCCAGAGCCCGACACGAGCGTCGATCGGATCGACGCCGCGATTCGCGGTGCGCGGCTCGGATGGGGACGGACAGGTGGGCATACGGACAGGCCGCCGCCGGTCGGCGAAGACCTGTCCGAGTAATCGACCGTCGCGGAGGCCGCCTTGAGCTACTTGATCAGCACCTGCGTGCCGATCGGGACCCGCGGATACAGGTCGATCACGTCGGCGACGCGCATCCGGATGCAGCCGTGCGAGGCGCGCGACCCGATCGACCACTCCTCGGACGTCCCGTGGATGCCGACGCCGTTGGCGATCCCGAGCCAGCGCGCCTTCAGCGGGTTGCTCGCGATGCCACCCGGAATCACCTTGCCCTGCAGCGATCCAGCCCAGGGGCTGCGCGGCACGTGCCAAGCCGGGTCGACCTGGCGGCTCTGGATCCGGTAGGTCCCCGGAGGCGTGTCGAGCCCCGCCATGCCGACGGCGATGCCGTAACGCTTTCGCAGCTTGAGGCCTTTGAACAGCCGCAGCGTGAAGGTCGAGCGGTCGACGGTGATCACGGTGCCGTTCAGCGTTCGCAGGTCGTTCGCGTTGATCTTCGGGCGCACCGTCTTGATCGTCGCTCGCAGAGCTCTCGTGCTGGCGCCGTCGTCGAGCGCCGCGTCGACCGCGGCTGCGGTCGCGGTCGCGTCGATCGCCGAGCCGAGCACCGCGCGGCGCGCCCGCAGATGCTTGATCGTGATCCGAAGCGTCGCGTTGCGGGGCGCGCGATACGCCTGTGCCGCCACCTGCTTGACCCATCCACGGACGGCCAGCCGCGCATGGGTCAGCGCCAGCGGCACCGACGTCGAGGCCGCCGCGCCGCCCGCCGTCGGCGTCGGCGGCTCGGCGACGACGTGCGCCGCGCGCTGCGCCGTCCGCAGCGCGTCGAACGCCAGCTTCGCCTGGGTCGTCGTCAGCCGGTACGTGGCGCCGTTCGCCTCGAGCACGACGTCGCGCGAGAGATGCGGCGTCAGGATCGAGCTCAACTTCGCCGCCGCCGTGTCGACCGTCAGCCCGCCGATGTCGACGCCGCCGGCGGTGACGCCCGGCGCGATGATGCGGTCGTCGGCCCGCGCCGGCCCGGCGACGGCGAGCCCCGCCAACACGGCAGCGACGGTGGCGAGGCGCAGACGCACCGGTCGGAGGGTAACCCCACGCCTTCTGCTGAACTGCGATTTGGCTTGCGTGGGGCAAGCGCAAAGCGGAGATGGGTTTCGTCTTCCGATCGCCGTTGCAAGGCGATCTTCAGACGACGTCACATCGCGGCACCTGTCCGCTCGCGGGTCTACGTTGCCGGCATGGGGGTACGAGACCTCGAGGACGGACTCGACATCGATCAGGTGCTCCTCGTCCGTGAAGTCGAAGCTCGCTCGAAGCGCGACGGCAGCGAGTTCCTCAAGCTCACGCTGGCAGATCGCACCGGCTCCGTGACGGCGATGGTCTGGGACGGCGTGGCGCAGGCGCGTGACCTCTGCCACCCCGGCACGGCGGTGAGGGTGCTCGGGCGTTACGCCGTCAGCCAGCGCTACGGCGCGCAGATCACCGTGCGCGCGATACGGCCGCCGGCGCCCGGCTCGTTCGACGCCGACGAGCTGCTCGACGGCCCTCCGCGCTCGGCCGAGCTGATGGAGCGCGACCTGCGAGAGATCGTCGCGACCGTGCGCAACCCACATCTGCGGGCGCTCCTCGACCGCTTCTTCGCCGAGGGCTCGGAGACGTGGCGGCTGTATCGCACGGCCCCCGCCGCCAAGTTCTTCCATCAGGCCTACCGCCACGGCCTGCTCGAGCACAGCCTCTCGGTCGCGCAGGCCGTCGGCGCGATCAGCGCCACGTTTCCCGGGGTCGACCGCGACCTCGCCGTCACCGGCGCGCTGCTGCACGACATCGGCAAGCTCGAGGCGTACACCGCCGAGCCGACGACCGCGATCGACCTGACCGACGACGGCCGCCTGCATGGCGAGATCCCGCTCGGCTACTACCGCGTACGGCGCGCGATCGAGGACATCGCCGGCTTTCCGCCGACGCTCGCGCGGGCGCTCGGGCACATCATCCTCAGCCACCACGGCTCGCTCGCCCACGGCAGCCCGGTCGTTCCCTGCACACGCGAAGCGACGCTCGTGCACATGATCGACAACCTCGGCGGCCGCCTCGGCTCGTTCGACCGGCTGCAGAAGGAGCTCGCTGCCGGCCAGCAGTGGTCGAGCTTCGATCGCGCGCTCGGCGCCGGCGCATGGTTCGGCGCCGCCGACGATGACGACGTCGAGCACGTCCGGGCCGCGTAGCCGCCTAGCTGTCCGGCTCTTCGATCGAGATCTCGCCGCGCTGCATCGCGATCGCGATCGCGTGCACGCGGTTGCGCGCGTGCAGCTTGCGAATCACGTTGCGGACATGGGTCCGCACGGTCTCGACCGAGACCGTGATCTCCTCACCGACCGCCTCCGCCGTCCGGCCCTCGGCCATCAGGTGCATGATCTCGCGCTCTCGCGGCGAGAGCTGCGGAGCGCGGCTCTCGGAGCGCGGCGAGACGAGCACCCGATCGAGGCGCGGATCGATGTACGAGCCTCCGCCGGCTACGCGTTCGACGGCGGTTCGCAGCTCCGCCATCGAGCCCGCCTTGAGCGCGTAGCCGCGGGCGCCGGAGTCGAGACCCTCGTAGAGCAGGTCCGGATCGCTGTCGCCGGTGTAGAGGATCACCCCGAGCTCAGGGTGACGCTGCAGCAGCTCACGCGCGAGCGCGATGCCGCTCCCGTCGGGCAGGCGGATGTCGACGATCGCGACGTCCGGGTCGACCACTTCGACGAGGTCGAGCGCTGCGGCGACGTTGCCCGCGACACCGACGACGTCGTCGCCACCGTGCGTCAACAGCAGCTCCAGCCCCTCACGAAGTGCCTCATGGTCGTCGACGATGATCAGCCTGGCCACACCGTCAACCTAACGCCCGGGTGGGCGTCGACTCGGCAAAAGACCGCAAACAGCGGGAGCTCATGCCCATCGGCGCCGATGCCACAGGCGAGCGGGATCTAAGGTTGTGGTGGATGGCCAAGGACACCGAGAAGCTCATCCGCCAGCTCTCGCTGATCTCCTACCTGATGGCAGAGCGTCGTCCGGTCACGGCGCTGGAGATTCGGCGCGACGTCGAGGGGTACAGCGGGATGAACGAGGACGCCTTCGCGCGGCGCTTCTACGCCGACCGCGCGGAGCTCGACTCGCTCGGCATCGTGCTGACCGTCGACCGCCCCGCCGACGGCGTCGCCGAGCAGGAGAACTATTCGCTGCGGCCGGAGAACTTCCACCTGCCGTCGATCGCCTTCACCGACGCGGAGCTGGCGGCGCTGCAGACCGCCCTGTCGTTGCTCGACGGCGAGTTCGCCTACGCCGAGCCGCTGCGGCTTGCGCTTCAGCAGATCACCTGGGGCCGCCCGAGCCCGCTCACCGACCCCGGTCGCCAAGGGGTCGCGCTCGGCGTCACGGGCTCCGCCGGTGGCCACGAGCTGTCGGCGCGCCTGGCCAAGGTCGAGACGGCGATCTTCCGCAACAAGACGATCACCTTCGAGTACTACTCGCTCGAGCGTGACGCGCACGGGGCGCGCAAGGTCGACCCGTACCACCTCCTGTTCCAGAGCGGCCAGTTCTACCTGCTCGGCCATTCTCACGAGCGCGACGCGCTGCGCGTCTTCCGGCTCTCGCGGATGCGCGGCAAGGTCGCCTACGCGACGAAGGCCGAGCACGACTTCAAGCGGCCGCAGGACTTCGACCCACGCGAGTACGCGACGCGAGCCGACTGGCAGTTCGGTGAGACGATCGGCACGGCCGAGATCGGCATCTCCGAGCGCATCGCCTGGCAGGTCGAGCGCCACTTCGGCCACTTCGGCACGGTCGAGCAGCACGACGACGGGTCGATCACGCTGCGCACGGACTACGCCAGCACCCGCCAGGTCGCCAGCTTCGTCCTGCCGTTCGGCGAGCACGCTCGGGTCGAAGGGCCGCCCGAGCTGGCCGCCGAGGTCGAACGCCGGATCGCGCTGCTCGTCGACCGCCACGAGTCCGAGCTGGAGCTCGCGCGACCCTCACGCCGCCGCACCGCGACAGACCCGGTCGCGGCCGACGCCGACGGGCCCGCCAAGCGCGAGACGGCGATCAGGCCCGAGCGCTTCGCCCGGCTCGTGACGCTGGCCTCGATCCTGATCGAGGCCGGCCGCGCCGGCCGCACGCTCGCCGCCGCCGCCGTCTGCGAGCAGCTGCAGATCTCCGACGCCGAGCTGCGCGAGGACGTCAACGTGCTCAACGTCGTCAACTTCGGCGGCGGCTCGTACGTGCTCTACGCCGAGGTTGCCGACGACGGCACGATCGAAGTCGACCCCGAGCCGTACTCGGACAACTTCGCGCGCCCGGCGCGCCTGCTGCCGGTCGAGGCCAAGGCGCTCGTCGCCGCGATCGACCTGATCGGCGAGCATCTGCCGGCCGGATCGCTGACGTCCGCTCGCGACAAGATCGTCGCGGCGCTCGGCACCGACCCGATGGATCAGGGGCTGCAGATCGCCGACACCGGCGGCGACGACACCGAGATCGCCCGCGTCGTCTCGCGCGCGATCGCCGCCCAGCAGCTGGTGCGGCTCGAGTACTACAAGCCGAACGAGGACCAGCTCGGCGAGCGCCTCGTCGAGCCGTATGCCCTGATCAACGGCCGCGAGGGCTGGTACGTCGCGGCGTTCGACCGCGACAAGGACGACGTCCGTCACTTCCGGCTTGACCGGATCAAGACCGCCGAGCCGCTGGAGGAGCGCTTCGTCCATCGTCCCGAGGTGGATCCAGCGGCCGACGTCGATGGCTGGCCCCGCACCGGCGAGGTGCCGGCGTCGAGCCGCGCACGCGTCTGGATCTCGCCCGAGCGTGCTCGCTGGGCCCGCGAGGAGCGCGCGGTCGACCAAGAGCTCGCCGACGGCTCGGTGATCGTCGAACTCGCATTCGCCGGCACCGACTGGCTCGTCCGCGAAGTGCTCAAGGAGGCCGGGGACGCCGTCGTACTCGAGCCGATCGAGGCGCGTGACGCGGTGCTCGCCGCCGCTCGGGCACTGCCGGCTCCGGCGCCGACGGCCTAGTGCGCACCAGCGCGCCGCGCTTCGGCGCCGAGGGACATAGCCTTGGGGCCATGAGCAGACGCGATCCGGCCGGCGTGGAAGCGACGGCATGAAGGGCCTGATCCTCTCCGGTGGCAAGGGCACACGCCTGCGGCCGATCACACACACGTCGGCGAAGCAGCTCGTCCCGGTCGCCAACAAGCCGGTGCTGTTCTACGGCATCGAGGCGATGGCCGCCGCCGGCATCGCCGAGATCGGGATCATCATCGCGCCGGAGACCGGGGACGAGATCCGCGCCGAGGCCGGCGACGGCTCGCGCTTCGGGATCGAGATCACCTACATCGTCCAGGACGAGCCCGCCGGGCTCGCGCACGCCGTCCTGACGGCCGAACCCTTTCTCGGCGACGACCCGTTCGTGATGTACCTCGGCGACAACCTGCTTCAGGGCGGGATCGTCGCGCTTGTCGAGGCCTTCGAGGCCAACGCCCCGGACGCCCTGATCCTGTTGACGCCGGTGCCCGACCCCGAGAACTACGGCGTCGCCGAGCTCGAGGACGGCCGCGTCCGCCGGCTCGCCGAGAAGCCGGCCGAGCCGGCGACCAACCTCGCGCTCGTCGGCGTCTACATGTTCAACGCCTCGATCCACGATGCCGCCCGCGCGATCGACCCGTCGCCGCGTGGCGAGCTCGAGATCACCGACGCGATCCAGCACCTGGTCGACCGTGGCATGCGCGTCGAGCCGCACATCGTGGAGGGCTGGTGGAAGGACACCGGCCGGCTCGACGACATGCTCGAGGCGAACCGCCTGATCCTCGACCACCTCGAGCCCAGCGTCGAAGGCGAGCTGATCGACTCCACCGCGGACGGGCGCGTGCGGATCGATCCCGGCGCGCGGCTCGAACGCTGCAGCGTCCGCGGCCCGGCGGTGATCGCCGCCGGCGCCCGGCTGACCGACTGCTACATCGGCCCGTACACGGCGATCGGCGAGAACTGCGTCATCGAGCACGCCGAGGTCGAACACTCGATCCTGCTCGCGGGCTCGTCCGTCATCGGGCTCGAAGGGCGGATGGAGTCGTCGCTGCTCGGCCGCAACGTCAAGATCGGCCGCGGCGACGGCCAGCCGCGCGCCTACCGCTTCATGGTCGGCGACAACTCCGAGATCGGCATTCTCTGATGGCAGCCGCCGACCGATCCCAAGAGCCGCGCCTGTGAAGCTCGTCGTCACGGGCGCCGCCGGGATGCTCGGGCATCGCGTCGTCGCCGCCGCTCGCGAGCGCGGTCACGACGCCGTCGCCAGTGACCTGCCCGAGCTCGACCTGACGGACGCCAGCGCGGTCGGCCGCTTCATCGCCTGCGAGGCGCCCGACGCGATCGTCCACTGCGCGGCCTACACCGACGTCGACGGCGCCGAGGCGCACGAGCAGCTCGCTCGCCGCGTCAACGCCGACGCGACCGCCAACGTCGGCGCCGCCGCGGCCGCCACCGGCAGCTTCGTCGTCGCGGTGTCGACCGACTACGTCTTCGCCGGCGACGCCGACCGGCCCTACGTCGAGTCCGCGGTACCCGAGCCGCGGACCGCCTACGGGCGGACGAAGCTGCTCGGCGAGCGGGCGCTCGCCGCTTCCGGCGCCGGCCACGCGATCGCCCGGACCGCGTGGCTGTTCGGCGCCGGCGGGCCGAACTTCGTCGACACGATGCTGCGCCTCGCCGGCGAGCGCGACGAGGTCCGCGTCGTCGACGACCAGGTCGGTTGCCCGACCTGGACCGGCTTCCTGGCGCCGGCGCTGCTCGAGCTCGCCGAGCGCCGCGCCGGCGGCATCCACCACCTGGCCGGAGCCGGCTCATGCTCGTGGCGCGACCTCGCCGTCGAGACGTTCCGCGTCGCGGGCGCCGACTGCGACGTGATCGCGGTCTCGAGCGACGAGTTCGTCCGGCCCGCACCACGCCCGGCCTGGAGCGTGCTCGGAAGCGAGCGCGACGATTCGATCGTCCTGCCGCCATGGCAGGACCACGTGGCCGCCTACCTGAAGGAGCAAGGATGAAGCTGTTGGTCTGTGGCGGCGCCGGGTTCATCGGCTCGAACTTCGTCCGCCAGCGCGTCCGCGAGCACGGCGACGACGTGCGCGTGCTCGACAAGCTCACCTACGCCGGCAGGCGCGAGAACCTCGCTGACCTCGACGTCGAGCTCGTCGTCGCCGGGATCGAGGACGCCGACAGCGTGCGCAGCGCGCTCGACGGCGTCGACGCGGTCGTCAACTTCGCCGCCGAGACGCACGTCGATCGCTCGATCGCCGAGCCGGACGCGTTCGTGCGGACACACGCCGTCGGAACCTGGGTGCTGCTGGAGGCGGTCCGCGTCGCCGGCGTCCGCTACCTGCAGGTGTCGACCGACGAGGTCTACGGCTCGATCGAGGAGGGCTCGTTCACCGAGTCCTCGCCGCTCCAGCCTTCCTCGCCCTACAGCGCGACGAAGGCCGGCGCCGACCTGCTCGTCTCGTCGTACTTCCACACCTACGGCACCGAGACCCTGATCTGCCGCGGCTCGAACAACTACGGACCGTTCCAGTACCCGGAGAAGCTGATCCCGCTGATCGTGCTCAACGCGTTGCACGGCGATTCGCTGCCGGTCTACGGCGACGGGCTCCAGGTTCGCAACTGGATCTACGTCGAGGACTTCTGCCGCGGCATCGGCCACGTGCTCGCGCACGGCCGGCCGGGCGAGGCGTACAACGTCGGCGGCCCGGACGAGTCGACCAACATCGAGGTCGTCAAGCGGATCATCGAGCTCACCGGCCGGGACGAGTCGCTGATCGACTACGTCACCGACCGCCCGGGGCATGACCGCCGCTACTCGCTCGGTTCGGAGAAGGCGCGAGCGCTGGGCTGGGAGGCGCAGGTGCGCTTTGCCGAAGGCCTCGAGCGCACGGTCGACTGGTACCGCGACAACACCGCCTGGTGGGAGCCGATCCGCTCCGGCGACTACCGCGCCTACTACGAGCGGCAGTACGGCAAGTCGCTCGGCTAGATCCTGCGACGCGTCGAGAACCTCAGGGAAGCTTCGACAGCCGCCAGCCGCGCTGGTTGACGAGCTCCAGCGTGCCGGCCGGGTCCGGGTCCGCCGACGTATCGAACGTGAATTTGACGGTCGCCGTGTCCCCCGCGACGGCGATCGACTTCACGTCCATCTCGAACACGTCGGTGTCACGCAGCGAGTCCTTGAGCTGGTCGGCGCAATCCGTGCCGCGCCCGCTCTTGACCGCCTGCGCCGCGAGCTGGGCCTTCAGCTCCGTCGTCATGAAGCCGTCGCAGATCTTGCGTGCCTCGAGCTTGCGGCCGTGCGTCGAGATGTCGTCGATCGCGGTCGCGACGTCCTTGCGCGCTCCGGTGTAGTCCTTGCTGTTGTCGGTCTCACCGCAGCCGGCGACCGAGAGCGCCGCCGCGGAGAGGGCGAGAAGGGGCAGAACCGCAAGACGACGCATGAGGGCGCAAGCCTACGTGACGGATAGGCTCGAGGGCATGCCCGGCGCCCTCGGTGCGATCCCGGAGAACGCCGGCGGGACCGCCGCCGCGGCAGCCGCGGCCACCGGCCTCCCCGCGCTCGCCGCGGCCGTGACAAGCTGCCGCGCCTGCCCGCGACTCGTCGCCTGGCGCGAGGAGGTCGCCGAGGTCAAGCGCGCCGCGTTCGCGGCGCAGGACTACTGGGGCCGCCCCGTCGCCGGCTTCGGCGATCCCGCCGCACGCCTGCTGTTGCTCGGGCTCGCTCCCGCCGCCCACGGCGCCAACCGCACCGGCCGGGTCTTCACCGGCGACCGCTCCGGAGACTTCCTCTACGCGGCGATGCACCGTGCCGGCCTCGCCAACCAGCCGACGTCGACCGGCCTCGGCGACGGGCTCGAGTTGCACGACGCCTGGGTCACGGCCGCCGTGCGCTGCGCCCCGCCGGCGAACAAGCCGTTGCCGGCCGAGCGCGACACGTGCCTGCCGTGGTCGCTGCGCGAGCTCGAGCTGCTGCCGCGGCTGCGCGTCATCGTGTGCCTCGGCGCGTTCGCCTGGGACGCGGCCCTGCGGCTGCTCGCCGCGCGCGACGAGCAGCAGTCGCCGAAGCCGCGCTTCGGCCACAGCGCCGAGGCACGGGTCGGCGGATGGACGCTGCTCGGCTGTTTCCATCCGAGCCAGCAGAACACGTTCACCGGCAAACTGACCGAGCCGATGATCGACACGCTGCTGCGCCGCGCGATCGAGCTCGCCGACGGCGCCTGAGGGGCAGACGGCGCAACGCCACTCCCATGGCGACCACCCCGTCCGTAGGCTGGATACGTGCCGTTGTCGTCGTTCACGCCCGCAGTTCGAACGTGGTTCGACAACGCCTTCGAGGCGCCGACGCCTGCCCAGGAACAGGCATGGCCGGCGATCGCCTCCGGCGAGAACGTCCTCATCAGCGCCCCGACCGGATCCGGCAAGACGCTCGCCGCGTTCCTCTGGGCGATCGACCGCCTGACGACGCGCCAAGAGCGCAAGACGCGCGTCGTCTACGTCTCGCCGCTGAAGGCGCTGAGCTACGACGTCGAGCGCAACCTGCGTGCTCCGCTGCGCGGTATCCGCTCGCGGGTGCCGGAGGCCTCATGTGAGGCCGGAGGCGGGTCCCGCGTTCGCTCACTCCCGCCGCTCGACCTGACCGTCGCCGTGCGCACCGGCGACACCTCGCAGCGCGAGCGGATGGCGATCCGGCGAACGCCGCCGGACATCCTGATCACGACGCCCGAGTCGCTGTACCTGATGCTGACCTCGCAGGCGCGCGAGATCCTTCGCGACGTCGAGACCGTGATCGTCGACGAGATCCACGCCGTCGCGGGAACGAAGCGCGGCTCGCATCTGGCGCTGACGCTGGAGCGGCTCGAGCGCAACGTCACCCACGATCAGCCGATCCAGCGCATCGGCCTGTCGGCGACGCAGAACCCGCTCGAGGAGATCGGGCGCTTCCTGGTCGGCCCAGGGCGCAGCTGCCGCGTCGTCGACACGGGTGTGCGCAAGGAGCTCGACATCGAGATCCGCGTGCCGGTCGAGTCGATGCTCGAGCCGGATGCGACGATCACGGCGACGAACGGCACCGATCCGCTCGACGCCGACGGCATGGCGAGCGAGGCGACGCGGCGCTCGATCTGGCCGGCGATGTACCCGCAGCTGCTCGAGCTCGTGCTCGCGCACCGCTCGACGATCATCTTCGTCAACAACCGCCGCGGCGCCGAGCGGCTGGCGCTGCGTCTGAACGAGCTCGCCAACGCGGAGCTCGACGACGACGCGCCACCGCGCGAGCTCGCACGCGCCCACCACGGCTCGCTCGCGCGCGAGGAGCGGCTCGTCGTCGAGGAGATGCTCAAGGCCGGGCGGCTGCCGTGCCTGGTCGCAACCTCGTCGCTCGAGCTCGGCATCGACATGGGCGCCGTCGACCTCGTGCTGCAGGTCGAGTCGCCGAAATCGGTCGCGCGCGGGCTGCAGCGGATCGGCCGCGCCGGGCACGGCGTCGGCGACGTCTCGAAGGGCCGGATCTTCCCCAAGTTCCGCGCCGACCTGCTCGAGAGCGCGGTCGTCGTCAAGCTGATGCGCGAGGGCAAGATCGAGCCGACCGTCGTACCGCGCAACGCGCTCGACGTGCTGGCCCAGCAGATCGTCGCGATCGCCGCCTCTGCCGAGGGCACCGGCGGTAACTCGCCGGAGGCGGACGAATTCGCGGACGTCACCGACGTCGACGAGCTCTACGCGCTAGTCACCGCGACGCACTCCTACGCCGAGCTGCCGCGCCCGTTGCTGGAGAACGTGCTCGACATGCTCGACGGCCGCTACCCGAGCGCGGAGTTCGGCGAGCTGCGCCCGCGGATCGTCTGGGACCGTCTCGCCGGCACGATCCGGCCGCGCAAGGGCGCGCGCCAGCTCGCGATCGTCAACGCCGGCACGATCCCCGACCGCGGCATGTTCAGCGTCGTCCTGCCCGACGGCCGCCGCGTCGGCGAGCTCGACGAGGAGATGGTCTACGAAGCGCGCGCGGGCCAGGTCTTCCTGCTCGGGGCGTCATCGTGGCGGATCGAGGAGATCGGCCGTGACCGCGTGATCGTCACGCC
>DASRHW010000022.1:0-2870 GCA_035650375.1 Solirubrobacteraceae bacterium | reverse complement strand
CGCCGATGCCGGTGCCCGACAGCGTCGCGATGTCGATGCCCTGCTCGCTCGCGAGGCGGCGTGCCAGCGGCGAGGCCTTGACGCGCTCACCCGGCTCGCGCTGCGGCGCGGGCGCGGCGGGAGCCGCCGGCGCTGCGGCGGCCGGTGCGGGCGCCGGCTTCTCGGCGGGCGCCTCGGCCGCGGCGGCCGGCTCGGGCGCAGCAGCCTCGGCGGCAGGCGCGGCCTGGCCGTTGCCAGACGCGTCGGCACC
This sequence comes from Solirubrobacteraceae bacterium, assembly GCA_035650375.1. Classification (GTDB taxonomy): domain Bacteria; phylum Actinomycetota; class Thermoleophilia; order Solirubrobacterales; family Solirubrobacteraceae; genus BP-464. The sequence continues at coordinate 2,620 of DASRHW010000022.1, read as the reverse complement.
ACCGCCGCCGCCGATGCGGGCGATGACGGCGCCGATCGGCAGCGTGTCGCCTTCCGCGGCGACGATCTCGAGCACGCCTGCGGCGTCGGCCTCGTAGGTCATCGTCGCCTTGTCGGTCTCGATCTCGACGAGCTCCTCGCCGCTACCGACCTCGGTCCCGGCAGGCTTGAGCCACTTGAGGATCGTGCCCTCTTCCATCGAGTCCGAGAGGCGAGGCATGACGACGTCGGCCATTTGGTTCAGGACCGTCCTGTGAAGGCGCTGGGAGCGCGAGAGAACATTGCCGGTGAATGTACCCACTCACCGGCGTTCGCGGCGGCTCCTAAGTTCGTGCCCGAACGATCGATTCGGGCCTCGCTCGGCCGTCAGCGCTCGCGCCAGCGGGCGATGAACTGCTCCTCGTCGAGCAGCGCGAGGTCGGCTCGCAGCTCGCGCAGCAGCGCCCGGACGTCGCGCGCGGGCATGTCCCAGAGCATGATCGTCTCGCCCGAGGCGATCTCGACGACCTCGACCTGGTCGAAGCGATCGTGCGCGGCGAAGCGGCTCGGTGCTCTGCCGCCCTTGGTGTGCAGCAGCCGGTAGGCGCGCTGCGCCCTCATGGCGCGGCCGCGGCTTCGGCGCTGGCCCGCTCGAGCGTCTCGCGCGTGGACCGCGTCCCGATCGCGGTCAGCAGCGCGCGCGGATGCATCTCACAGGCGGCGCCGGCGATGACGATGTTGTCGTCGCTGTCGAGCGGCCTGCCGGCGGCGTAGGCCTGGCGGAAGGCCGCGAGCGAGAAGGCGACCGCGCGGCCGATGGCCTTCGCGTAGGTCGCCGCCAGCATCGCCCGCTCGCTGTCGAACGGGAACCGCTCCGGCCAGCGCACCGGCTGCAGCCCCATCGCGGCGGCGCGGCGCTCGACGTCCTCGCGCAGCGCCGCGATCTCCTCGGCGCAGCGCGGCGCCGGCGGCCGCAGCACCGGCACCCACTCCAGCGTCAGGTCCTCGACGCGAAGCCGCTCGGCCTCGAGGTAGGCCGCCGGGTCGGCGAAGTCGAAGTAGAAGCGCTTCGACGTGCTCTCAGCCGTGGATGAGCCAGCCATCGGCGGCCCTTGCCGCTTCCATGACCGCTTCGGAGAAGGTCGGATGCCCGTGGACCATGCGCGCGACCTCGGGGTAGCCACCCTCGAGCGCGCGCACGTTGACGAGCTCCTGGATCAGCTCCGTCGCCTTCGCGCCGATCACGTGGCCGCCGAGGATCTCGCCGTACTTCTTGTCGCCGACGATCTTGACGATGCCGGAGCGGTCGCCGTAGACGATGCCGGCGCCGACGGCGCCGTAGGGCACCTTGCCGACGACGACGTCGTAGCCCTGCTCCTTGGCCTGCGCCTCGGTGAGCCCGAACGACGCGACGTTGGGCGTGCAGAACGTGGCGCGCGGAATGTCGATGTAGGCGATCGGGTGGGTGGCGAGGCCGACGGCGTCCTCGACGGCGATGATGCCCTCGTCCGACGCCTTGTGCGCGAGCGCCGGGCCGGGGACCAGGTCGCCGATCGCCCAGACGCCCTTGACCGACGTGCGCAGGTGCCCGTCGACCTCGATCAGGCCCTGCTCGTTGAGCTTGACGCCGGCAGTGTCGAGCCCGAGGCCCTCGATGTCGGGACCGCGGCCGGCGGCGATCACGAGCCATTCGGCCTCGCCGGTCTCGTCGCCGTAGCTGAAGGTGACCTTGTCGGCCTGCGAGACGACGTTCTCGACGAACGTCTTCGTGTGGACCTCGATGCCCTGCTTCTTGAAGCCGCGCTCGGCGAGCTTGGAGATGTCGGCGTCCTCGGACGGCAGCACGCGGTCGAGGCCCTCGAACAGCTTCACCTCGGTGCCGAGCCGCGCGTAGGCGGAGGCGATCTCGGTGCCCGACGCACCGGCGCCGACGACGACGAGCGTCTTCGGCAGCTCGGACAGCGCCCAGGCCTCCTCGGTGCCGATGACGCGACCCTCGAACGACGTGCCGGGGATCGGCCGCTTGACGCTGCCGGTCGCGAGGATGACGGCCTTGGAGACCGCGATCTCGGTGCCGTCGGCCGCGCCGCCGAGCTTGACGTTGCCCTCGGCGGTGACCGAACCGACGCCGTTGATGACCTCGATGCCGTTCTTCTTCATCAGCCCGGCGACGCCGCCCGTCAGCGTGCTGATGACCTTCTCGCGGCGCGCGCCGACGGCGGCGAAGTCGACGGAAGGCTCCGAGACGGTGATGCCGAACTCGTTCGCCTCGCGGATCTCCTCGAGGACGTCGGCGACGCGAAGCACGGCCTTGGCGGGGATGCAGGCGACGTTCAGGCAGCGCCCGCCGACCTGATCCTTCTCGATCACGGCGGTCTTCAAGCCGAGCTGTGCAGCCCGGATCGCAGCTACGTAGCCGCCCGGTCCGGAGCCAATAACGACGCAATCGAAGGAGGAATCAGCCATGCGCTGAACATAGCGACACGGAGGGCCTCCATGGCGCGCCGACCGCTCGCGGGCGGCTACGGGTCGAGCCGGCGCGACGGCGCCTGCATCCGCGCCATCACGCGGACGAGCTTCCAGAACAGCCAGCCGCCGAGGCCGACGATGCCGACGCAGAGCACCAGCGCGAGCGCGTTCGA